>NZ_QPKK01000112.1 GCF_003344635.1 Desertihabitans aurantiacus
TGGCGGCTGGCAGCGGCCGGCACCGCCGAGGTGGCCGGTGGCGCGGGCGAACCGCTGCCGGCCCCGGAGGAGCTACCGCCGGCCGAGCCCAGCCGGTACTGGCCCGGCGGGTTCATCGCCAGCCTCGACGTCCGCGCCGAGCGCGCTCCCGGCGAGGGCCGCAACCGGGCCTGGCTGCGGGCCCGTCCGGCGCTGGTCGCCGATGAGGAGGTGGCCGACCTGGCCCGGCTGATGGGACTGGTCGACACCGCCAACGGGCTCGGCTGCCGGGTCGACCCGCGGCGCTGGATGTTCCCCAACACCGATCTCACCGTGCACCTGCACCGCCTGCCCACCGGGGACCGGCTGGGGCTGGACACCGAGCAGGTGGTCGGCCCGACCGGTCTGGGGCTCACCTCCTCGGTGCTGCACGACCGGCACGGCCCGGTCGGCCGGGCCGAGCAGGTGCTCACCGTCCGGCCGCTGCCGACGGCGACGGGCTGAGGGGCGACCGCCGGGCCCCTAGGGTGGGGAGCATGTCGAGCCCGGTGCCGTCCTCCTCCCCCACCCCGCCCACGGAGCCGCCGCGGGCCGCCGTCCGGCCGGTCCGGCGCGAGCACCACGGCCGGGTCTTCGTCGACGACTACGAGTGGCTACGGGCCAAGGACGACCCGCAGACCACCGCCCACCTCGAGGCCGAGAACGCCTGGACCGAGCAGCAGACGGCGTCGCTGGAGGGGCTGCGGCAGAGCCTGTTCGACGACATCGCCGCCCGCACCCGTCAGACCGACCTCAGCGTGCCGACCCTGGTGCGCCACCGCGTCGGTGAGGAGGAGGTGAGCCGTTTCTGGTACTACAGCCGGACCGTGGAGGGTCAGGAGTACCCGCTGCACTGCCGGCTCCCGGTGACCGACCCCGACACCCCGCCCGACCCGGCCACCGCCGGTGCCGACGGGTTCCCCGGCGAGCAGGTGGTGCTCGACGGCAACGCCGAGGCCGCCGGGCAGGAGTTCTTCTCCCTCGGCAGCTTCGCCCTCTCCCCCGACGGACGCCGGCTGCTGTTCGGCACCGACGTCACCGGTGACGAGCGCTACACCCTGCACGTGGTCGACCTGGAGACCGGCGAGCGGCTCCCCGACACCGTCCCCGACACCGCGGCCGGGGCGGTCTGGCTCGGCGGGGAGCACCTCTTCTACACCCGCGCCGACGCCGCCTGGCGCCCGCACCAGCTGTTCCGCCACCGGCTGGGCGAGCCCGCCGAGCAGGACGTGCTGGTGCTGACCGAGGAGGACGAGCGGTTCTGGCTCGGTGTCGACACCAGCCGCGACGAGCGGTGGCTGCTGGTCGGCACCGGCAGCCGGCTCACCTCGGAGTACCGGCTGCTGCCGGTCGACGACCCCGAGGGGACGCCGCGGGTGGTCAGCCCGCGCCGGGAGGGGCTGGAGTACCACGTCGAGGTGGCCGGGGACCGGCTGCTCGTCGTGCACAACCTCGACGCCCCGGACTCCGAGCTGGCCGAGGCGCCACTGACCGCGAGCTCCCCCGACGACTGGCGCCCGGTGCTGCCGCACACGCCCGGCGTCCGGATCGTCGACGTGGACGCCTACGAGGGCCACGTGCTGGTCTCCCTGCGCCGCGACGGGCTCAGCGGGCTGCACGTCATCCCGCGCGGCCCGGACGGCTCGCTGGGCAGCGGGGCCGACCTCACCTTCGACGAGCCGCTCTACACCGTGGCCAACCTCGGCGACCCCGACTACCGCAGCACCCGGTTCCGGTTCTCCTTCACCTCGCTGGTCACGCCGAGCTCGGTGTTCGAGGCCGACGTCGCCACCGGGGAGCGCCGGCTGCTCAAGCGCGCCCCCGTGCTGGACCACCCGGTGCACGGGCCCTACCGCAGCGAGGACCTCGTGCAGCGCCGGCTGTGGGCCACCGCTCCCGACGGCACCCGGGTGCCGATCTCGCTGGTGCACCGCGCCGACGTGGTCGCCGACGGCACCGCCCCGTGCCTGCTCTACGGCTACGGCTCCTACGAGATCCCGATGGATCCCGGCTTCTCCATCGCCCGGCTCTCGCTGCTGGACCGCGGTTTCGTCTACGCCATCGCCCACGTCCGCGGTGGCGGCGAGCTGGGCCGGCGCTGGTACGACGACGGCAAGATGCTGGCCAAGAAGAACACCTTCAGCGACTTCGTCGCCTGCGCGGAGCACCTGGTGGCCGAGGGCTGGACCAGCCACGACCGGCTGGCGGCCGAGGGCGGCAGCGCCGGCGGGCTGCTCATCGGCGCGGCGGTCAACCTCGCCCCGCAGGTGTTCCGGGCGGTGCACGCGGCGGTGCCCTTCGTCGACCCGCTCACCACCATCCTCGACCCGGAGCTGCCGCTGACGGTGATCGAGTGGGAGGAGTGGGGCAACCCGCTCGCCGACCCGGAGGTGTACGACTACATGGCCTCCTACGCCCCCTACGAGAACGTGCCCGAGGTCGAGGAGGCGCCCGACTACCCGGCGGTGCTGGCCACCACCAGCCTCAACGACACCCGGGTGCACTACGTCGAGCCGGCCAAGTGGGTGGCCCGGCTGCGGGCGGCCCGACCGGCCCGCGCTGATCGTCCGGTGCTGCTGCGCACCGAGATGGCCGCCGGGCACGGCGGGGTCTCGGGCCGCTACAACGCCTGGCGTCAGACCGCCTTCGAGCAGGCGTGGCTGATCGACCAGGTGACCGGGACCGGGACGCCCGGCGTGTGAGCCCCGGGCGCCGGGCGGGTATACGACCACGGTCGCACCCGTCCGGTCTCCCGGTCACCCCGTAGTCCCCGTCCCCGGGTCGGGGGCACCTCAGGGCGATCCAGGAAACACATCGCGCACCTCGCGCGTTGTAGGGGTGTCACGACGAAAGGGGCACCACACGTGAGCACGAACGCACAGAGCCGAGCCCGCAGCAACGACGGGATCGACGGCAAGGACGCGGTCGGGCTGTACCTGGACGGCATCGCCAAGACTCCGCTGCTGACCGCGGCCGAGGAGGTCGAGCTGGCCCGGGCCATCGAGGTCGGGCTGTACGCGGAGAAGCTGCTCGACGGCACCGTCAAGGCCAAGGACCGCCCCCGGGGCTACCGCAAGGCCACCCGCGAGGAGCTGGAGACGATCGCCGCCGAGGGCCAGACCGCCCAGCAGCGCTTCGTCACCGCCAACCTCCGCCTGGTGGTGTCGGTGGCGCGCAAGTACGGCCGGGCCCAGATGCCGCTGCTGGACCTGGTGCAGGAGGGCAACACCGGGCTGATCCGCGCGGTGGAGAAGTTCGACTACACCAAGGGCTTCAAGTTCTCCACCTACGCCACCTGGTGGGTGCGGCAGTCGATCAGCCGCGGCGTCGCCCAGCAGGGCCGGATCGTCCGGCTGCCGGTGCACGTCGCCGAGCAGGTCAACCAGGTCGGTGCCGTGCGCCGCACCCTGGAGCGCCGGCTGGGCCGCGAGCCCGACGTGGTCGAGATCGCCGAGGAGATGGGGGTCGAGCCCGACCGGGTGATCGACCTCATGCGCTACGGCCGCGAGCACGTCTCGCTCGACGCACCGGTCGAGGAGGGTGGCGACACCGCGCTGGGTGACCTCATCGCCCGCGAGCCGATGCCCGGCCCGGACGAGGTGGTCATCGACGCCGAGGAGTCGGCACGGCTGGAGGGCATGCTCTCCCACCTCGACGACCGCTCCGCCGACGTGGTGCGCCGCCGCTACGGCCTGCTCGACGGCCGCCAGGCCAAGCTGGCCGACATCGGCGCGGTCTGGGGCATCACCGCCGAGCGGGTGCGCCAGATCGAGCGCAACGCGATCGCGGTGCTGCGCCGCCACAGCACCCTCGCCGCCTGAGCCGTCGAGCACGGGTCGCCCCGAGCGCAGAACGGGCCCGTCCGGAGATCCTCCGGGCGGGCCCGTCCGCGTCCCGGCTCAGGCCGGCGGGTCGACGACCCGGATCAACCCCTCCTGGGCGACGGTGGCCACCAGCGCACCGTCCTGGAACAGCCGTCCGGTGCTCAGCCCGAGGGAGCTGCGGGCCGACGGGGACACCTGGTCGTAGAGCAGCCAGCGGTCGGCGCGGAACGGGCGGTGGAACCACAGCGAGTGGTCCAGCGAGGCCGCCTGCAGGCCCGGGCCGCCGAAGAGGACCGGGTGCGGCACCACGCTGACCGCGAGCAGGGTGAGGTCGGAGGCGTAGGCCAGCGCCGCCTGGTGCAGCACCGGGTCGTCGGCCAGCTCACCGGCCACCCGGATCCAGACCCGGGCCCGGGCCGGGTGCCGCTCGGGTGAGAGGACCCCTCCGGGACGGGAGTCCCCGGCGTAGCGGACCTCCAGCGCCCCCCACTCGGCCTGCCACATCGAGGCCCGGCGCCCGCTGAGGTTCTCCATCGCCTCGCTGAGCAGCGGGCAGCGTTCCGGCGGCGGGACGTCGTCGGGTACCGGGTCCTGGTGCTCCAGCCCCGGCTCGGGGACGTGGAAGGAGGCCGAGACGGTGAAGATCACCGCGCCGCCCTGGCGGGCCAGCACCCGGCGGGTGGAGAAGCTGCGTCCGTCACGGAGCACCTCGACGTCGTAGATGATCGGGGCGTCGGTGCGTCCGGGCCGCAGGAAGTAGGCGTGCAGCGAGTGCACCGAGACCGCGACGTCGCCGGGCAGGGTGCGGTGGGCCGCGACCAGCGCCTGGGCCAGCACCTGCCCGCCGAAGGCGCGCTGCAGCAGCGTCGCCGGCTGGCTCCCCCGCCACAGCGTCTGCTCGATCTCCTCCAGCTCCAGCAGCGCCACCAGCTCCTGCACCGAGGACGGCATCAGCGCGTCCCCCGCCGGCGCCCGAGCGGCGGCGTCCTCACTCCTCGTCCTTCTCGCGGTCGGCGAGGAAGCGCTCGAACTCCGCGCCCAGCTCCTCCGCGCTCGGCAGGTACTCCTCGGGACGGGTCTGCATCGCGTCGTACTGCTGCTCCAGCGTGGAGACCACCTCGAGCACCTCCGGCGAGCCGTTCATCTCGGTGTTGATGTCGGCGAGGTTGGTGACCACCTGCTCGGGCAGGTCGCCCAGCGGCAGCGACAGCCCGGTGTACTGGTTGATCCGCTCCAGCACCGCCACCACCGACTGGTGGAAGGTGGCCTGGGCCAGGTAGTGCGGCACCAGCGCGGCGAAGCCGAGGGCCAGCCGGTCGTGGGTGCCCAGCGCCAGCTCCCAGTAGGAGCTGAAGCTGGCCGGCACGTCGACCCGGTCGATCATCCGCGGGTTGTCGGTGATGAGGTTGGTGTCGGTGGAGTGCCCGGTCACCAGGGTGGGCCGGGTGTGCGGCACCGCGACCGGGGCACCGGAGGCGGTGACGACCATCCGCACGTCGAGCTCGTGCACCAGGTGGTTGAGGGCGGCGATGGCCCGCTCCCACTGGGTGTCGGGTTCGGGGCCGTGCAGCAGCAGGTACTCCTGCCCGTTCGCGTCGGTGCCGACGCTGAGCTCGAGGGCGAAGGTGGTGGCCGACTTCCAGGTGTTGGTGTCGAAGGTGATCACCGGACGCCGGCTGCGGTAGTCGTGCAGGGCGTCGTGGTCGAAGCGGACCAGGGTGCGGTGCTCGCTGGAGGCGCGCAGGTGCCGGCTGAGCGCCCGACCGGTCTGGCCGGCGTCCACGTAGCCCTCGAGCAGGTGGAGGAGCACCGGCCGCTTGCCCCTCATCTGCTCCCACAGCTCCGGATCCAGCTCGTACAGCAGACGCGGGTCCATCATGGGGCCCAGCCTAGTGGGCCGGCGGCGGGTGCACGGCCAGCGTGCCCATCCGGCGGGGCGGGCCGCCGGTCAGCCGCGGGCGGCGGCGACGGCCTTGAGCACGCGGCGCCGGCTGACGGTCTCCGCGGTGCCCAGGCGCTGGGCGAACACGCCGACCCGCAGCTCCTCGATCAGCCAGCCGATCCGCTCCACCTCGGGGCTGAGCGGCCCGGCGGGCTGGGCGGCGACCAGCTCGGCGTAGGCGTCCTCGCAGACCAGGACGTCCTCAGCCACCCTCTGGTCGCGGGCGGGGTCGGTCGCGGCAGCCAGCAGCCGCTGCTCGGCGGCGGTGAGGTAGCGCGGCAGGTGGCGCAGCGCGTCCCACCGGGTGGCGGCGACGAAGCCGGGGAACACGAGGTTCTGCACCTGCTCGCTGACGTCGTCGCGGGCGGGCGCCGGGGTGGCCGGGGCCTCCAGCAGCCTGGCCACCGCCTGCGCGGCGGCCAGGCTCCGCGAGACCACCGAGACGACCTCGCGCATCCGCCCGGCGTTGTCGGCGCGGACCCGGTCGCAGAGCCGGGTGAAGGCGTCCTCGGTGCGGGTGTCCTCCGCGCCGGCCTCGGCGACCAGGCTGCCCACCGAGGCCAGCCGGGCGTCGGCGAGCAGCGCGGGCACCGCGGGGTAGGGGCTGTGGCCGAGCGCCAGCTTCTCGGTGTTGGGCAGGTGGGAGACCACCCAGCGGGTGGGGTCGGGGGTGTTGAGGGTGACCAGACGGCGCAGCCCGAGCGGGTGCAGCTGGGCCTGCCGGCGCGGCGACTCGGTGACCACCAGCCCGACGGTGGCCCCGTCCCCGGTGCGCTCCTCGGTCAGCGCGGGGTAGCCGACCACCCGGTGCCCGTCCCGCTGCAGGTGCAGCTCGGGGGCGATGGTGCCGAAGGTCCAGCGGGTCTGCCCGCTGCGGACCACCTCCGCCGAGACGCGGTCCAGGGTGGCCTCGACGGTGGGGCTGAGCTCGCGGCGCAGCTCGTCCAGGTCGCGGCCGGGCCGAGGACCCTCGGGGGTGCTGATCTCGAAGCGGACCCGCAGGTGGGCCGGCAGGGCGTCGGGGTTCCACGCGTCGGTCGGCACCCGCTCGCCGGTGAGCGCGCGCAGGGCCCGTCCGAGCGCCTCGGGGAAGGCCAGGTCGGCGGTCTCGGGGTGCTCGCCGAGCCACTGCAGCGCGCGGCGGGCGTGGTCGGGGGCGGGCACGAACCGGGTCCGCACCTGCTTGGGCAGCCCGCGCACCAGCTCGGTGGCGAGCTCGGCGCGCAGCCCCGGCACCTGCCAGCTGAACGGCGCGGCGGGCACCTGGTTGAGCACCTCGACCGGGATGGTGACGGTGACGCCGTCGCGTCCCGACCCGGGGTCGAAGACGTAGTCGACGGCGAGCTCGTGGCCGTCGACCACCCAGGTGTCGGGGAAGTCGGAGGTGGAGGCGTCCCCGCTGCCGCGCAGCAGGTCCTCCAGCCGCAGGTCGAGCAGGTCGGGGGTCTCGTGCCGGGCGGTGCGCCACCAGCGGTCGAAGTGGGCGCCGGAGACGACGTCGCTGGGCAGCCGGGCGTCGTAGAAGGCGGCGATGGTCTCGTCGTCGACCACGATGTCGCGGCGGCGAGCCCGCTCCTCCAGCTGCTCGGCCTCGGCGCGGACGGCGGCGTTGCGGGCGAAGAAGTGGTGCCGGGTGCGCCAGCGGCCCTCGACCAGGGCGGCCTGGATGAACATCCGGCGCGCCTCGACCGGGTCGACGCGGCCGTAGGCGACCTGGCGGCGGGCCACCACCGGCACCCCGAGCAGGGTCAGCCGCTCGTAGGCCATCACGCTGGCCGAGCGCTCCGACCAGTGCGGCTCGGAGTAGTGCCGCTTGACCAGGTGCGCGCCGACCTCCTCCACCTGCTCGGCGGTCACCGGGGCGGCGGTGCGGGCCCACAGCCGGCTGGTCTCCACCAGCTCGGCGGCCATCACCAGCGGCGGCGGCTGGCGGCTCAGGAGCGAGCCGGGGCTGATCGCGAACTTCACGCCGCGGGCGCCGAGGTACTCCTTCATCGGCCGCCGGCCGCGGGCGGCGGCGCGTCGGCCGCGGCGCTCCTCCTCCTTGACGTCCAGCAGCCCGATCTGGGACAGCAGCCCGGTCAGCAGCGCGCTGTGGATCGCCTCGGGGCCGGCGTCGGGGGTGTTGGGCGTCATCCCCAGCTCGCCGCAGATCTCGCGCAGCTGGGCGTGCAGGTCCTGCCACTCGCGGATGCGCAGGAAGTTGAGGTGCTCGTCGCGGCACATCCGGCGGAACGCGTTGCCCGACAGCTCCTGGCGCCGGCGGCGCAGGTAGTTCCACAGGTGCAGCCAGGCCAGGAAGTCCGAGCGCACCGGGTCGGGCTCGTCCTCCCCGGCCCCGTCGTCGCCGCCGTCAGCCCCGGTCGGCGTCCAGAACCGGCGGTGCAGGGCGTCGGCGGCCTCGCGGTGCTCGGCGGGCCGCTCGCGGGGGTCCTGGATGGACAGCCCCGCCACGATGACCAGCACCTCGCGCAGGCAGCCGCGGTCCTCCGCGCCGAGCAGCATCCGGCCCAGCCGCGGGTCGAGCGGCAGGCGGGCCAGCCGCTGGCCGACCTGGGTCAGCCGGACGCCGTCGCCGCGGCCGTCCTCGATGGCCCCGAGCTCGGTGAGCAGCCGGACGCCGTCGGCGACCTGGCTGGCGACCGGGGCCTCGACGAAGGGGAAGTCGGTGATGTCGCCGAGCCGGGCCGAGGCCATCTGCAGGATGACCGAGGCGAGGTTGGTGCGCAGGATCTCGGGCTCGGTGAACGCCGGGCGGGCGGCGAGGTCGCGCTCGGAGTAGAGCCGGATGCAGATGCCGGGCGCGACGCGGCCGCAGCGGCCGGCGCGCTGGTTGGCCGACGCCTGCGAGATCGGCTCGATCGGCAGCCGCTGCACCTTGCTGCGCGCCGACCAGCGCGAGATCCGGGCGGTGCCGGTGTCGACCACGTAGCGGATGCCGGGGACGGTCAGCGAGGTCTCGGCCACGTTGGTGGCCAGCACCACCCGGCGTCCGGTGTGCGGGGCGAACACCCGGTGCTGCTCGGCCGCCGACAGCCGGGCGTAGAGCGGCAGCACCTCGGTGTGGGGCAGGTCGAGGGCCTCCAGCGCGTCCGCGGTGTCGCGGATCTCCCGCTCCCCGGAGAGGAAGACGAGGATGTCGCCGCCGGTGAGGTCGCTCTCGGCCTGCAGCTCGCGCACCGCCGCGACGACGCCGTCCACCTGGTCCTGGTCGTCCTCACCGGTGCTGGGGGCGGTCGCGCCGTCCTCGTCCTCGTCCTCGGGCTCGGGGTCGCGGTCCTCGGCGCGCAGCGGGCGGTAGCGCACCTCCACCGGATAGGTGCGTCCCGACACCTCGACCACCGGCGCCGGGGTGCCGTCGGCGTCGGCGAAGTGCTCGGCGAAGCGCTCGGTGTCGATGGTGGCGGAGGTGACGACCACCTTGAGGTCGGGGCGCTTCGGCAGCAGCTGCTTGAGGAAGCCGAGCAGGAAGTCGATGTTGAGGCTGCGCTCGTGGGCCTCGTCGATGATGATCGTGTCGTAGCGGCGCAGCATCCGGTCGTGGCCGATCTCGGCCAGCAGGATGCCGTCGGTCATCACCTTCAGCCGGGTCTCCTGGGAGGAGCGGCGGGTGAAACGCACCTGGTAGCCGACGACCTCGCCCAGTCCGGTGCCCATCTCCTCGGCCACCCGCTCGGCGACGCTGCGGGCGGCGATCCGTCGGGGCTGGGTGTGCCCGATCGCGCGGCGTCCCATCGCCAGGCAGAGCTTGGGCAGCTGGGTGGTCTTGCCCGAACCGGTCTCCCCGGCCACCACGACCACCTGGTGCTCGGTCAGCGCGGTGCGGATCTCGTCGGCCATCGCCGTGATCGGCAGCTCCGGCGGCAGCTCCAGCGAGAGACCCTCGGGCAGCGGCGCCGGCTCCCGCGGGGTGACGTCGGTGCGGCGCGGGCGTCGGCGGGGCGGTCGGGACATGGCCGACCCAGCCTAGATCACGCGGCCCGTGGCTGCGGTCCGCCCGACGCCGGGTGAGGGGCCGGCACGGTGGCGCCGGCGTCGGCGGCGGGCGATGATCTCGGTGTGGCTCGTCTGCGCGACGTCGTCGTCGACTCCGTCCACCCGGCTCGGCTGGCCCGCTTCTGGGCCGCGGCGCTGGACGGCTACGCCGTCGCGCCCTACGACGAGGCCGAGCTGGCCCGGCTGCGATCGACCGGTGTCACCAGCACCGAGGACGACCCGACCGTGCTGGTCGAGTCCGCCGACGGCGGCCCGCGGCTGTGGTGCCAGCGCGTCGGGGATCCTGCGGCGGCGGCCCGTCCCGGGCTGCACCTCGACCTGGTCGCCGCCGACACCGCCGACGAGGCGGACCGGCTGGTCGGGCTCGGGGCCTCGGTGCTCGCCCGCCACGCCGACCACCTGGTGCTGGCCGACCCCGAGGGCCACCCCTTCTGCCTCTACCCCGCCGGCTGAGGGCCGCCGGTCGTCCCCCGTCCGGGGACGTCGCCGGCGACCCCGGTGGCGGGCGCGCGGGCGGGCCGGGTGAGGATGGCGCCATGAGCAGCGACGGACGTGACCGTGACCACCAGCCCCCCGCCGGCCTCGACCAGCAGACGATCGAGGCCCTCGGCGCGCTGTCGGAGGCGCTGGAGACCGTCGACCGGGCCCGCGGCCACCTCTACAGCTTCCACCAGCTGACCGGGAAGGCCGACATCGGTCTGCAGGGGGCGGTGGACGGGCTCGAGCGGGCCGGCCACACCGAGCTGGCGGAGAAGCTGCGCCGGGAGCTGGTGGGGCGCAACGTCATCGCCGGCCGCTGGACGTTCCAGATCGTCGAGGACTACGACGACGGCTACTGGTCGCTGTTCCGCGAGCTGGAGAAGGAGGCCCGCGACACCCTGGCCGGCGGGCGGCGCCACCTCTACGAGGCGCAGATGAAGGAGGACGAGCGCACCCCCGGCGAGCCGGGCCACGAGGCCCGGCCGGCCGAGTAGCGCGTCCGGCTCAGCCCTTCCGGTCGCCGGCGCAGACGCGCACCAGCGCGACCGGGCAGCGGCTGTGCGCCATCACGCCGCGCACCACCGCACCCACCGTCATGCCCTCGTGCACGCCGAGCCAGAGCAGGTCCAGCTCGGCTGAGCGCTCGACCAGCAGGTCCACCGGGTGCGCGGTCGTCTCGGTCACGCTGTAGGAGACACCGGGATGCGCGGCGGCCAGCGGTGCGACCAGCTCGTGCACCCGGGCGGCGTCGGCGCGACGGCTCTCCTCCAGCTTCTCCGGGCGCGGGCTGCGGGCGAACAGGCCGACGGTGGGCGGCTGCCAGGCGTGCACCACCTCCAGGTGCGCGTCCCGACGCTCGGCCTCCTCGAAGGCGAGGGTCAGCGCCACCGAGGCCTTGGGGTTGGGCTCGATGCCGACCCCGATCCGGCCGAGGGAGCCGGTGTGCTCGACGTGGGTGGCGGCCGAGACCATGATCACCGGGCAGGTGGCGCTGGCGGCCACGCCGACGCTGGTCGAGCCGACGAACAGCCGCTCCAGGCCGCGGACCGAGCGCCGGCCCACGACCACCAGGTCGGCCTCCTCCGAGAGCTTGCTGAGCACCCCCGAGGGGTTGCCCATGACGACCTCGGAGCTGATCCGGTCGGCCGGCACACCCATCCCCTGGGCGAACTCGACCGCCTCGGCCACGATCGTCTCCCCCGCCTGCTGCAGCAGGGTCGGGTCGTAGACCACGCCCCAGGCGCCGGCCAGCACGGCGTCGTCGACGGCGTGGGCCACCAGCAGCTCGGCCTCGCGGGCGCGGGCGGCGCGGCAGGCGTAGACCAGGGCGCGCTGGCCGTCGTCGGAGCCGTCGACGCCGACCACGACACGGGCTGTGCGGTTCATCGCGGACCTCCTGCACCCGGCCGGGCCGGGGGTCGGGGCACTCCCCGGACGGGGTGCTCGGGATCGATCGAGGGGACCGTCGCCTGCGGAGCGGGCGGTCGGGGCGCCGGGCCGGAACCCCCCGGGACGGCGGGCCCTGGTGCCGGCGCGACGGCGGTCGGGCCGGGCTGCGGGAAGCCGGCCGGTGCGGGCG
>NZ_QPKK01000113.1 GCF_003344635.1 Desertihabitans aurantiacus
GGCCTCGCGGGAGGGGTAGAGCGGCGCGGGCCGGCCGGCGAGGTGGCCGCGGACGAACGCGGCCAGCGCCTCGGCGTGCCGGGCCAGGTGGCTGGCCAGGTGCGCGCGGGTCCAGCCGGGCAGGGCGGTCGGGGCGCGCCAGTCCTCCTCGGAGAACCGCTCGGTCTCAGCGAGCAGCCGGCGGGTGGCCCTGGCCTGCAGCTGGCGCAGCTCGGCGACGTCGGCGGGGGTCCGGGCGGTGCTCACGGCAGCACCCTAGTGAGGGGTGCCGACCGCAGCAGCAGGAACTGTCGGAGGGGGCACATAGAGTGGCTCGAGTGAATGACCGTCTCGTCGCCAGTGACCGCCTCGTCGTCCGGGGTGCCCGCGAGCACAACCTCCGCAACGTCTCGCTCGACCTGCCCCGCGACGCCATGATCGTGTTCACCGGCCTGTCCGGGTCCGGCAAGTCGAGCCTGGCCTTCGACACCATCTTCGCCGAGGGCCAGCGCCGCTACGTCGAGTCGCTGTCGGCCTACGCGCGGCAGTTCCTCGGCCAGATGGACAAGCCGGACGTCGACTTCATCGAGGGGCTCTCCCCGGCCGTCTCCATCGACCAGAAGTCCACCTCGCGCAACCCGCGCTCGACGGTGGGCACCATCACCGAGGTCTACGACTACCTGCGGCTGCTGTGGGCCCGCGCCGGACGCCCGCACTGCCCGGTCTGCGGCGAGCCGATCGCCCGGCAGTCCCCCCAGCAGATCGTCGACCGGCTGATGGCCCTGCCGGAGGGCACCCGCTTCCAGGTGCTGGCGCCGGTGGTCCGTGGCCGCAAGGGCGAGTACGTCGACCTCTTCCGCCAGCTCGCCACCCAGGGCTTCTCCCGGGCCCGGGTCGACGGCCAGGTGCACCAGCTCACCGACCCGCCGACGCTGAACAAGCAGCAGAAGCACACCATCGAGGTCATCGTCGACCGGCTGGCGGTCAAGCCCAGCGCCAAGCAGCGGCTGACCGACTCGGTGGAGACGGCCCTCGGGCTGGCCTCGGGCGTGGTCTCGGTCGACTTCGTCGACCTGCCCGCCGACGACCCGGAGCGCGAGCGCCGGTTCTCCGAGAAGATGGCCTGCCCGAACGAGCACGACATCGCCATCGACGAGCTGGAGCCGCGGCAGTTCTCCTTCAACGCCCCCTGGGGCGCCTGCCCGGAGTGCTCCGGCATCGGCACCCGGATGGAGGTCGACCCCGAGCTGGTGGTGCCCAACGACGAGCTGAGCATCGCCGAGGGCGCGATCGCCCCGTGGCAGGGCGCGCACGTGGCCGACTACTTCCAGCGGCTGATCGAGTCGCTGGCCGCCGCCGAGGGCTTCGACACCAGCACGCCCTGGCGCGAGCTGCCCAAGCACGCCGTGCAGATCCTGCTGCTCGGCGTCGGCGACCCGGTGCTGGTCAGCTACCGCAACCGCTACGGCCGCGAGCGCCGCTACAGCGCCAGCTACGAGGGCGTCATCCCCTACGTGAAGCGCCGGCACGCCGAGGCCGAGACCGACTCCTCCCGGGAGCGGTTCGCCGGCTACATGCGCGAGGTGCCCTGCAGCAGCTGCAAGGGGGCCCGCCTGAAGCCCGCCTCGCTGGCCGTCACCGTCGGCGGCAAGAACATCGCCGAGGTCAGCGACATGTCCATCGAGGAGGCCTCGACCTTCCTCGGCTCGCTCGAGCTCAACGCCCGCGAGCGCCAGATCGCCGAGCGGGTGCTCAAGGAGATCCAGGAGCGGCTGCGCTTCCTGCTCGACGTCGGGCTGGACTACCTCAGCCTGTCCCGCCCCGCCGGCAGCCTCTCCGGCGGCGAGGCGCAGCGGATCCGGCTGGCCACGCAGATCGGCTCGGGCCTGGTGGGCGTGCTCTACGTCCTCGACGAGCCCAGCATCGGGCTGCACCAGCGCGACAACCGGCGGCTGATCGACACCCTGATCCGGCTGCGCGATCTCGGCAACACGCTGATCGTGGTCGAGCACGACGAGGACACCATCCGGGCCTCGGACTGGGCGGTCGACATCGGTCCGGGTGCGGGGGAGCACGGCGGCAACGTGGTGGTCTCGGGCACCGTGGACGAGCTCTACGCCAGCGAGGAGTCGCTGACCGGGGCCTACCTGTCCGGCCGTCGCGAGATCGCGCTGCCGGCCGAGCGTCGCCCGCGTACCGGGCGCGCCATCACCGTGCACCAGGCGACCGAGAACAACCTGCGTGACGTCACCGTCTCCTTCCCGCTGGGCCAGCTGGTCACCGTCACCGGGGTGTCCGGCTCGGGCAAGTCGACCCTCGTCAACTCGATCCTCTACACCGCGCTGGCCAAGCGGATCTACAACGCCAAGGAGGTCCCGGGCCGGCACCGGGCGCTGACCGGGGCCGAGCACATCGACAAGGTCATCCACGTCGACCAGTCGCCGATCGGGCGCACCCCGCGGTCCAACCCGGCCACCTACACCGGCGTGTTCGACAACATCCGCAAGCTGTTCGCCGACACCCCCGAGGCCAAGGTCCGCGGCTACCAGCAGGGCCGGTTCTCCTTCAACATCAAGGGCGGCCGCTGCGAGAACTGCGCCGGCGACGGCACCATCAAGATCGAGATGAACTTCCTGCCCGACGTCTACGTGCCGTGCGAGGTGTGCCACGGGGCCCGCTACAACCGCGAGACGCTGGAGGTGCACTACAAGGGCAAGACCATCGCCGAGGTCCTCGACATGCCGATCTCGGAGGCGCTGGAGTTCTTCGCCCCGATCCAGTCGATCGCCCGCCACCTGAGCACGCTGGTCGACGTCGGCCTCGGCTACGTCCGGCTCGGTCAGCCCGCGCCGACGCTGTCCGGCGGTGAGGCGCAGCGGGTCAAGCTGGCCAGCGAGCTGCAGCGCCGCTCCACCGGGCGCACGCTGTACGTCCTCGACGAGCCGACCACCGGTCTGCACTTCGAGGACATCCGGCGCCTGCTCGGGGTGCTCGGACGGCTGGTCGACGGCGGCAACTCGGTCGTGGTGATCGAGCACAACCTCGACGTCATCAAGACCGCCGACTGGCTGATCGACATGGGTCCCGAGGGCGGGTCGCGCGGTGGCCAGGTGGTGGTCGAGGGGACGCCGGAGCAGGTGGCCGCCTGCCCGGCCTCGCACACCGGGTCGTTCCTCAAGGAGATCCTCGCCGGTCGGGAGGTGCCGGTCCGCGAGGCACTGGTGGAGGAGCCGGTGGCCGAGCCGGCGCCCGCGAGGAAGACCGCCGCCAAGAAGACGGCCGGCCAGAAGGGCAAGGGCACCACCACGGGCCGCGCGTCCACGCAGAAGGCGCCCGCGCGCACGGGCGCCGCCGCCAAGAGCACCACGCGGAAGACCGCCGGCCGCGGACGCACCGCCCGCGGCACCGCGGCCTGAGGCGCTCGGCGCGAGCGCGTCGAGGGCAGCAGCTCCGGGGCGACGGCAGCACCGCCTGAGGGTCGTCCAGGCGGCCCGCGCTGGTCAGCTGCTGTCGCGGACCACCAGCCGGTGCGGGGTGGTGATCTCGCGCGGACGCAGCGTGCGTCGGCTCTGGATCCGGTCCAGCAGCACCTCCAGCGCGGTCTCGGCCAGCTCCTCGGTGCGCCAGTCGACGGTGGTCAGCGCCGGTACGGTGTAGGCGCTCTCGGGGATGTTGTCGAAGCCGGCGACCGACACCGCTCCACCCGCGCCGACCCCGGTGCCGTCGAGGGAGAACGCCTTGAGCATCCCGACCGCCACCACGTCGTTGAAGCAGACGACGGCGTCCGGCGGGTCGGGCCGCGCCATCAGCCGGCGTGCCGCCGTCATCCCGTGCTCGCGCTCGAGACCCTCGACCGGCAGCTGCAGCGTCGGGTCGAGGGCGAGCCCGGCGTCCTCCAGCGCCTGGCTGATGCCGTCGCGGCGCAGCTGGGCGGTGCCGGCGCGCTGGCTGCCGAAGCCGACCAGGGCGATCCGCCGCCGGCCCCGCGCCAGCAGGTGCTCGGTCAGCTCCCGGGCGGCGGCCACGTTGTCGGCGGCCACGTGGTCGACCGGGCCGTCGAAGATCCGCTCGCCGAGCAGCACCAGCGGGCCCATCGGGGTCAGCGCCTCCAGGTCGGCCCGGGTCAGGCCCTGCGGGTTGATGATGACGCCGTCCAGCAGCTGCGGACCGACCCCGGCCACCAGCTGGCGCTCCCGCTCCAGGTCGGAGTGCGTCTCGTCGATCAGCACCGTGACCGACTCGCCGCGTTCGGCCTCCCGCCGGGCGGCGCGGATGACGTGGTGGGCGAGCTCGGCGAAGTAGGGGTTGGACAGCCACGGCACCGCCAGCGCCACGATGCCCGTGCGCCCGCGGGCGAGGTGCCGGGCCGACAGGTTGACCCGGTAGTGCAGCTCGCCCATCGCCTGCAGCACCCGCTCCCGCGTCTGCGGGCGCACGTGGGGGTGCCCGTTGACCACGTTGGACACCGTCTTGGCCGACACCCCGGCCCGCGCGGCGACGTCCTGGAGGGTCGCGCGGGACGGCTCCCCGCTGCCACCGGTCGTGCTCACGGGGTCACCCTAGCCTGCTTTACAGCGCCGATTTCAGCGCAGTAACTTTGTCCGCGGCCGCGCCGCCCCGGGTGCGTCCTGCCGACGTCGGAGAGGATCGACGATGACCCAGGCCCAGACCCGTGCTGACCTGCCCCGCCCCGAGTACCCCCGACCGCAGATGGTCCGCGACCGCTGGCTCTGCCTCAACGGCGAGTGGGAGTTCGAGGTCGACTCCGGCGACTCCGGTCTGGAGCGAGGGCTGCGCACCCGCCCGCTGACCGACCGGATCACCGTGCCGTTCGCCCCGGAGTCCGAGCTGTCGGGGATCGGCAACACCGACTTCCTCACCGCCGTCTGGTACCGCCGGGTGGTGGACGTGCCCGCGGAGTGGGCCGGCTCGGAGGTGCTGCTGCACCTGGGCGCGGTCGACCAGGACACCACCGTCTGGGTCGACGACGTCGAGGTCGTGCGTCACCGCGGCGGCCAGACCCCGATCACCGCCCGGCTGGGCCAGGTCGCCGGCCGCAGCATCACCCTCGTGGTCCGCGCCCGCGACCCCAAGGACGGCCCGCAGGCCCGCGGCAAGCAGTCGGTGGCCTTCCACAACCGCAGCTGCCACTACACCCGGGTCACCGGGATCTGGCAGACGGTCTGGCTGGAGCCGGTCGCCGCCACCCACCTGCGCCGCCCGCGGATCACCCCGCAGCTGGCGTCCTCCCGCTTCGACCTGGTGCTGCCGCTGTCCCGCAACACCCCGGGCACCCGCGTGCTGGCGGTGCTGTCCGACGCCGACGGCGAGGTCGCCCGCGCCGAGGTGGCCGCCGATCTCGACCTCGCGCCGTCCCTGCAGCTGGTGGTGCCCGAGGACCGCCGTCGGCCCTGGTCGACCACCGACCCGCACCTGTACGACCTCGAGCTGACCCTGGTCGGCGCCGACGGCCAGGAGCTGGACCGGGTCCGCAGCTACGCCGGCCTGCGTTCGGTGGCCGTGGACGGCAACGCCGTCCGCATCAACGGCGAGCACGTCTTCCAGCGGCTGGTGCTCGACCAGGGCTGGTGGCCCGACGGGCTGCTCACCGCCCCCAGCGACCAGGCGCTGGTCGACGACATCCGGCTCTCGATGGAGGCCGGCTTCAACGGCGCCCGGCTGCACCAGAAGGTGTTCGAGGAGCGCTTCCTGCACCACGCCGACCGGATGGGCTACCTGGTCTGGGGCGAGTTCGCCGACTGGGGCGCCGGCGGCCACGGTCCGCGCGAGGACCACCAGCAGCCCACCGCGAGCTTCGTCACCCAGTGGCTGGAGGCGCTCGAGCGCGACCACAACCACCCGGCGATCATCGGCTGGTGCCCGCTGAACGAGACCTGGCAGCCGCTGCACGACCGGATCACCCAGCTCGACGACGTCACCCGGGCGATGTTCCTGGCCACCAAGCTGGCCGACCCGTCCCGTCCGGTGCTGGACGCCTCCGGCTACTCCCACCGGGTGCTGGAGACCGACGTCTGGGACAGCCACAACTACGAGCAGGACCCGGCCGCCTTCGCCGAGCAGGTGGGCGGGCTGGACCGGGGCGAGGCCTACACCAACGAGCACGACGGGGACGCCATCTCCCAGGCCTACGCCGGCCAGCCGTACTTCGTCAGCGAGTTCGGCGGCATCTGGTGGAACGCCGAGGCCGCGGCCGCCTCGGGGGAGAACCGCACCGAGTCGTGGGGCTACGGCCAGCGCGTCGCCGACGTGGAGGAGTTCTACACGCGGTTCGCCGGGCTGGTGGACGTCCTGCTCGACGACGCCAACATGTTCGGCTACTGCTACACGCAGCTGACCGACACCTTCCAGGAGCAGAACGGCGTCTACGACTTCGACCGCCGGCCGAAGTTCGACATCAAGCGGGTGCGGGAGATCCAGATCCGCCGGGCGGCCTACGAGGGGCGCTGACCCGGTTCGACCCGACGCGGGGGGTGCGTGCGCCGGACCAGCGCACGCATCCCCTCCAGGGTGTCCGGCACCAGTCCGGCCGCCCGCGCCTGCACCAGCACGTTGCCCAGCGCGGTGGCCTCCACCGGACCGGCCAGCACCGGCAGCCCCGACCGGTCGGCGATGCCGCGGGCCAGCAGGTCGTTGAGCGCGCCGCCACCGACCAGGTGCACCACCCCGACCCGGCGGTCGGCGAGCCGGCCCGCGGTGGCGACGGCGTCGGCCATCGCCTGGGCCAGGCTGGCCACGACCGTCGCCACCCAGGCGGCGGTCCCCGACGGCACCGGCCGGTCGTGCTCGGTGAGCCAGCGGGTGATCCGCGGGGTCATCGGCCCGGGGGCGAGGAAGACCGGGTCGTCGACGTCGAACAGGGCCGGGACATCGGTGCCGGCGGCGGCCCGCAGCAGCTCGGGCAGGTCGACGGTCGCGCCGTCGGCCTCCCACTCCCGGACGGTCTGGGAGAGCACCCACAGCCCCATCACGTTGTGCAGGAACCGGATCCGCCCGTCCACGCCCAGCTCGTTGGTGAACCCGGCCTCGCGGGCCTCGTCGCTGACCACCGGGCGGTCCAGCTCGAGCCCGACCAGCCCCCAGGTGCCGCAGGAGATGTAGGCGGCGTCCTGCTCCTCCATCGGCACCCCGACCACGGCCGAGGCGGTGTCGTGGGAGCCGACCGCCACGACCTGCGTGCTGGCGGGCAGCCCGGTGCGTCCGGCCAGCGCGGCCGACAGCGTGCCGGTCACGGCGCCGGGCGCCACCAGCGGCGGCAGCACGGCCGGGTCGAGCCCGAGCCGCTCGGCCAGGGCGATGTTCCAGACCGGGTCGGCGTCCAGGGTCAGCAGCCCGGTGGTGGAGGCGTCGGTCAGCTCCGCACGCGGCTCGGCACCCAGCCAGCAGGCCAGCAGGTCGGGCAGCAGCAGCACCTGGTCGGCGACGTCGAGCAGACCGTCGCTCTGCTCGGCGACCAGCTGGTAGAGGGTGGTGAAGGGCAGGAACTGCAGCCCGTTCTGCCGGTACAGCTCGGCGAACGGCACCCGCTCGTGCACCGCGTCCACCGCCGCTGAGGTGCGCTCGTCGCGGTAGTGCACCGGCTGGGCGAGCAGCCGTCCGCGGCGCAGCAGCCCGTAGTCGACGGCCCAGGAGTCGACCCCGATGCTCAGCGGCTCCAGCCCGCGCCGCCCGGCGACCTCCAGCCCGGTGAGCACGCCGCGGTAGAGCGCGAGCAGGTCGGTCCGCAGCCCCTCGGGGGTCGGCACCGCCTCGTTGGGGAAGCGGTGCAGCACCTCCAGGTCGAGCCGGTCCGGCCCGACCGTGGAGGCGACGACCCGTCCGCTGGTGGCGCCCAGGTCGACCGCGAGCACCGTCCCGACGGAGCCCGCGGGCCTCGCCGTGCTGCTCATCGCAGGAACGCCGCGGCCACCCCGGCGTCGACGGGCACGTGCAGACCGGTGGTGTGGGAGAAGTCCGAGGTGCACAGCGCGAACGCGGCGTTGGCCACGTGCTCGGGCAGCACCTCGCGCTTGAGGATGGTGCGCTGGGCGTAGAACTTGCCCAGGTCCTGCTCCTCGATGCCGTAGGTCTTGGCCCGGTTGGCACCCCAGCCGGAGGCGAAGATGCCCGAGCCGCGGACGACACCGTCGGGGTTGATCCCGTTGACCCGCACCCCGTGCTCGCCGAGCTCGGCGGCCAGCAGCCGCACCTGGTGGGCCTGGTCGGCCTTGGTCGCGGAGTAGGCGATGTTGTTCGGGCCGGCGAAGACGGAGTTCTTCGAGGAGATGTAGAGGATGTCACCGCCCATCTGCTGGTCGATGAGGACCCGGGCGGTGGCCTTGGAGACCAGGAAGGAGCCCTTGGCCATCACGTCGTGCTGGAGGTCCCAGTCGGCGGCGGTGGTCTCCAGCAGCGGCTTGGACAGCGACAGCCCGGCGTTGTTGACCACCAGGTCGACGCCGCCGAAGGCGAGCACGGCGGCGTCCACCGCGGCCTGCACGGCGTCCTCGTCGGAGACGTCGACCGCCACCCCGACCGCGACGTCGGCGCCCTTGGAGCCGGCGATCTCGGCGGCGGCCGCCTCGGCCTTCTCCAGGGAGAGGTCGGCGACGACGACGCAGGCGCCCTCGGCCGCGAGCCGGGTGGCGATGGCCTTGCCGATGCCGGAGGCGGCGCCGGTGACGAGGGCGACCCGGGTGGCCAGCGGCTTCGGCTTCGGCATCCGCTGCAGCTTGGCCTCCTCCAGCGCCCAGTACTCGATCCGGAACTTCTCCGACTCCTCGATCGGGGTGTAGGTCGACAGCCCCTCCGCGCCGCGCATGACGTTGATGGCGTTGACGTAGAACTCACCGGCCACCCGCGCGGTCTGCTTGTCCTTGCCGTAGCTGAACATGCCCACGCCGGGCACCAGCACGATCAGCGGGTCGGCGCCGCGGATGGCGGGGGAGTCCGCGTCGGCGTGCCGGTCGTAGTAGGCCTGGTAGTCGGCGCGGTACTCGGTGTGCAGCTGCTGCAGCCGCTCGCGCACCTGCTCCAGCGGGGCGTCGGCGGGCAGGTCGAGCACCATCGGCTTGACCTTGGTGCGCAGGAAGTGGTCGGGGCAGGACGTCCCCAGCGCGGCCAGCCGCGGGTGCTCGGCCCGGGCCAGGAAGTCCAGCACGACGTCGGAGTCGGTGTAGTGGCCGACCATCGGCCGGTCGGTGGAGGCGAGCCCGCGGATCAGCGGGGCGATCGCGGCGGCGCGGGCGTGCCGCTCGGTCTCGGGCAGCGCGCCGTAGCCGTCCAGCTCGGGCCCGAACGGCTCGGCCTTCGAGTGCTGGCCGATGTAGTCGGTGGCGGTGGCGATGATCTCCAGCGAGTGCGCCTCCGCCTCCTCCGAGGTGTCGCCCCAGGCGGTGATGCCGTGCCCGCCGAGGACGCAGCCGATCGCCTCGGGGTGGGCCCGCTTGATCTCGGCGATGTCGAGACCGAGCTGGAAGCCCGGACGCCGCCACGGCACCCAGACCACCCGGCCGCCGAAGATGCGCTCGGTGAGCTGCTCGCCGTCGGCGGCGGTGGCGATCGCGATGCCGGCGTCGGGGTGCAGGTGGTCGACGTGGGCGGCGTCGACCAGGCCGTGCATCGCGGTGTCGATGGACGGGGCCGCCCCGCCCCTGCCGTGCAGGCAGTAGTCGAAGGCGGCGACCATCTCGTCCTCGCGCTCCACACCGGGGTAGACGTCGACCAGGGCGCGCAGCCGGTCCAGCCGGAGGACGGCCAGGCCCGGCTCGGTCAGCGTGCCGAGGTCGCCGCCGGAGCCCTTCACCCACAGCAGCTCGACGTCGGCGCCGGTGACCGGATCGGGGGCGGTGCCCTTGGCCGAGGTGTTGCCGCCGGCGTAGTTGGTGTTGCGCGGGTCGGACCCGAGCCGGTTCGACCGCTCGATCAGGCTGCTCACGGGGTTGGTCATGGTGTCCTCGTCAGGTGGTGGGTCGGGGTGGTCAGGCGCCCCAGCCGGCCTGCTGGCCGCCGACGCGCTCGGCCTCGATCTGCTGCTGGTAGCCCGACTCGGCGTAGGCGCGCATCGGGTCGGCGGGCAGCCCGCGGGACTCCCGCCAGCGGGCCAGCTCGGGCCGGACGTCGGTCCAGAAGGCGTCCATCAGGATGCCGTTGGCGCCCAGCACGTCACCGGCGGCCTGGGCCTCGGCGAGGGCCTCGGTGTCGACCAGCAGGGCCTTGGCCGTCATCTCCTGCACGTTGAGCACCGAGCGGATCTGACCGGGGATCTTCAGCTCGACGTTGTGGCACTGGTCGAGCATGAACGCCACCCCGGAGTCCGGGTCCATCGCGCCGCCGCGGATCACCTCGACGAGGATCCGGAACAGCTGGAAGGGGTCGGCCGCACCGACGATGAGGTCGTCGTCGGCGTAGAAGCGGGAGTTGAAGTCGAACGAGCCGAGCCGGCCGACCCGCAGCAGCTGCATGACGATGAACTCGATGTTGGTGCCGGGCGCGTGGTGGCCGGTGTCCAGGCAGACCATCGCGCGGTCGCCGAGGGCGCTCACCTGCACCAGGGAGGTGCCCCAGTCGGGGACGTCGGTGTGGTAGAAGGCCGGCTCGAAGAACTTGTACTCCAGCACCAGCCGCTGCTCCGGGCCGAGCCGCTCGTAGATGGTGGCCAGGCTCTCGGCCAGCCGGTCCTGGCGACCGCGCAGGTCGCCCTGGCCGGGGTAGTTGGTGCCGTCGGCGAGCCAGATCTTGAGGTCGCGCGAGCCGGTGGCGTCCATCACGTCGATGCAGGCCAGGTGGTGGTCGACGGCCTGCTGCCGGACGGCCGGGTCGACGTGGGTCAGGCTGCCGAACTTGTAGATGTCGTCCTGGAAGGTGTTGGAGTTGATGGTGCCCAGGGCGACGCCGTGGTCCTCGGCGTGGCGGCGCAGCGCGGTGTAGTCGTCGACCCGGTCCCAGGGGATGTGCAGCGCGACGGTGGGGGCCAGCCCGGTGAAGCGGTGCACGGTGGCGGCGTCGGCGATCTTCTCCTGCACCGTGCGCGGCGTGCCCGGGGTGCCGAAGACCTTGAAGCGGGTGCCCGAGTTCCCGAACGCCCAGGAGGGCAGCTCGATCGCCTGGCTCGCGAGGGTGGGTTCGATCTGGTGGAAGGACGGCAACGGTGGCTCCTCACAGGTGGTGCGAACGGGGCGACGGTAGCATGAAACGATTCAAGGTCGCCAGGTTCCAGACGTCTCGACCCGGGGTCAGCCGATCACCAGCCGGGTGCCGTCGAGGGTCACCGGCGTCTCGGGCAGCGGCTGCTCGGCCGGGCCCTGGAGCACCGAGCCGTCGGTGCCGGAGAACACCGAGCCGTGGCAGAAGCAGGTGATCTGGCCGTCGGCCACCTCGCTGACCGCGCAGCCCTGGTGGGTGCACACCTTGGAGAACGCCCGGTACTCGCCCTCGGTCGGCTGGGTGACCACGTAGTCGGCGTCCTCCAGCACCACCCCGCCACCGACCGGGACGCTGGCCGCGTCCACCCCGGGCGGACCGCCGGCGGAGGCGGTGGGTGACGGCTGCCCGGCCCCGGTGCAGCCGGTCAGCGCGCCGCCGAGGGCGAGGGCGGCGAGGCCGCCGCCGCGGAGCAGGCCCCGGCGGTCGGTCCGC
>NZ_QPKK01000114.1 GCF_003344635.1 Desertihabitans aurantiacus
GTCCCTGCGTCGTCCGCGCCACGCACCCGCCGGCGGGGCGGCGCGGGATCATGCCGCGGGCACGGCGGATGGACGGCCCTCCGGTGCGACGCGGGCGGTCGGCCGCCCAGCCCCCGGGCCGGTCGGCACCCGCCCCGTCTGCCTCCCCCGCTGCAGCGCCGCACGTTCGCCGGCTCGTCGCAGCACGTCGACCTGGGCCTCGTTGTACAGCGCCGCGACGGCGGTCATCCACGTCCGGGCCGCGGTTCTCTCGTCCTGACGCAGGCGCTCCTGCGGCGCGCTGAGCCAGGGGTGGTCCGTCACCGCCCTGGCGATCGGACCGGCCAGCTGCCGGGCGAGGCGGTCACGGGTCACCTCGTCGGCGTCGGCGGGCAGCTCTTCGAACTCCGCGGTCACCTCGTCGACCTCACCGTCCAGCATCTCCCGGACGTCGGCCATGGCGACCTCGTCGTAGAGCTGGGCGTAGACCAGGGCGAGCGAGCGCTCGCGCGGCGACATCCGCTCCGCGACCCGCTCGAACCCCGAGGGGACCCCGCCGGTCGAGCCGTGACGCAGCATCGCCTCGATCTCCGCGCGTGCCCGTCGACTGCGCTCGACCGTCTCCACCAGCTCGGCGTCGATGTCGAGCAGGACCCGTGCCGACGTGCCCACGCCGTGCTCGTGGAGCTCGAGCTCGGCGATCGGGACGCCGACCTCCCGCAGGCGCCTGATCTGCAGCAGGCGGACGAGGTGCTCGACGCCGTAGTGCTTGTACCCGTTGGTGCCGCGGTGGGGCTGGTCCAGCAGGCCCCGGCGGTGGTAGTGCCGCACGGTGTTGACGGTCGTACCGGCCAGCAGGGCCAGCTCTCTGGTGCTCCAGGACATCGGTTCCCTCCGGTCCTCGTTCAGGGACGGTCCACCAGCCGGACCCCGTCCGCAGCGGTGGGAAGGGCGACGTGGGCCCGGTGGACGGCCGCCGGCAGCGTGCCGTCCCGCCGCGCCTCCACGTCGGCCTCCTCCAGCGTCACGGTCGGGGGCTGCGGGATCGGTGGCGGGGTGGTGACGACGGGGTCCTGGCAGGCGGTCAGCACGACCAGCAGGAGCGGTGCGGCCGGTACCGCGACGACGGGGCGCAACCGCCGCGGGCGACGCCAGCGGGCCCCGGTCGGGCCGGTGGCGGCTGGGTGATCAGGCATCGGCTCGCTCCTCCGCCCGGAGGAGTCGGGATGCTACCCACGTGGTGCACCTCCGGTGGCCACCAGCCTGCTCGATCCCTGGCCCGGGCGACATTCCGCGCAGGGAGGGATTGCGCCTACGACTTTGGTCGCAAGGGCCGACGGGTCCGGGCGGTGGGTACGGGGCAGCCGGACGCTCAGAGCAGGAACGAGTACAGCAGCGTCGCCACGCAGAGCACCAGCATCCCGGTGGCGTTGACGAAGAGGTTGCGGCCGAGGTCGCGGGCCCGCACGTGCATGGTGATCGCGACGACGAAGTAGAGCACCAGCCCGACCGTGGTGACCAGCCCCAGCCAGGGCATCCAGATGCCGGCCACCAGCCCGAGCGCGGCCGCGCTCTTCAGCGGCGGCAGCACCCACCACCAGCGGCGCGGGAACCCCACGTCGGCCAGGCAGCGGGCGACGAACGGCAGCGGGCGCAGGCAGATCACCGCGTCGCCCAGCTGGACCAGCGCCAGCACCACCACTGGCCACACCGGGTCGGGCAGCGCGCTCACGGGTCCGACGCTACGCCGGGCACGCCTAGGCCAGGAAGCGGGTCACCGGGGTGTCCGGGGGCAGGTGGGTGACGTGGATGGGGCTGGCCTCCATCCGGGCCAGCAGCGCCGCCAGGTCGGCCGGGTCGCCGAGCTCGATCCCGACCAGGGCCGGGCCGACCTCGCGGTTGTTCCGCTTGACGTACTCGAACAGGGTGATGTCGTCGTCGGGCCCGAGCACCTCGTCGAGGAAGAGCCGCAGCGCCCCGGACTGCTGGGGGAAGTCGACCATGAAGTAGTGCTTGCGGCCCTCGTGCAGCAGCGCCCGCTCCTCGATCTCGGCATAGCGGCTGAGGTCGTTGTTGCCGCCGCTGACCAGGCAGACCACGGTCTCCCCCGGCTCCAGCCCGAGCGGGGTGCGCAGCGCGGCGGTGGCCAGCGCGCCGGCCGGTTCGGCGATGATCCCGTCCTCGGAGTAGAGGTCGATCATCTCCACGCAGACCAGCCCCTCCGGCACCGTCACCACCCGGTCCAGCCGGTCGCGGACGAGGTCGAGGCAGAGCTCGCCCACCCGGGCGACCGAGGCGCCGTCGACGAAGGTGTCCACCTCGGCCAGGGTGGTCGGGTGCCCCGCGCCGAGGGCGGCGGAGAGGCTGGCCGCACCGTGCGGCTCGACCGCGACGACCCGTGTGGTGGGGTGGTGCTCGGCCAGCCAGACGACGCTGCCGGCCACCAGCCCGCCGCCGCCGACCGGCACCACCAGGACGTCCGGGGCCCGGCCCAGCTGGTCCACCACCTCGCGCACGACGGTGCCCTGCCCGGCCACCACGCGGGGGTCGTCGAAGGGCGGCACCAGCACCGCGCCGTCACGGGCGGCGTCCAGGCGGGCTGCCTCGGCTGCCTCGTCGAAGTAGCCGCCGGAGACGATGATCTCGACCCGGTCCCCGCCGATGGCGGCGACCCGGCGGCGCTTCTGCCGCGGGGTGGTGCGGGGCAGGTGGATCCGGGCGCGGACGCCGAGGGCGGCGCAGGCGAAGGCAACCCCCTGGGCGTGGTTGCCGGCCGAGGCGCAGACCACACCGCGCCCGACCTCCTCCGCGTCCAGCTGGGCGATGAGGTTGTAGGCCCCGCGCACCTTGTAGGAGCGTCCGGCCTGCAGGTCCTCCCGCTTGAGCAGCACCTCGGAGCCGGTCAGCCCGGACAGCCGCGGGTGCGGCTGCAGCGGGGTGCGCAGCACCGTCCCCTCCAGCCGGGCGGCGGCGGCGTCGACGTCGGCGGCGGTGACGGCGGGGCGGCTGGGCTCGGGCACGACCGGCATTCTCCCGCGGGCGTGCCCCGGTGGCGCACCGGGGCCGCCGAGTGTTCCACCGGGTCCGACCGGGCTCAGTAGCGGCGGCCGGAGATCTTGCGCAGCACCTGCTGCAGCCGACGCCGGTTCGCCGGCTTCTCCAGCTCGCGGCGCCCGCGGGCGACGGCCTGCTTGCCCTGCGGGGAGCCCAGGAAGCGACGGATCTTGTCGGTGAGCGCCATGGTCGGGATCCTCTCCTCGGCCGGTCCGGGTGGCGGTCAGCGTAGCGCCCGCCTCCCGACGTCCGCGAGGACGCGCCGGAGGGGTCCGGACGCGCACCGGCGCCGCGACCTGGGTGGTCGCGGCGCCGGTGGTCGGGCTCAGTTGACGGTGAGGACCGTCCCGGAGCCGTCGAGGTACTCCACCCAGCCCAGGTACGGGCTGGTGCCGTCGACCCGGTTCCAGCGGGCGGTGACGGTGATCGGCTCGCCCACCTCGGCGGTCGGGTCGGCCGGGGTGACCCGGAGCCGTCCGTCGGCCGAGTCCTCGGTCACCACCGCGCCGCGGTGGGTGAAGGCGGTCGAGCTGGTGCCCGGCGCGTTGGCGAAGTTGACCACCTGGCTGATGTAGCGACCGGGCGCCGGTGCGGGCAGCACCACCGTCTCGTCCGCCGCCGCGGAGGCCGACTGCGCCACCAGGGTGGCCGTGCTGCCCTGCACGCGGTACACGTACAGGTCGAGGTCGGCCCGCTGGGCCGGGGTGCGGGTGGTGAACTGCGCCACCTTGGCGCCCTCGGCGACCGTGGTCTCGTACTGGGTCGCCGCCCCGGCCGGCAGCGTGCCGTTGCTGGCCGCGCCCTGGGCCAGGCCGTAGGCGCGGATCGGGAAGCGGCCGTCGACGCCGGGCTGCACCTCGAACTGCAGCTGGCCGTTGCGCCCGCTGCCGGCCACCGACTCCGGGGCCAGGAGCGCCCGCGGGGTGACCGCGATCGGGCTGCGGACCGTCGTCTGGGCCCCGCTCCAGGTGAGCGAACCGGTGGCGGCCTCGTCGAAGTCCACCGAGCGGTTGGTGAGGGTGACCTTGAAGGTCTTGGTCTGCCCGGCGCTGTCGAAGTTGAGGATCGACGGGGTGACCTCGACGTCCACCCCGGGCACCGAGGCCTGGGCGCGGTAGAGCCCGGGCTCGACGGCGGTGACGCGGCGGGTGACGGTCTGGGTCCTCAGCAGCGAGCCGACCGCGATCGAGGGGGTGTTGTAGTCGCTCGGGTCGACCGCCTCCACCCCGGTGCCGGTGCTGACACCGGTGCCTTCGAGGAAGGCCAGCCAGTCCTCGTCGGCGGAGTCGTAGACCAGGCCGGGCTCGAACATCCTCGTCGGGGTGAGCTCACCCGCACCCTGGACGAACGGGTCGGTGACCGGCTCGCCCTCGGCGTCCACCAGGTCCTCGGCGGTGGTCATCAGCGCCGACTTCACCTGCATCGGCGACCAGGTCGGGTGCACGCCGGCGCCGTAGTGCAGCGCCGCGGCGCCGGCGACGTGCGGGGCGGCCATCGAGGTGCCGGAGTAGAAGTCGAAGTCGCGTCCGGAGTTCGACGGCGGGGCGACCGCGGCGAGGACGCTCACACCGGGCGCGGCGAGATCGGGCTTGACCAGGTCGCCGCCGGTGGCGGTGGACGGCCCGCGGCTGGAGAACCCGGCGATCTGCGGGTAGGGCATCGTGTCGCCGGTGAGGTTGCCGGGCTCGAGCGTGGCGGTGGCGTCCGGGGTGGCGGCGTAGGCCTTCACCTCGGTGGAGGCCGGCGGGTTGAGGTGCACGGTGGGCACGCTGTGCAGGTCGCCGTCGAGGCTGAGCTCGCTGAGGTTGACCAGCACCATGCCGATGCCGCCGACCCGCGCGACCTCGGCCGACTTTGCCACCCGGTCGACGACACCGCGGTCGCAGACGACGATCGTGCCGGTCGCCTCGGCCGGGTCGAGGGTGCCCGGCGCGCACAGCGCCGCGTCCGCGTCGGTGGCGCCCGCGGCCTTCACCTCGACGGCCACCTCCAGCGGCGCCGGCCCGGTGGTCTCGTCCACGGTGGTGCTGATGCCGCTGTACTGCTCGCCGTTGCCGAGCACGACGGTGCCCTCGTAGGGGGCCACCGTGCTCGCCGCGACGGTGGTCACCCACGGGGCGGTGTTGTCGAGGGTGGACGCCCCCGGACCGCTGTTGCCGGCCGAGGCGGAGACGAAGATGCCGGCCGAGGCCGCGGAGAGGAAGGCCAGGCTGATCGGGTTGTCGACCGCCGACTCCGAGCCGCTGCCGATGGAGTAGTTGATGACGTCCACCCCGTCGGCCACGGCCGCGTCGATCGCCTCGACGATGTCGGAGGTCCAGCCGCCGGTGGTCTCCTCGGTGGTGCCCTCCCACAGCACCTTGTAGCTGGCGATCGCCGCACCGGGGGCCACCCCGGAGACGGTGCCGAAGTCGTTGCCCTCCACGGTGGCCGGGACGTCGGCGTTGCCGGCGGCGGTGGAGGCGGTGTGCGAGCCGTGACCGCCGCCGTCGCGCGGGGAGAGGTAGTCGTTGCGGTACGCCTCGGGGACCGCGGCCTCCCAGCCGTCGGAGAAGTAGCGGGCGCCGACCAGCTTGGTGCTGCAGAGGTCGGCGGTGAACTCCTCGCCGGTCTCGCACTCGCCGGTGAAGGTGCTGCCGTCGGACTTCGCCATGACGATGTCCTCGCCGTCGCGGTAGGCGCGGTACGGGTCGTCGTCGCCGGGCTCGGTGGCGCTGAGCTCCTCACCGGCGAAGGACGGGTTCTCCGGCCAGATGCCGGTGTCGAGGACGCCGACCACGACACCGCGGCCGGCGGCGTCGGTGCCGCCGAGGCTCTCCCACACCCCGCCCGGGCCCGAGAGCCGCAGGTAGTCCACCGAGTTCTTGTCGTCGGTGGGCTTGTGCAGCTCGTCCTTGCTCACCGACAGCACGCCCGGGGTGGTCTCGAGCTCGCGGGCCTGGTCGGCGGTCATGGTGGCCGTGAAGCCGTTGAGGCTGACCGCGTAGCGACGGGTCGGCTCGACGCCGACCCGCTCGGCGGCCTCGTCCTGGCGCTCCTCGAGGTGGCGGCGGTACTCCCGCGCCGCGGAGGAGGTGGTGTCGACCCGGCGGCCCTCGGTCGGGCGGGTGCGGGCGATGCCGTCGGTGCCGCCGTCGTAGGTGGCCAGCGGCTCGTCGGTCAGGGTGACGATGTAGCGCCCCGACGCCGGGACCGGCAGGTCGGAGGGCGGCACCGCGGCCGCGGGTGAGCCCGTCAGCACGACGGCGGCGGCGCAGGTGGCGGCCGTCAGCCCGAGCAGGCGACGGCGGGGTGAGGTTGGCACAGGCTCTCCAGGGGGTGGCAGGAGGTGGGTGCCCGGTCAGGGTTCCGGCCGGGAAATAGGCTGAACATAATCGCGTCCGGCCCCCGTGGGAAGACCATCTCTCCGGCGTGCCGGCCAGGACGCCCCAGATCTGAGGAGGGACCCGTGCGCATCCACCCCTGGCGGATCGGCCTGCTGGTGCTGCTCGTGGTCGCCGCCTGCGCTCCGGGCGCGCCCGGGCCGGCGCCGCAGGCCACCCCGTCGACGCAGGCGCCGAACAGCCCGAAGCCGACTCCCCCGCCGCCCACCGTCGAGCCCACCCCGACGCCCGGCGGCGGCGCGGACGAGCTGGTGGTGCAGGTGGACGACGGCAGCGGGCAGGTGACCACCTGGACGTTGCGCTGCGACCCGCCCGGCGGGGACCACCCCGACCCGGAGGCGGCCTGCGCCGCGCTGGAGCAGCACGCCGACGCGTTGCAGCCGGTACCGGCCGACCGCCAGTGCACGATGCAGTACGGCGGCCCGCAGACCGCCACCGTCACCGGCAGCTGGCGTGGTCAGCCGGTCTCCAGCCGGTTCGCGCTGACCGACGGCTGCGAGATCGCCCGCTGGACGGCGCTGACCGGGCTGCTGCCGCCCGCCGGCTCCTGAGCGCGGCGGGCGGCGGCCGATCCTGGCGTCAGCCCCGGTTGGAGAGGTCCCGGGCCTGGTTCTGGGCGGTGATGGCGATCTCGATCGCCTTGAACGCGTGGGCCTGGCCCATGGCGTCCTCGGTGCGGTTGAGGCAGTCCAGCACCAGTCGGCCGAAGAACGGGTAGCCCACCGTGCCGGTGACGTTGAAGTGCCGTTCCTGCTCGCCGTTGACGAGGAACAGGTGGCCGGGGCCGTCGGAGGTGGCGAGGTTCATGTACTTGCGCTGCTCGATGTAGCCCTCGGTGCCGAGGATGAAGGTTCGCCCGTCGCCCCAGGTCTGCAGGCCGTCGGGGGTGAACCAGTCGCAGCGCAGGTAGCCCACGGCCCCGGTGTCGGTGACCAGGTGGGCGTCGCCGAAGTCGTCGAGCTCGGGGTGCTCGGGGTGGGCGTGGTTGGCGATCGTGCTGCTCACCACCTCGGCGTCGGTGGAACCGGTGTAGTGCAGGATCTGGTCGACGTTGTGGCTGCCGATGTCGGTGAGGATGCCGCCGTAGCGGGCGCGCTCGAAGAACCACGCGGGTCGGCTGGGCGCGTTGAGCCGGTGCGGGCCGAGCCCGATCACCTGGATGACCTTGCCGATGGCGCCCTGCTCGATGAGCTGCTCGGCGAACACGGCCGTCTCGACGTGGACGCGCTCGGAGTAGTACACGGCGTACTTGCGCCCCGTGCGGGCCACCGCCTCGCGGGCCGCGGCCAGCTGCTCCAGGGTCGTCAGCGGCGCCTTGTCGGTGAAGTAGTCCTTGCCGGCCTCCATCACCCGCAGACCCAGCGCGCAGCGCTCGCTGGTCACCGCGGCACCGGCCACCAGCCCCACCTCGGCGTCGGCGAGCACCTCCTCCTCCGAGCGGGCCACTCGCACGTCGGGGAACCGCGCGCGGAACTGCTCCACCTTGGCCGGGTCGGGGTCGTAGACCCACTTCAGCCCGGCGCCGGCGCCGATCAGGCCCTGGCACATGCCGTAGATGTGGCCGTGGTCCAGCCCGATCGCGGCGAAGGTGAAGTCGCCGGGCTCGACGACGGCGGCGGGGACGGGGGCGGGGGCGTAGGTCCCGCCGTCTGAGGCGCTCATCGGCTCTCCTTGTCGTTGTCCTGGGTGTCCGCGGTGGGGGCGCCGGAGACGCTGATCGCCCCGGCCTGCTCGGTGACCGAGGCGGTCTTGGTGAAGAAGCGGGGAGCCCGCTCGGTGAGGGTGCCGGGCAACGACCAGGGGTCGTCGGCGGCCAGCGGCAGGTCGACGGTGCGGCGCTCCACGCCGGCCCGGTAGATGGCGGTGATGAGCTCGATGGTGCGGCGGCCGTCGTGGCCGTCGACCACCGGCCGGCGGCCCTGCTCGATCGCGCTGAGGACGTCGTCGACCTGGCCGGTGTGGCCGGTGTGGGCCAGCGGCGGCTGCTCGGCGGCCAGCGTCCGCAGCCGCTCCACCAGGGCCGGGTCGCCGCCCGGCACCGGGAACCCGTTGGGCTGGGTGACGTCGGCGACCACGTCGCCGTCGAGGGCGATGCTGGCCTCGCGGCCCTGCACCACCATCTGCTGGCGCTCGCCGTGGTCGACCACCGAGCTGGTGACGGTGGCCAGCGCCCGCTGGTAGGAGAGCACCGCCACCGAGAGGTCCTCGATCTCGGCGTTCTCGTGGGCGGCGTTGGTGAGCACCGCGGTGACGGCCTGCGGTGCGCCCATCAGCCACAGCAGCAGGTCGATGTGGTGGACGGCGTGGTTGAGGGTGCAGCCGCCGCCCTCCTGCTCCCAGGTGCCGCGCCACCACAGGTCGTAGTAGGGCAGCCCGCGCCACCACGCCGAGGTCACCTCGACCCGGGAGACCGGCCCGGTCAGCCCCGAGTCCAGCGCCGCCTTGAACCGGACCACGTCGTCGCGGAAGCGGTTCTGCGCCACCGAGGAGAAGAGGGCGCCGCCGGACCGCTCGGCGGCCAGGATCGCGTCGCAGGCGGCCAGCGAGGGCGCCATCGGCTTCTCGCACAGCACGTGGACGCCCGCGGTCAGCGCGTCGACGCTGATCTGCTCGTGGGTGGACGGCGGCGTGCAGACGCTGACCAGGTCGACGTCACCGCGCTCGAGCAGCTCGGTGTGCGAGGCGTGCACCCGTGCGTCGGTCAGCCCGAAACGCTCCCGGGCCGCCTCGGCCTTCTGCGGGACGATGTCGGCCAGGGCGACCACCTGGCAGCGGTCGGGGAAGGACCGGTAGGCCTCGAGGTGGGCTGGGGAGATGTTGCCGGTGCCGATGACGGCGACCTTGATCACGCTGCGACTCCTGCTCTTCGTCGTGCGGGGGCGGGCGGGCCCGGCCGCACCGAGCGGCGCGGACCGGCGGGCGACCACGCTAGTGGACCGGTGACCGAGGCCGTGTCAGCCCCCGTCCGGCGAGACCCCGGGGCGCCGCAGGGCGTGACGTGCCGGGGCGCAGCGCGTGCGGCAGCCACAACGGGACGGCCGAGCGGTAGTCCTCGAACTGCTCACCGAAGCAGGCGCGCAGGAAGCGCTCCTCCGACGGCCGGACCAGCAGGTGCCAGGCCAGGGCACCGACGGGCGGCACCAGCAGGTAGGTCGGCGACCCGAGCGCCAGGGCGACGCCCAGCGACTGCGCGACCCCGCCGACCGCCATCGGGTTGCGCACCCACCGGTAGGGCCCGGAGACGACCAGCCGGGCGGCGGCGTCGAAGGGCACCGGCGTCCCGCCGCCCCCGGCCATCGCCACCGCGGACCGGACGCCGAGCGCGCTCGCCGCGACCAGCAGCACCCCGCCCAGCACCCGCCCTCCCGGTATCTCGAGGCGGCGGACCCCGGCGGCGCGCTCCACCCTCCGCAGCAGGGTGGGCAGGGCGACCAGGGCGAGGAACCACACCAGCGCCATCCACGCCAGCGTCTTGAGCAGGTGGCGCCGGCCGGAGGCCGGTCGCGCCGTCCGGTAGAGCCTCACGCCGGCTCCGCCTCCCGGCGGCCGACCACCAGCAGGCAGGCCGCGGTGGCCGCCGTGCCCGCGACCATCGCGACCAGGCCGATCCAGCCCTGGCCGGCGCCGAGGACCTGGCCGACCGTCATCGCCGTGCCGTAGCCGATGGCGCCGAGGACGGCGCCGGTCAGCACCGGGGCCGCGGGGTGGGCGGTGGCGGCGAACCGGGAGGCGGTCAGCGAGACGACGGCGAGGACGACGTCGGGCGGCAGGTAGGCGTCCAGCAGGGCCGGCTCGCCCAGCTCGAAGAGCGCGCGGACGTCGGGCCGGAGGGCGAGCAGCGCCCACCACACGCCGACGGCGACGCCCTGGGCCGCGAGGTAGGCGGAGGCGAGGCGGCGGGCGGTCACCGGCTCATGATGGCGTGCCCGTCCGACCCGGCGCTCCCTGCCCCGGGCGCCCGGCGGGTGGACGACCGGTGTCGGCGCTCGACCGGGTGTCACGATCCCGGGCTCGCAGACGCCGGATGCACCCAGGAAGGTGACACTCGACCGGCGGCACGCCAGGACCTCCCCGCCCACCACCGCCACCGGTGCCGGGACGCTGCTCAGCTGCGGTCGCCGGCGGGGGTGGCGGCGAGCGAGCCGAGCAGCCGGAGGGCGGCGGCGCTGCCGGAGCCGGGACCGGCGGAGTAGACGACGAGCTCCTGGCCGGGGCTGGCGCGGACGTCGAAGGTCTGCATGGTCAGGGTGAGCTCGCCGACGTCGCGGTGGCTGAACCGCTTGCGCAGCAGGGTCTTGCCGCGCGCGTCGTGGTCGGCCCACCGCCGGGCGAACTCGGGGCTGACCTCCAGCAGCTCGGCCAGCACCTGCCGCACCCGCGGGTCGTCGGGGGCCTCGCCGTGGCTGAGCCGGAAGGCCGCCACCGAGCCGCGGGCGACCTCGTCCCAGTCGCGGTAGAAGGTGCGGGCCGCTGGGTCGGTGAAGACCAGGTGCAGCAGGTTGCGGGTGGAGCTCCAGGAGTGGAACAGCGCGTCGGCGATGGCGTTGGAGGCCAGCACGTCGTAGGCCCGGTTGTAGACCACGGCCGGGTTCTCGGGCCAGGCGGCGACCAGGTCCTGCAGGGACTGCTCGACCCGTTGGGTGACCGCCGTGCGGGCCCGCGGGGCCAGCCCGGCCACCCGGAACAGGTGCAGGCGGGCGTCCTCGTCCAGCCGCAGCGCCGAGGCCAGCGCGTCGACCACCTGCGCAGACGGGCTGCGTTCGCGGCCCTGCTCGAGCCGGACGTAGTAGTCGACGCTGACACCGGCCAGCAGCGCCACCTCCTCCCGGCGCAGCCCCGGGACGCGGCGCCGGCCGGTCGGGGGCAGCCCGACGGCGTCGGGGGTCACCTGGGCACGGCGGGAGACCAGGTAGCGACCGAGCTCGTTGTCGACCATGTCCGCAGCGTAGGACGCGGGCGCGCCCCGAGGGTGGGTGCGGTGCTCCCCCGAACGCCGCGGCCTCCCGCCGCGCCGTCGGGGCGACCACGGTGGAGACATGGACACGAACCAGACCCTGACCACCGCTCCCGCTCCCACGCCCAAGGTGGTGCTCGTCACCGGCGCCAGCAGCGGCATCGGCGAGGCCGTCGCCGCGGGGCTCGCCGGACGCGGGCACCACGTGGTCGCCGGCGCCCG
>NZ_QPKK01000115.1 GCF_003344635.1 Desertihabitans aurantiacus
GGTGGAGGTGGACGGCGGGCCGGTGGACGCGGCCGCCGTCATCTCCGCCGTCGACCCCTGGACCCACCTGCGGCTCGACCCGCGGGGTCTACGCTGGGCCGACCGCCGCCGGCTGGCCCGCGCCCGGCCCGCCCTGGCCCCGGCCGTCAGCCACGCCGTGGTCGAGGACGACCCGGTCCCCGGCGGCGTCGCCGAGCTGGTCGAGCACCACCCCGACGGGCCGGTGGTGCGCTACCGGCGCGCCCTCGGGGAGCGGACGCTGGTCTCCACCCACGACTCCACCGCGGCCTCGCCCGACCCCTCCTACGGGATCGCCTGGGACGGTGCGGCGAGCTGGTGGCGGATGCCGCCGGTGACCACCGGGCGCCCCCTGCTGTGGACGGCCGGGCCGCACAGCCGCGGCGGCAGCTCGCTCAGCCAGGTGCTGCTGTCCGGCGCGCTGGCCTCCTACGCCTGCCACGACGCGCTCTCAGGTGTACCGGCTGCCCCCGTGGGCCGGGTAAGGTGATGCGTCCGCCGTCTGGCTGAGAGGCAGTTTCGTTGACGTCACCGGAGTCGGAGTCCCGCACGGTCGAGCGTGAGATCGCGATCGAGCAGGCCCACGTGGACCAGGTCTACGCCCGCCTGGACGAGGCGACCCGCACCGCGGAGCAGGTCGCCCGGCAGGGACGGTCCCTGTACCAGAGCGACCGCACCAGCTTCGTCCGCGAGGAGGACGGCACCGGGCTGTTCGAGCGCGACGTGTTCGCCTTCCAGGCCGCCAAGCGGCTGGCCACGCTGGACGCCGAGCACGAGGGCCTGGTCTTCGGCCGGCTCGACCGGGCCGACTCCGAGGTCCGCTACATCGGCCGGATCGGCGTCCGCGACGAGGACTACGAGCCGCTGGTCATCGACTGGCGGGCACGGGCGGCCGAGCCCTTCTACCGCGCCACCCCGGCCGAGCCGATGGACGTCGTCCGCCGCCGGGTGCTGCGCAGCCGCGGCACGAAGGTGATCGGCATCGAGGACGACCTGCTCGACGGCGAGCGCGCCGGCGACGACCTGGTGGTGGTCGGCGAGGGCGCGCTGATGGCGGCGCTCTCGCGCGCCCGCGGTACGCAGATGCGCGACATCGTCGCCACCATCCAGGGCGAGCAGGACGAGGCGATCCGCGCCCCCTACCAGGGCGTCACCATCATCAGCGGCGGCCCCGGCACCGGGAAGACCGTGGTCGCGCTGCACCGGGCGGCCTTCCTGCTCTACTCCCACCGCAAGCGCTTCGAGCGCGGCGGCGTGCTGGTGGTCGGCCCGAGCCGGGTGTTCATGAACTACATCGAGCGGGTGCTGCCCTCACTCGGCGAGGAGTCGGTGACGCTGCGCTCGATCGGCGCGGTCGCCTCCGACGTGGTGCCGCTGGGTGCCGAGCGCGCCGACGACGCGGCCGCCGCGGTGGTCAAGGGCTCGCTGCGGATGCTGACCCTGCTGCGCCGGCTGGTCGACGAGCCGCTGACCGCCGGCCCGCTCGACCTGCGGGTCAGCGTCAAGGGCGAGGTGCTGGTGCTGCGGCCGTTCCAGCTGAGCACCATCCGCGCCGACGTGCTGCGCCAGCACAAGATCAACAGCTCCCGTCCGCTGGCGGAGAAGGCGCTGCTGGACGCGCTGTGGCGCCAGGCCCAGGGCCGCGTCGACGTCGAGCGGGACGTCTTCGACGACCTCGTCACCTCCCAGGCGTCCTGGACGATGTTCCTGCACGCCTGGTGGCCGCCGCTGGACGCCAGCCTGGTGCTGCGCCGGTTGGCTGATGCCGACCTGGTGGCCCGGCTCGCCGACGGGCTGCTGGACGCCGAGGAGCAGCAGGCCCTGGTGCGCAGCTACCGCGAGCTGGACGCCGCCCCCTCCGGCGGTGCCGGCGGCGGGCGTCCGCGCTGGAGCGTGGCCGACGCCGCGCTGCTGGACGAGCTGGTGGCCATGATCGGGCCGGTGCCGCAGGAGGCCGAGGAGGACCCGACGCTCTTCCTCGCCGACGGCACCGAGGTCGCCGAGCTGGTCACCACCGCCGACCGGCTGCGCCGCCCGGTCGAGGCCGATCCGAACGCCGAGCCGCACCAGCGCTACGCCCACGTGCTGGTCGACGAGGCGCAGGACATCACGCCGATGCAGTGGCGGATGCTGCGCCGCCGCGGCTCCCAGGCGTCCTGGACCATCGTCGGCGACACCGCCCAGTCGTCGTGGCCCGAGCCGGAGGAGTACGACAAGGCACTCACCGAGCTGATCGGGCGGGCGCCGGTGCGCCGCTTCCGGATGAGCACCAACTACCGCAGCCCCGCCGAGGTGTTCGACCTGGCCAAGGCGGTCGTGCAGGCGGAGTACCCGGCCGCCGACCTGCCCCGCGCCGTCCGCTCCACCGGGATCGCGCCGGAGCTGCGGACCGTCGCCCCCGAGGCGCTGCCCGAGGAGGTCACCAGCCTGGTGCACCGCCTCGGCGACCAGGTGGAGGGCACCATCGGCGTGATCTGCCCGCCGTCGCGGCTGGCCGAGGTGGGCGCCGCGCTGCAGGCCGGGCTGAACGGGTTGTCGCCGCGGGTCGCCCTGGTGACCGCGCTGCAGGCCAAGGGCCTGGAGTACGACGCCGCCGTGGTGCTCTCCCCCGACGAGATCGTCGCCGAGCACTCCGGCGGGACGCGGGTGCTCTACGTGGCGCTGACCCGGCCCACCCAGCGGCTGGTCACCGTGGACGTGGGCCCGGGCTCAGGACGCTGGCGTCCGCGCGGCTGAGCCCGTCCCGAGCACCCGGCCGAAGATCTCGCGGGTGGCCGTGGAGCGGTTCATGGTGATGAAGTGCAGCCCGGGCACCCCGTGCTCGAGCAGCCGCTCGCACAGCTCGGTGGCGATGTCGATGCCCACCTGGCGCACCGTCGCCGGGGACTCGTCCGCGCTCAGCCGACGCACCACCCAGTCGGGCAGGTCGGCCCCGGACAGCTCGGCCATCCGGTTGATCTGGGCCAGCCGGGTGACCGGCATGATGCCGGGGATGATCGGCAGGTCGCAGCCCAGCGCGCGGACCCGCTGCACCAGGTCGACGTAGCGCTCGAAGGTGAAGAACAGCTGGGTGATCGCGAACGACGCCCCGGCCTCGGCCTTCTGCACGAGGATGCGCGCGTCGAGGTCGGCGTCGTGCGCCTGGGGGTGCAGGTCGGGGAACGCCGCGACACCGACGCAGAAGTCGCCCAGCTCGCGGACCATCCGCACCAGCTCGGTGGCGTTGGCCAGGCCGTCCGGGTGCTGCTCGAACGGCACCGTCGGCCCGCCGGGCATGTCGCCGCGGATGGCCAGCACGTTGCGGATCCCCACCCCGGCGTAGGCGCCGATGGTGTGCCGCAGCTCGTCACGGCTCTGCGAGGCGCAGGTGAGGTGGGCCATCGTGTTGAGCGTGGTGTGGGAGGCGATGGCCTCGGTCGCCCTGACCGTGCGGTCGCGGGTGGAGCCGCTGGCGCCGTAGGTGACCGAGACGAAGTCCGGGCCGAGCGCCTCCAGCTCGCGGGTGGTCTGCCAGAACACCCGCTCCTCCTCCGGGCTGCGCCACGGGAACAGCTCGAAGGAGGTCAGCGGACGGTCCGCGGTGGCCAGCAGGTCGGCGACCGGCTGCTGCCGCGGGGTGCGGGCAGCGGCGCGGGGCGTGGCGGGGATGCGGCGGACGGGCACGGGCGAACCCTAGGCAGCGCTGCCGAACGCGTCCTGCGTAGGCTCACGTTGTGGTCAGCAGCTTCGAACGGTCCTCCGACGTGGTGGACCCTCCCGCCGCGCGGTGGCGTCCCGACCCGGCCCGTCCGCTCGCGCTCGACTTCATGCAGGCCGTGCAGGGCGCGATCGACGGGTTCCTCGCCGGCCAGCACGGGCTGGTGACCGAGATCGGTGCCGAGCTGGAGCCGGTGCTGGGGATGGCCCGGACCTTCCTCGGCGGCGGCAAGCGCCTGCGTCCGGCGTTCTGCCTGTGGGGCCACGTGGCCGGCGGCGGGGAGGCGACCGGCGACGGCGTGCTGGAGGCGGCGGCGAGCCTGGACCTGCTGCACGTCAGCGCACTCGTCCACGACGACCTGATGGACGGCTCCGACACGCGTCGCGGCGTCCCCTCCGCGCACCGCCAGTTCGAGACGCTGCACGGCGAGCAGGACTGGTGCGGCTCGGCCGAGGGCTTCGGGCTGGCCGGGTCGGTGCTGCTGGGCGACCTGGTGCTGATGTGGTCGACCGAGATGCTGGCCGGCGCCACCGCCCGCCTCGGCCCGCCCGGCGACGAGCGGATCCGCACCTCGCGGCGGCTGGCGGAGCGGATGCGCACCGAGGTGACCTGCGGGCAGTACCTGGACGTGGTGGCCCAGGCCAGCCCGGCGGTGGACGACCCGCAGACCGCCGTGGACCGCGCCCACCGGGTGGTGGAGTACAAGGCGGCCCGCTACACCGTGATGCGCCCGCTGCAGATCGGCGCCGCGCTGGCCGGGGCCGACGAGGGGGTGCACGAGGTGCTGGCGACCTACGGCTCGCATGTCGGCCGCGCCTTCCAGTTCCGCGACGACGTGCTCGGGGTGTTCGGTGACGAGCTGGTCACCGGCAAACCGGCCGGGGACGACCTGCGCGAGGGCAAGCGGACGCTGCTGCTGGCCGAGACCCGGGCCCGGCTGGACGGCGCCGCGCTGGCCCGCCTGGACGTCCTGGTCGGCGACCCGGCGCTGGACGAGGACGGCCTGGCCGAGGCCCGCGGGCTGATCGAGTCCAGCGGCGCCCGCCGACGTCTGGACGAGCTGATCAGCGAGCACGGCGAGCACGGCCTGGCCGCCCTGGAGCGCGCCGACCTCACCCCCGACGGCCGCACCGCCCTCTCCGCCCTGGCCGACGCCGCCCTCCGCCGCGACCACTGACCCACCCCAACGCCCTGCGCCTGTCGAATCGGGCGATCCCCCACCCGACCTCAGAGCAGGACCAGGACCACCGGCTCCCCCGGCTCACCGGCCCGCGCCTCGAACACCGCCAGCACCCGCCGGAACCACCCGGGATCCGCCGCAGCCACCTCGCCCCAGGTCTCCCAGACCAGCGCCAGCGGGGCCTCGACGTCCCGCAGCAGGTCCCACAGCGCGTCCAGGTTCGCCCCACCCGTGCGCCCCAGCGCCCGGTGCGCTTGCGCGAACAGCTCGGCCCGGCTGCCGGCGTCCAGCACGGCGACCCGCCACCCCTCGGTCTCCAGCGCCCGCCGCGCCTCCTCCGCGGTGGCGACCACCCGCCGCACGCCACCGCTCACCGGGCGATCCGCTCGAACGACTCGTAGTGGTCGGCGGTCCAGAAGAACACCGTGTCGTCGTCGCCGGTGACGATCCGGCGGGCACCCCGGTCGTCCTCGCCGGGCGTCGGCACCGTGTACTCGCGGTAGTGCCCCCGGGGCTCCTCGGGCAGCAGCCCCTCGAAGTTGTTGAACACCGCCCCGTCCTGGCGGTACGGGAACGGCCCGCCGTCCTCGATCAGCCCGACCGTCTCCGCCGCCTCCGGTGGCAGCTGCTCCAGCCGCACCCAGGCGAGCCCCGTCTGGGGGTCCACGTCGGTGGCGACCTGCTCCTGGTCGCGGCGCTGCACCCCGCCGGACGGACCATCTCCGGACGGGGCCTGCGAGGGCGTCGCGGACGGGGACGTCGCGGGCGGCGGGACGGCCTCCCCGCCCGGGTCGGACCACAGCAGCGCCACCAGGACCAGGACGAGCGCGACCACCCCACCGCCGGCCCCGGCCAGCGTCCGCCTGCGCCGGGGAGAGCTCACGAGTCGCGGCCGAAGGCCCGGCGCAGCACGCCGGGGTCGCCCTTGAGCGCGAACCCGCCCTCGACCATCGACGGGTCGTCCCGCCACGCCTGGGTGAGCCGCGCCTTGAGCTCGGCGGCCGCCGCCCGGGGGTCGTCGGCCTCGGTGATCGCGCGGACCACCACCACCCGGCGGGCCCCGGCCAGCAGCACGTCGTCCAGGGTCTCCCGGTTGATCCCGCCGATCGCGAACCAGGGCTTGCGGCCCGGCTCGTGGGGCGGCACCTGCTGCGCGGCGTGGCGCACCAGCTCCAGCCCGACCGGCCGGTAGGTCGGCTTGGTGGGGGTGGCGTGCACCGGCCCGACGCAGAAGTAGTCGGTGTCGGGGTCGGCGTCGGCCTCGGCCAGCTGCTCGACCGAGTGGGTCGAGCGCCCGACCACCGCCCAGCGGTGCAGGTGCCGCCGGGCCTCGCCCGCCGGCCCGTCGGTCTGGCCCAGGTGCAGCACGTCGGTGCCGAACCGGCCGGCCAGCTCGGGGCTGTCGTTGACGCTGACCAGCCCGTGGTGCGGCCGGGCCGCCCGCCGGGCGACCTGCAGCAGCTCCAGCTCCTGCTCGGGGTCCAGACCCTTGTGCCGCACCTGCAGGATGTCCACCCCGCCGGCGAAGGCCTCGGACACGAAGTCGGCGAAGTCACCCTGCTCCACCCGTCCGTCGGTGCACAGGTAGAGCTTGGCCGTCCGCAGCCGCTCGGCCACACCTCTCAACGCCGTCATGGGGCCCAGGCTAGTGCGCGACGGCGGCCGGCGACCGGTCAGAATCGCACCCGGCGCGGACGTCGCGGCCCGGGTCGCTTGACCCTCACACCGTGTCAGACGGGAGAACAGAGCCATGTTGTCCATCGGAGACTTCGCCCGGCTCGGTCAGGTGTCGGTGCGGATGCTGCGGCACTACGACGCGATCGGGGTGCTGGTGCCCGCGCGGGTCGACCCCTGCTCGGGCTACCGGTCCTACGACCCCGGCCAGCTGGCCCGGCTCCACCGCGTGATCGCGCTCAAGGAGCTGGGCTTCTCCCTGGCCGAGGTCGGCGTCCTGCTGGACGAGGAGCTGACGGGAGAGCAGCTGCGCGGCATGCTGCGCCTGCGCCGCTCCCAGCTGGCCGCCGAGCACGCCGCCGCCACCGCCCGGCTCGCCGACGTCGAGCTGCGTCTCCGGATCATCGAGAAGGAGCACCGCATGTCCGAGCACGAGTACGTCAGCAAGCCGCTGCCCGCCCTCCGGCTGGCCGCCGCCACCGCCGACCTCCCACCCGAGGAGGCGATCGGCACCGTCGTCGGCCCGCTCTTCGGCTCCGTCGCGGGCGCCGTCGCCGCGGCCGGCGGCAGCCTGCGCACCCCGGTGGCGGTCTACCGCAGTGTCGACGACCAGCTGCGGGTGACCGCCGGCTACGAGCACGCCGGCGAGCCCGGCGACGGGTTCGAGCTGGTCGAGGTGCCGGCGGCGCAGGAGGCCCTGTGCACCGTCCACCTGGGCGCGATGGAGACGATCGGCGCCACCTGGCAGGCCCTGCACGAGGCGATCGGCGAGCGCGGCGCCGTCCCCGACGGCCCGGCCCGCGAGGTCTACCTGCGCGCCCACCCGGACGAGGACCAGAGCCAGTGGGTGACCGAGCTGCAGCAGCCGGTGTCGCGGCCCTGAGCGGGGCGGGCACGATGGCACGGTGAGCGCCGACGAGACGCTGCTGGCCGGCATCCGCGCCGACCTGGCGGCTGCCGCCGACCCGGTCCGGGCGGCCCAGCAGCAGGCCTACATGAAGTCGGCGCTGCCGTTCCACGGGGTCGGCGCCCCCGGCACCCGCGCCCTGCTGCGCCCCCGGCTCCGGGACTGGTCGCCCGCGGACCGGGAGCAGTGGGAGGGCACGGTGCGGGTGCTGTGGGACTCCGCCACCCACCGTGAGCACCGCTACGCCGCGCTGGCGCTGGCCCGGCACCCGCGGGCCCGGGGCTGGCGCGACGTCGACGCGCTCCCCCTGCTCGCCCACCTCGTCACCACCGGCGCCTGGTGGGACGTGGTCGACGAGACCGCGTCCCACCTGGTCGGTGAGGTGCTGCTGCGCCACCGGGCCGGGGCCACCCCGGTGGTCCGCGGCTGGGCCACGGCCGACGACCTGTGGCTGCGCCGGACGGCCGTGCTGGCCCAGCTGCGCCACCGCGAGCACACCGACACCGCGCTGCTGACCGCGGCGGTGGAGGCCAACCTCGACGACCCGTCCTTCTGGCTGCGCAAGGCGATCGGGTGGGCGCTGCGCCAGCACGCCCGCACCGACCCCGACTGGGTCCGCGCGGCCGTCGCCCGGTGGGGCGAGCGCCTCGCACCCCTGTCGCGGCGAGAGGCGCTCAAGCACCTGTGAGCGGTTGCCACCCCCGTTTCGCCGCCGACGGCCACGGGTAGCGTCCCTGCACGCGACGGAGCCACCGTGCAGGCCCGGCCGGGTGACGGCGGGTCCGGTACGACGCTCCGCGACCACCGAACCCCACGACCCTGGAGGCACTTCGTGAACCAGCCCAGCCAGCAGCAGCAGCCCCCCGGTCACCAGGCCGCGATGGACCCGGTCCCCGACTGCGGGGAGCAGAGCTACGTCGGCCACGACCGGCTCAGCGGCAAGCGCGCCCTCATCACCGGCGCCGACTCCGGCATCGGTCGCGCCGTCGCCATCGCCTACGCCCGGGAGGGTGCCGACGTCGTCATCTCCTACCTCAGCGAGGACGACGACGCCGAGTCCACCGCCCAGTACGTGCGCGACGCCGGCCGCAAGGCTGTCCTCGTCAAGGGCGACCTGTCCGACCCCCAGCACTGCCGCGACCTCATCCAGCGCACCGTCGACGAGCTCGGCGGGATCGACGTGCTGGTCAGCAACGCCGCCTACCAGATGTCGCACGACACCCTGGAGGAGATCAGCGACGAGGAGTGGGACCACACCCTTGCCACCAACCTGTCCGCGATGTTCCACCTGGTGAAGGCTGCGCTGCCCCACCTCGGCGAGGGCTCGAGCATCATCGGCAGCTCCTCGGTGAACTCCGACAGCCCCAGCCCGACGCTGGCGCCCTACGCCCTCACCAAGGCGGGCATCGCGAACTTCTGCGCCAGCCTGGCCCAGCTGCTCGGTCCGCGCGGGATCCGCGTGAACAGCGTCGCACCGGGCCCGATCTGGACGCCGCTGATCCCCTCGACCATGCCTCCGGAGAAGGTGGAGCAGTTCGGCAGCGACACCCCGCTGGGACGGGCCGGGCAGCCGGTCGAGCTGGCCGGGGCCTACGTGCTGCTGGCCAGCGACGAGGGCAGCTACATGTCCGGGGCCCGGATCGCCGTCACCGGCGGACGTCCCATCCTCTGAGCACGCCCGACCTGCGGCACCAGGGTCGCGGTCCTACCATGACCCGGTGCCCCCACCCCCGACCGCCGACGACCTGACCACCGACGTCCTGGTCGTCGGCGGCGGGCTGGTCGGGACGGCCACGGCCTGGCGGCTGGCGCAGCGCGGGTTGGACGTCACCGTGGTCGCCGGCGACCCCGGCCGGGCGGCGTCCGGAGTGGCCGCCGGGATGCTGGCCCCGGTCACCGAGGCGGCTTTCACCGAGACCCCGCTGCTGCACCTCAACCTCGCCGCGCTGGACCGCTGGGACGCTTTCGCCGGCGAGCTCGCCGAAGCGGCCGGCACCGACCCCGGGCTGCGCCGCCACCCCACCCTGTCGGTGGCCGCCACCCCCGACGACGCCGCCCGGCTCCGCGACCTCGGCCGCTGGCTGGACGCCCAGGGCCAGCCCTGCCAGACCCTCACCAGCCGCGAGCTGCGCTCCCGCGAGCCGCTGGTCGCCCCGACCGTCCGCAGCGGGCTGCTGGTCGAGCGGGACTGGAGCTGTGACAACCGGCGGCTGTGGCGGGCGCTGCGGCTGGCCGCGGAGGCGGCCGGGGTGCGCACCGTGCCCGGCACGGTCGAGCGGGTCGAGCACGACGGCGGGCGCGTCACCGGCGTCCGGCTCGCCGACGGCAGCGGTTGGCGCGCCGGGAAGGTGGTGCTCGCCACCGGCGCCGACGCCGGCGGGCACGAGCTGCCGTTCGCGCTGCCGGTGCGCCCGGTCAAGGGCCAGGTGCTGCGGCTGCGCGCCGGCGCCGAACCCCAGCTGCAGCACACCGTCCGGGCCTTCAGCCAGGGCTTCGAGGTCTACCTGGTGCCCCGCGCGGACGGCGAGCTGGTGGTGGGCGCCACCGTCGAGGACCGCGGCTTCGACGACCGGGTCACCGCCGGCGGGGTGTACGAGCTGCTCCGCGATGCCCGCCGGGTGGTGCCGGTCAGCGCGGAGTACGAGCTGGCCGAGTGCCGGGCCGGCTGGCGTCCGGCCACCCCTGACAACGCCCCGGTGCTCGGGCCCTCGCCGCTGGACGGGCTCACCCTCGGCGTCGGGCTGTACCGCAACGGCGTCCTGCTCACCCCGCTGGTGGCCGACGTGCTGGCCGGATGGGTCGCCGAGGGTGTCTGGGACGAGCGGGCCGAGCCGTTCCGGCTCGACCGCTTCTAGACTGGCCGGCGCCCCACGAGCAGGAGGAGGAGCGTGCACATCACGCTGAACGGCCAACCGCACGAGCTGCCCGACGGCAGCACCGTCGCCGACCTCGTCGCCGACCTGCCCCACCGCGGGGTGGCGGTGGCGGTGGACGGTGCCGTCGTGCCGCGCAGCCGGCACGACCAGCCGCTGACCGAGGGCGCGGCCGTCGAGGTGGTCACGGCGGTGCAGGGTGGTTGAGCTGACCGGGTCGGCCACGAACCTGACGATCGCCGGGCGCACCTTCGGCTCCCGGCTCATCATGGGCACCGGCGGCGCCCCCAGCCTGGACGTCCTCGAGGCCGCGCTGCAGGCCTCCGGCACCGAGCTGACCACGGTCGCGCTGCGCCGGGTCGACCCGTCGGCCCGCGGCACCGTGCTGGAGGTGCTCGACCGGCTCGGCATCGCCGTGCTGCCCAACACCGCCGGCTGCTTCACCAGCGCCGAGGCGGTGCTGACCGCCCAGCTGGGTCGCGAGGCCCTCGGCACCGACTGGGTGAAGCTGGAGGTGATCGCCGACGAGGTCACCCTGCTGCCCGACCCGATCGAGACCCTGGACGCCGCCGAGCGGCTGGTCGCCGACGGGTTCACCGTGCTGCCCTACACCAACGACGACCCGGTGCTGGCCCGCCGCCTGGAGGACGCCGGCTGCGCGGCGGTGATGCCGCTGGGCGCGCCGATCGGCTCCGGGCTGGGCATCCGCAACCCGCACGCCATCGAGATGATCGTCGAGCAGGCCGGCGTGCCGGTGGTGCTGGACGCCGGGATCGGCACCGCCTCGGAGGCCGCGCTGGCGATGGAGCTGGGCTGCGACGCGGTGCTGCTGGCCTCGGCCGTCACCCGCTGCCACGACCCGGTGGCGATGGCGCAGGCGATGCGGCACGCCGTCAGCGCCGGCTACCTGGCCGCGCACGCCGGCCGGATCCCGGTGCGCCGCTACGCCGAGGCGTCCTCGACCATGGTGGGCCGGATCGACTGACCATGGCCGGGGGCACCGCGCGGATGTTCGTCGCCCTGGTGCCGCCGGCCGCGGCGCGGGAGCACCTGGCCGCCGCCGTCGGGGCGGCCACGGCGGCCCTGCCGCGGGGTGCGGCCGACGGGCTGCGCTGGAC
>NZ_QPKK01000116.1 GCF_003344635.1 Desertihabitans aurantiacus
CGGCACCCGGGCCAGCTCGCGCCCGGACGCATCGAGGGCGGCCACGGCCACCGCGTGCCGGCGTCCGCTCGGCCCCGACGCCGGTGGCACGGCCCGCACCGCCCGGGCGCCGTCGGCGTCCACGACCTCCAGCCGGTCCATCCCGCTGGTGCGCAGCCAGGCCTGCTGCCACTCCTGCAGGCCGACCGCCCCGGCCCGCTCCCAGCTGGCCAGCAGGTCGGCCAGCTCGGCGTTGCCGTAGGCGTGGGTGGCGAAGTGGTCGCGCAGCCCGTCGAGGAAGATGTCGTCACCGAGCCGGGCGGCCAGCTGGCGCAGCAGCGCCGCGCCCTTGGCGTAGGAGATGCCGTCGAACTGGCTGAGTGCCTCGGCCGCGTCGGCCGAGCCGTTGCCCGCGACCGGGTGGGTGGAGGGACCCTGGTCGGCCACGCTCCCCCAGGCCTTGCGGATGATCCCGAACTCGCTCCAGGCGTCGTAGCGGGTGACCTCGGTGGTGACCCGCTGGCCGAGGTACTCCGCGAAGGACTCGTTGAGCCACAGGTCGTCCCACCAGCGCATGGTCACCAGGTCGCCGAACCACTGGTGGGCCATCTCGTGGGCGATCGTGCTGGCCCGGGCGCCGCGCTCGAACTCCCCCGCCGCCCCGGTGAAGATCATCTGGTCGCGGAAGGTGACGCAGCCCGGGTTCTCCATCGCGCCGGCGTTGAAGTCGGGCACGAAGGCCTGGTGGTACTCCCCGAACGGGTAGCGGACGCCGAAGAGCCGGTGGAACTCGTCGAAGCAGGCCCGGGTGACCTCGAGGACGTCCTCGGCCTCGCGGCGCAGGTGCTCGCCCAGCGAGGCCCGGGCGTGCACGCCGAGCACGATGCCGTCGTGCTCGGCGGTGACGCTGGCCCAGGGCCCGGCGACCAGGGTGACGAAGTAGGTGGCCAGGGGGCGCGGCTGCTCGATGGTGAACCGGCCGGGCGCGGTGCGCACCGCCGGCCCGTTGCCCAGCACCTGCCAGTCCTCCGGGACGGCCACCGACAGCCGGTAGGGCGCCTTGAGGTCGGGCTGGTCGAAGCAGGCGAACCAGCGCGGGCCGGCGTCGAGGAAGCTCATCGCGTAGAGGTAGGTCTCGCCGTCGGCGGGGTCGGAGTGGCGGTGCAGGCCCTCGCCGTCGCTGCTGTAGGCCATCTTCGCGCTCACGACGAGGGTGTTGTGGCGCGCCAGCCCCTCCAGCGGCAGCCGGCCGTCGGCCACCGTGACGTCGAGGACGCGTCCGTTCAGCCGGACCTCGCCCAGCCGCTCGCAGCGCAGGTCGCAGAAGGTGGTGGCACCCTCCTCGGCGGTGAAGACCAGCGTGGTGGTCGAGGCGAAGGTGTCGCTGGTCCGGGCCGCGGTGAGGTCGAGGTCGACCTGCATCGACTCCACCCGCAGCAGGGCGGCTCGGTCGACGGCTTCGGCGCGGCGCAGTGCGGGCATGGCCACACCGTAGTGCCGTGTCCTCGCGGCCGGCGCTCCGATCCGTGTCGATGGCGCGCGACCCTTGGCTCCAGCGCGAGGGTCACGCGGTATGACACATCCCGGAAGGAGCCGAGGGCACGGGTGACGCGGTCGGCGCCGGGCAGTAGCGTGCTGCCGTCCGGGCACCGTCAGCGAGGAGTGGCATGAGCGTCGAGATCCGCGAGCTGACCGAGGACGACCGACGGGCCTCCGACGCGCTGAGCCACGAGGCCTTCGGCGCGCCCCGGACCGACCGCGACCCCGAGCCGCGTCCGCTGCCGCCCGGCCGGCACCGGGTCGGTGCCTTCGCCGACGGCCGCCTGGTGGCCAAGCTGTCGGCCGCGGAGTACACCTCCTTCTGGGGTGGGGCCGAGCTGCCCACCGCCGGCATCGGCGGGGTCACCGTGGCGGTCGAGCACCGCCGGGGCGGGCTGCTCCGCGGTCTGTTCGAGGCCGGGCTCGCCCCGGCGCGGGAGAACGGCGTCGCGGTCTCCACGCTCTACCCGACCGCGCCGGCCATCTACCGCCGGCTGGGCTACGAGGTGGTCACCGACCTCATCACCGTCCGGGTGCCGACCAGCTCGCTGGCCACCCTCGCCGTCCCCGATTCGGTGCGCCTGCGGCGCGCCACCGAGGCCGACCTGCCCGCGGTCCGCGCGGTGTACCGGGCCTGGGCGGAGGGCCACAACGGTCCGCTGAGCCGCACCGGGCCCGCCTTCGGAGCCTCCGACGCCGAGGTGCTCGCGGAGTTCAGCGGCATCACCCTGGCCGAGGTGGACGGTGTCTGCGTCGGCTACTGCTCCTTCGACCGCGGCACCGGCTACGGCCCGGAGGCCACCGTGGAGGTCAGCGACCTGGTCGCCACCACCGGCGAGGGCTACCTGGCCCTGCTGGCCTCCCTCGGCTCGCACGCCTCCGTGGTCGGCAACATCGACCTGCGCACGTCCGGCTCCGACGTGGTCCGGCTGCTGCACCGCACCTCGCACTGGCAGGTGGTCTCGCGCAACCCGTACATGCTGGCGGTGCTCGACGTCCCCGCCGCGTTGAGCGGACGCCGCTGGCTCCCGGTCGAGCGCACCCTGGGCTTCGGGGTGGAGGACGAGGCGGTGCACGGCTACCGGCTCACCCTGGACGGGCTCGGCGGTGGGGTCTGCGAGCAGGTGCCGCTGACCTTCGACATGCCGGTGCTCACCCGGCGCGGGCTCGCCGCCCGCTACGCCGGCAGCCAGTCCTGCGCCAGCCTGCGCGCGGCCGGGCACCTGCGCGGCGACGACCGCCAGGACCCGTGGCTGGACGCCCTCTTCACCGGCGAGGCCCACGTGCTGGACTACTTCTGACCCGTCTAGGGTGAGCCCCATGGCTGCAGCGATGGAGTTCGGACTGTTCGTGCCGCAGGGGTGGCGCTTCGACCTGACCGAGGTGGAGGACGCCCGTCAGTGGTCGGTGATGCGGGACCTGGCCCAGCGGGCCGACCGCGGTGGGCACTGGCAGAGCCTGTGGGTCTACGACCACTTCCACACCACCCCGGTGCCCAGCGAGCAGGCCACCCACGAGGCCTGGACGCTGATGGCCGCGCTCGCCGCCAGCACCGAGCGCATCCGGCTGGGCCAGATGTGCACCTGCATGGCCTACCGCAACCCGATGTACCTCGCGAAGGTGGCCGCGACCATCGACCACGTCAGCCAGGGCCGGCTCGAGATGGGCATCGGCGGCGGCTGGTACGAGCACGAGTGGCGGGCCTACGGCTACGGGTTCCCGCGCGCCGGCGTCCGGCTCGGCATGCTCGACGAGGGCGTCCAGATCTTCAAGCAGGCCTGGGAGACCGGGCACGCCACCCTGGACGGGAAGCACTACCAGGTCGACGACGCGCTGTGCTTCCCGCTGCCGCTGCAGGCCGGTGGGCCGCCGCTGTGGATCGCCGGCGGCGGGGAGAAGGTCACCCTGCGGATCGCCGCCCAGCACGCCCGCTACACCAACTTCGCCGGCACCCCGGAGGACTTCACCCACAAGTCGGAGGTGCTGGCCCAGCACTGCCGCGAGGTCGGCACCGACTTCGGCGCGATCACCCGCTCCTCCAACTACAACGTCTTCATCGGCCGCGACGAGGCCGAGGTCGCCGAGCGCCGCCAGGCCTACATCAACCGGGTCAAGGGCCACCTCAGCGAGGAGAAGATCGAACAGCAGCTCGGCGGCTTCGACGGCATGCCCGGCACCGGCACGCCGGAGCAGATCGTGGAGAAGCTGACCGAGATGAAGCGCCTCGGCATGACCTACGGCATCTTCTACTTCCCCGAGGCCGCCTACGACACCTCCGGCATCGAGCTCTTCGAGAACGAGGTCATCCCCGCGCTCCGCTGAGGCCACGTCTCAGCTCCAGGTCCGGCGTGCGCCGGGCCGGATCAGCTGGGGTTCGGCACCAGCACCGTCCGCTCGTGCTCGCCGCCGACGGCGTCGCGGTACGGCAGGGCGAGCAGGGTGCCGGTCGGCGTCGCGCCGACGACCGCCGCGTCCTCCCGGTAGGCGTCGTCGAGCTCGGTGAGCACCCCGGTCCGGGAGTCGAGCACGCCGACGGAGAGGAGGTGGTACTCCTCATCGCGTTCCTCGGCCAGCAGCATCCGGGCTCCGGGGACCCCGGGGTGCTTCGAGGCGAGGTGCCACCCCCGGGCCAGCTCGACGGTCGTGAGCTCCCCGGTCCCGGCCTCGAGCCACCGCACCGAGGTCGCCGTCGTGATCCGCAGCCGGTCGCCGACCGGTTCGTAGGACGGCGCGGCGCCGTCCCTGCCGATCTCGGTCGTCCAGCCGCCGCCACCGGTCAGGAACCGGCCCACGGCGACCCGCTGGTCCCGGACGTGGTCGAAGGTGATGAGCGTGTCGCCGGCGATCGCCCAGTCCCCCACCTGGAAGTGCTCGACATCGAACTCGGTCGCCACCTCAGCGGTCCGGAGGTCCAGCACCCGGAACCGGAGCCGGTCGAGGCCCCCGACCACGAGCCAGTCCGCCTGCCCGCTCCAGCGCCGCGGGTAGAAGGACGAGGCACCCTGGTTGCTGGCCACCGCCTCCTCGGCGACCTCCCACCGCTGCTCACCACTGCGCCGGTCCAGGGCGAGGGTGCGGCCGTCGTCGGCGAACACGACCACCTCCTCGTCGGCGGCGAACGGCCGGGCACCGCCCACCTCGGCCGACCACTGCGTCTCCCCCGTCGCCGTGGACACGGCGATGGCGGGCTCCCGCTGCCCTCCGGTGGTGACGGTGACGACCGAGTCGCCGGCGAGCACCGCGGTCCGGCTGCCGGCGGGATAGGCCTCCTCGTTGACCCACACCTGCTCCCCGTCGAGCGAGTAGCCGACCAGCTCGGTGCGCTGGTGGTCGATCAGGACCCGCACCCGGTCGTCGCGGCCCACCTCGGTCACGTCGTCCTCGTCCTCGGCCTCCGGCGTGGCCGGAGGCAGCGCGACCGCACCCGGCGGCAGCGGAGGTGGGACGGCGACAGCCACGACGCCGGCGCCGACCACCGCAGCAGCCGCCACCAGGCCGACCAGCGCCGACCGCCGGCTTCCGCTGAGCACCAGCACCACCGCGACGCCGACCGCGAGGAGGGCGAGGACCCACAGCGGCCACCCGAGCCCGAGCACGACGGTGGCGACGCCCAGGGCGACACCCGCGACGCCGAGGAGCGCCGAGGCCAGTGGTCTGTTCCGCGTCCGCATGGGCGACACCGTAGTGACGACGCGGTCACCCGGTGCCTGTGCACCGCCCGGGCGCCAGCCCCCGGCAGCGGCGTGGCACGGTGGGACCATGGCGCGGCAGCGGAGCAAAGGAGCGGACCACGACGTCCCCCTGGCCCGCTACCAGTCGATGCGGGACTTCCAGCACACCCCCGAACCCGCGGGCGCCCCCGCACCGGACCCGGGGAGCGGGCAGCGCCGGTTCGTCGTCCAGCGCCACCGGGCCCGGGCGCTGCACTACGACGTCCGCTTCGAGATCGACGGCGTGCTGGTCAGCTGGGCGGTGCCCAAGGGCCCCAGCCTCGACCCGGACGTCCGCCGGCTCGCGGTGCACGTGGAGGACCACCCGGTGGAGTACCTCGACTTCGAGGGCGTCATCCCCGGCGGGCAGTACGGCGGCGGCGACGTCATCGTCTGGGACACCGGCACCTGGGAGCCCAACCCCGGCGTCGACCCGGCCGAGGAGCTGGCCGGCGGGACCCTGCACGCCACCGTGCACGGGCAGAAGCTGCAGGGCCGCTTCGTGCTCTTCCGCACCAGCCGCGAGGGCTCGGGCGGCAAGGAGCAGTGGATGATGGTGCACAAGCGTGACGACCACACGGTCGCCGGCTGGGACGCCGAGGACCACCCGCACTCCGTGCTCAGCGGGCGCACCAACGACGAGGTCAAGCACGACCCGGACCGGTTGTGGCGCTCCGACCTGCCCGCCGACCAGGCCTCGGTCGCCCTCAAGGTGGCGGTCCCCGACCCGGTCACCGAGGACGAGCTGGCCGCCCTGGACGAGCTCGGGCAGAACGGCCGCTGGACGGTCTTCGGCCGGACGCTGCGCGTGACCAACCTCGACAAGGAGCTGTTCGGCGCCCGCGACGGCCAGCCTCCGGTGACCAAACGCGACCTCATCCGCTACGCCGCCCAGGTGGGACCGACCCTGCTGCCCTACCTCGCCGGGCGCGCGCTGAACATGCACCGCTACCCCGGTGGGGCCGACACCAAGGGGTTCTGGCACAAGGAGCTGCCCGACCACGCCCCGGACTGGGTGCCGCGCTGGCGCAACCCCGACGCCGGGCGCGGGGAGACCCGGACCTACCTGGTGGTCGACGAGGCCGCCGCGCTGGTCTGGGCGGCCAACTTCGGCGCCCTGGAGTGGCACCCGTGGACGTCGCGCACCGAGCAGCCGCGGTGCCCGTCCTACGTGCTGTTCGACATCGACCCCGGCGAGCGCACCAGCTGGGAGGAGGTGCTCGTCCTCGCCCGGCTGCACCGCACCGCGCTGGAGCACCTGGGCATGCGCGGACGTCCCAAGCTGACCGGGCGCCGGGGCATCCAGGTCTGGGTGCCGATCGCGGAGGGGCCCGGGTTCGACCAGACCCGGGCCTGGGCCGAGACGGTCTCGCGCAGCGTCGGCACGGTGGTGCCGGAGCTGGTCAGCTGGAAGTGGTCGGTGCAGGAGCGTCGCGGCCTCGCCCGGCTCGACTACACCCAGAACGCCATCAACAAGACCCTGGTCGCGCCCTACAGCCCCCGGCCGGCTCCCGGCGCGCCGGTCTCGGCCCCGATCGACTGGGACGACCTCGACGACCCCGACCTGCGTCCCGACGGGGTCACCCTGCGTGACATGCCGGGACGGCTGGCCGAGCGCGGCGACCTGTTCGCCGACGTCCTCGACCACCACCAGACCCTGCCCGACCTGCACTGAGCCCGTAGGAGGAGAACGATGGCGAGAGCGATCTGGACCGGGGCGCTGTCCTTCGGCCTGGTGAGCATCCCGGTGGGGCTGTACTCGGCCACCGAGGAGCACGAGGTCCGCTTCCACCAGTTCGAGCGCGGCACCAGCTCGCGGATCCGCTACCGCCGGGTCAACGAGGACACCGGCAAGGAGGTCGGCTACGACGACATCGCCAAGGGCGCGGAGGTCGGCGACGGCGAGTACGTGATGCTGAGCGATGAGGACCTGGAGTCGGTCGAGCCGGGCCGCAGCCGCACCGTCGACATCACCGACTTCGTCGAGGCCGCCGAGATCGACCCGATCCACTACCAGAAGAGCTACTACCTCGCACCGGCCGACGAGACGGCGGCCAAGCCGTACGGGCTGCTCGTCGCCGCCCTGACCAAGGCCGACAAGATCGCCGTCGCCACCTTCGTCATGCGCAGCAAGGAGTACCTGGCCGCGATCCGGCCGAGCGGGGACGTCCTGGTGCTGGAGACGATGTACTTCGCCGACGAGGTGCGCGACCCGGCGGAGTTCCTGCCCGAGGTGCCGAAGGCGCCCTCGGCCCGCGGCAAGGACGTCCAGATGGCGATCGACCTGATCGAGGCGATGACCAGCCGCTGGGACCCGGCCAACTACACCGACAGCTACACCGAGCGGGTCGAGCAGCTGGTCGCGGCCAAGCGCGACGACCGCGAGGTGGTCACCTCCAGCGAGCCGGAGGAGGGCGGTGAGGTGGTCGACCTGGTGGCCGCACTGAAGGCGTCCCTGGACGCCGCCCGCGGGCACAAGCCGGGCAACCAGCACCGCCGGGAGAAGCTGTCGACCCGCGAGGCCGGCGCCGGCGGGGATGCCGACGGCGAGGCCGAGCTGTCCTCGCTGTCGCGCGACGAGCTGTACGCGATGGCGCAGGAGGTGGGGGTGAGGGGCCGCTCCTCGATGTCGCGGAAGCAGCTGCTCGAGGCGCTCTCGGAGGAGGGTCGGCGACGCGCCGGCTGACCCGGCCCTAGGGTGGGCCCGTGAGCCCGTTGCCGCGCAGCACCCCGTCCGAGCAGCAGGTCGACGCCGAGGGGGTGCAGGCGACGCTGGACGCGTGGGAGCGCAGCGGCACCGAGCTGCACAGCCTGATGGTGCTGCGCCACGGCTCCGTGGTCGCCGAGGGCTGGTGGAGCCCGTACTCCGCCGAGCGCCGGCACCTGCTCTACTCCCTCAGCAAGACCTTCACCGCCACCGCGGCCGCGCTGGCCAGCGGTGAGGGTCTGCTCGACCTCGACGACACCGTGCTCTCCCACTTCCCCGAGCTGGACGGCGAGGTCACCGACCCGCGCAGCCGCGCGATGCGGCTGCGCCACGTCGCGGCGATGGCCAGCGGGCACGACCACGAGACGCTGCCCGAGGCGCTGGCCGAGGACCCGACCAACCCGGTCCGCGGCTTCCTCCGCCTGCCGCCGCAGGCCGAGCCCGGCACGCTGTTCGCCTACAACCAGCCGTGCACGTTCAGCCTCGGCGCGGTGGTGCAGCGCCGCTCCGGGCGCACCCTGACCCGGTACCTGCGCCCGCTGCTGGACCGCCTCGGTGCCGGTCCGGTCGGCTGGCTCAGCCGCGACGGCGTCGAGCTCGGGTTCAGCGGGCTGCACGCCCGCACCGAGGACATCGCCCGGCTCGGCCAGCTCTACCTCTCCGGAGGCCGGTGGGAGGGCGAGCAGCTGCTGCCCGACGGCTGGGTGGCCGAGGCCACCCGCAGCCACGTCGCCACCGACGGCGAGCCGAACCCGGACTGGCGGCAGGGCTACGGCTTCCAGGTCTGGCGGAGCCGGCACGGCTACCGCGGCGACGGCGCCTTCGGCCAGTTCTGCCTGGTGCTGCCCGAGCAGGACGCGGTGGTCGTCACCACCGCCGCCACCGAGGACATGCAGACCCTGCTCGACGCCGTCTGGGAGCACCTGCTGCCCGCCCTCGGTGCCGACGGCGACCCCGACGCCGACCGACGGCTGGCCGAGCGGCTCGCCGGGCTGCGGCTGCGCCCGGCGGGTGACGGTGGCGCGGTCGAGGCGCGCTGGGCCGGGCGTCGCAGCGTCACGCCGGGTGAGCGCACCCCCGACGGGCTGGACGCGCTCGAGCTGTCCGAGGGCCCCGAGGGCTGGACGCTGACGCTGCACCAGGCCGGCGAGCTGTTCACCGTCCCGCTGGGGGCGGGCGACTGGGCGGTCGGGGACGCCCAGGGTGCCGACGGGCCGGTCCCGGTGGCGGTGTCGGCCGGCCCGGTCACCACCCCGGACGGGATGTCGGCGCTGGCGGTGGCGGTGCTGCTGCTGGAGACCCCGCACTCCCTCGACCTCACCCTGCACGCCGACGGCCGGGCCGACGTGGCCTGGCGCACCGTCCCGCTGCACCGCGCCCGGCTGGCCGAGATGCGCTGCCCGGTCTGAGCCGGCGCCTCACTCGGTGAGCGCGCGTCCCTTCAGCTCCGGCAGCGCGAAGGCCGCCGCCGCGGCCAGGGCGAAGGCGGCACCGAACACCGCGAACACGGCCGGGTTGCCGCCCAGGCCGACCAGCGGCGGCACCACCAGCGGCGCCACGACCGAGGCGACCCGGCCGAAGGCGGCGGCCGCACCGGCGCCGGTGCCGCGGACCGTGGTCGGGTACAGCTCGGGGCCGACGGCGTACAGGGCACCCCACGCGCCGAGGTTGAAGAACGACAGCAGCATCCCGGAGCCGAGCACGGCGGCGGTGCTGTCGGCGGTGCCGAAGAGGAAGGCAGCCACCGCCGAGCCGAGCAGGAACGTGGCCAGGGTGGTCCGTCTCCCCCACACCTCGATCAGCCAGGCCGCCGCGGCGTAGCCGGGCAGCTGGGCCAGCGTGATCACCAGCGTGTAGCCGAAGGACTGCACCATCGTGAAGCCGTTGTCGCGCAGCAGGCTCGGCAGCCACAAGAACGCGCCGTAGTAGGACAGGTTGATGCAGAACCACACCACCCACAGCGCGGCGGTGCGTCGCCGGAGCGGGCGCGACCAGATGGACTCCGTCCGCGCCACGGCGGGCCCGGTGACGCCCTGCTGCCCGATGTCGGGGTCGGGTCGGTCCGCCGGGGCGAGGTCGCCGGCCGACTCCTCGAACCGGCGGACGGCGTCCTCGGCCTCGGCGTGGCGGCCCCGGGACTCCAGGAACCGCACCGACTCCGGCAACCCGAGCCGCACCACCAGCGCGTAGACCGCCGGCACCGCGCCCAGGGCCAGCGCCCACCGCCAGCCCGCCTCGCTGGTGGGGATGACGAAGTAGCCGATCAGCGCCGACAGCACCCAGCCCAGCGCCCAGAACGCCTCGAGCGCGACCACCATCCGGCCGCGGATCGCCCGCGGGGCGTACTCGCTGACCAGGGTCGAGGCGACCGGCAGCTCCGCCCCCAGACCCAGCCCGACGAGGAAGCGCAGGGCCAGCAGCATGCCCAGCCCCACCGACAGCGCGGACGCCCCGGTGGCCAGGCCGTAGACCAGCAGGGTGAGCGCGAACACCTGCCGGCGCCCCACCCGGTCCGCGAGCAGACCGCCCAGGCTCGCCCCCAGTGCCATCCCGACGAAGCCGACCGAGCCCACCCAGCCCTTCTCGGTGTCGCTCAGCCCCCACTGCTCACCGAGGGCGACGAGGACGAACGAGATCAACCCGACGTCCATCGCGTCCAGGGCCCAGCCGATCCCGGAGCCGCCGAGCAGGCGGGCGTGCCGGCGGGTGAACGGCAGCCGGTCGAGGCGCTCGGTGCGGGTCGGGGACGAGGTGGTCGACGTCACGGGACGTCACGCTACGCCGGAGCGGGAGGCGGCTCAGCGCTGCTTCATCACCCGGGCGGCGACCTCGAGGGTGAGCCGGCGCGGCAGCAGCCGGGCGGCCACCGACTGCACCCGGTTGGGCAGGTCCGGAACCAGGTACGGGGGCACCGTGCGGCCGTCCAGGGTCCTCAGCAGGGCCCCGACCACCTGCTCCGGCGTGGTGACGTTGCCGCCGAGCGGGCCGTGCTCGCTGCCGGCGGCGTCGAAGAAGGCGGTCTCGGTGGGTCCGGGGCAGAGCGCGGTGACCCGCACCCCGCTGTGCCGGGTCTCGTGCCACAGCGCCTCGGTCAGGTGCAGCACGTAGGCCTTGGACGCGACGTAGGCCGCGAGCCCCGGTGCCGGCTGGAAACCACCGGTGGAGGCGACGTTGACCAGCGTCCCCCGACCGGCCGCGACCATCGGCTCGAGGAACGTGCGGGTGATCGAGGTGAGGGCGGTGACGTTGAGGGAGAGCATCTGCTCCAGCCGTCCCGGGTCCTGGCCCAGCAGCGGGCCGTACAACCCGAACCCGGCGTTGTTCACCACGGTGTCGACCAGCCGGTCCCCGACCAGCTCGCCGACCGCGGCGGCCAGCGCCGGCCCGGCGGCGGGCACCGCGATGTCGCGGGCCAGCACGTGCACCTGACGGCCCGCGGCGGCGAGCTCCTCGGCCAGCGCCTGCAGCCGGTCCTCGCGCCGCGCGACCAGCACCAGGTCGGCGCCCCGCTGGGC
>NZ_QPKK01000117.1 GCF_003344635.1 Desertihabitans aurantiacus
AGGCTAGCCGAGCGCCGGCGACGCGGGCACGGCGAAGACGCCGAGGGGCGGGCGCGGACCCCGGGGTCCGCACCCGCCCCTCGGCGGTCGAGCTGGTCCTCAGCGGATCTTGGTGACCTGCACCACCGACGGACGCGGACCGCGCCACTCGCCACGACGGGGGCGCTGCTGGGCCGGCACGTAGTCGGGGAAGAAGGAGTTCTGCTCCTCCCAGGAGCCGTCCTCACCCGGGTGCTGGACGGCGACGAAGACGCTGCCGTCCTGGTCGTGGATGACCGGGCCGCAGGTCTCGGCCTGGTTCGGCACCGCCAGGAACTGGGTGACGTGACCGCGCTCCTCGCCCTCCAGCGGCACCCGGTGCAGGGCGTCGGCCAGGCCGATGGTGCCCGGCTGGCCGTCGGTGGAGATCCACAGCGTGCCCTCGGAGTCGAAGGCCACGTTGTCGGGGCAGGAGATCGGCGCGACGGGGCCGTCCCAGCCGGCGAAGTAGGTGCCGGCCTGGTCGGGCATGCCGCACACCAGCAGGATGTTCCAGTCGAAGGAGGTGGCCCCGGCCTTGTTGCCGCTCTCGGTCAGCTCGATGACGTGGCCCTCCTTGTTCTGGTTCCGCGGGTTGGCGGCGTCGGCGTCGGGGTTGCTGCCGGTGCCGCGGTTGGTGTTGTTGGTGCAGGCGACGTAGACCTTGCCGGTCTTGAGGCTGGGCTCGACGTCCTCGCAGCGGTCCATCGGCGTGGCGCGCATCTTGTCGGCGGCCTCGCGGGTGAAGACCAGCACCTCCTCGACGCTCATCTGCGGCACCCGGGAGCGACCGTCCTTGACCAGCGGCACCCACATGCCCCGGCCCAGGTTGTCGTTGTCGGGGCGCTGGCGACCGCTGAAGCGGGCCACGTAGAGATCGCCCTCGGTCAGCAGCAGCATGTTGTTCGCCTTGGCCTCGGCCGAGTCACCGGCCATGAACTTGCGGCTGGAGACGAACTTGTAGAGGTAGTCGAAGCGCTCGTCGTCGCCCATGTAGGCCGCGACGGTGCCGTCCTCGTCCACCCGGACGTTGGCGCCCTCGTGCTTGAAGCGGCCCATCGCGGTGTGCTTGCGCGGGGTCGAGGTGGGGTCGCTCGGGTCGATCTCGACGATGTAGCCGAAGCGGTACGGCTCGTTGCGGTAGTCGTCGCCGGTGGCGTCGAAGCGCGGGTCGACGCTCTCGAAGCCGTACACCGAGTCGCGGTCGTTCAGGCCGTAGCGAGCGGCGCCGCGGGCGTCCGGGTCGGCCTTGAAGTAGCCGTTGAAGTTCTCCTCACCCGACAGGATGGTGCCCCACGGGGTGGTGCCACCGGCGCAGTTGCCGAGGGTGCCGAGGACGGTGCGGCCCTCGGGGTCGTCGGCGGTGACCATCCACTCCGAGCCGGCGGCCGCGCCGGTGAGCTCGAAGGGGGTGCTGGCGGTGATCCGGCGGTTCTTGGGCGCGCCCTGGATGTAGCGCCACGGGCGACCGGCACGCTTGCGCTCCAGCTCGACGACGGCGAAGCCGTGGGCGGCCATCAGCGTGCGGGTCACCTCCTCGGGGTCGGCGTCCGGCGGGAACATGATCGCCCGGTTGGTGTACTCGTGGTTGCAGCACAGCAGCGCGTGGGTGCCGTCCTCGTCGTCCACGAGGATGTCGAGGTAGTCGTTGTTGTAGCCGAACTGCTTCTCCTGGGCCTCAGCGCTCGGGTTCTCCGGGTCGAAGCGCGGCGAGTCGTCGAACAGCGGGTCGCCCCAGCGCAGGATCGCGGTCCACTCGTACTCCTCGGGCACGGTGAAGGCGTCCTCGGCGGCGTCGACGGCCTCGATCGGGGTGAAGGCCAGCCCACCGGCCACCTTCTTGGCCTTGCCCTTGGCCTTGCCGTTGTTCTTGTCCTTCGCTGCGGCCGGCACGGCCCCGGCGAAGCTCAGCGGCACGGCGGCGGAGGCGGCGACGGCGCCGCCGCCGAGCAGGACGGAGCGGCGGCTGAGCGCGGTGGCGGCGATGTCGCGGAAGGACGGCTCGGTGCTCTGGTTCGGCACCGGCGCGGCGCACGCCGAGTCACACTTCAGGTGGCAGGTCACGGCGCTGCGGTTGCCGTGCGTCTGCCCAGCCATGGGAAGAAGCTGCACAGGGATCTCCTCGGATCAGCCCCCGCCAGATGGCCGAGGGGCGGGCGTTCGGACGCGGACCAGCCAACGAGCGGAAGATGAACAGCCGGTGACCTGGGTCGAACCGAGCCCGCAACCTCTGGGGTGGGCGGTATTTCGTCATGCCCGGTGCGCGGATTTGTCCGGGCCCGGCCGCCGACACGCCGGGGTGGCAGCGGACCGCCGACGAGGGTTGGACGCTGGTTCCGCCGACTACACTCCACCCCGGCGACGCCGTCGGCGTCCAGGCCACCCGGGTCAAGAATCGGCCCTTCGCGGCCGGCCACCACAGGAGTTGCCACGGGTGATCCCCGCCACCACTTCTGCCCGCCAGCACGACCTGCTGCTGCCGGGCCCCGGACGCGCTCCCGCCGCGCCGACCACCACCTCCCTGCATCCCGGCCGCCGTGGAGCCCGCCGGTGAAGCGGAGGGCTGATCTGCGCGGTCTGGCCCGGGCCGCACGCGAGCTGCACGCCCGGCTCGACGAGTCCGAGCGGGTGCGCACCGGCGTGCGCCTCGCCGTCGAGCTGATCGAGGGCTGCGACCACGCCGGGGTGACCGTGGTCCGCGACGGGCGGGTGTTCACCGGCGCGGCCACGGACGAGGTCGTGGTCCGCGGCGACGCACTGCAGTACGAGACCGGGCAGGGCCCGTGCCTGCAGGCGGTCCGCGACCAGAAGACGGTGCTGAGCCAGGACCTCACCGCCGAGACCCGTTGGCCGGCGTGGAGCCCGCGGGCGGCGGCCGAGCTCGGCACCCGCAGCATGCTGTCGGTGCTGATCTACGACCAGCACGACGCCTACGGCGCGCTCAACCTCTACGGTGACACCGTCGACGGATTCGACGGTCAGGACATCGAGGTGGCGCTCGCGCTCGCGACGCAGATCGCGATGTCCCTGGCCGCGGGCCGCGAGATCGACCAGCGCGGTGCGGCGATGGTCAGCCGGACCACCATCGGCCAGGCCCAGGGCATCTTGATGGAGCGGCTGGGGATCAGTGCCGAGCAGGCCTTCGACTACCTGCGGCGGACCTCCCAGCAGATGAACTGCAAGCTGGCGCTGCTCGCCGAGGAGCTGGTCCGCACCCGCCAGCTGCCGACGGACCGTCCGGACCCGGGCGGTGGCCCGGGTCCGGCCCGCGGCTAGTTGAGGACGCCGTCGTCGGCCGCCGGCGCCTCCAGGGGTCCGATCACGCCGCGCAGCTTGGTCATCACCCGGCTGAGCAGCCGGGAGACCTGCATCTGGCTGACGCCGAGCTCACCGGCGATGTCGCTCTGGGTGCGCCCCTGGTAGAAGCGCATCCGGAGCAGCCGCTGCTCGTCCTCGTCGAGGTGGTGCATGGCCTCCTCGACCAGCAGCCGGGCCTCGGCGGCCAGCACCTGCGGCTCGTCGTCGGACTCGGCGTGCAGGCCCTCGGTGGGGCTGATGTCGAGGGCCACCGGCCGGTAGCCGTGCTCGGCCAGCCGGGCGGCGCGGACGTCCGCCTCGGTCTCCCCGATGTACTCGGCGAGCTGGACGTCGGTGGGCTCGGCGTGCAGGGTCTGCGTGAGCTCGGGCCAGGCCTGGCGCATCGACATCGCCACCTCCTGCTGGTGGCGGGGCGGTCGGACCGTCCAGCCCTTGTCGCGGAAGTGCCGCTTGAGGACGCCGAGGATGGTCGGCACCGCGAAGCTGGCGAACGGCCCGCGATCGGGCTGGTAGCGGTGGGCGGCCTCGGTGAGCCCGGAGCGGGCCACCTGGGTGAGGTCGTCGTCCTCCTCGCCCCGGTGCCGGAAGCGGCGGGCGAGGGAGTCGGCGAGCGGGAGGTTGAGCACCACGACCTGCTCGATGAGCTCGTCGCGGTCGAGCTCGCCGGTGCCGATCAGCTCGAAGAGCCGGGTGGTCTCCTCGGCGACGGCCGAGGGATCTCGGTTGACCGAGGGGGGCTGGAGGGGGGCCACGGCCCCCGTCGAGAGGGATGCGGACGCACTGCTGACCATGAGAAGTCCTTCCATCGCACTGCGTTGGTCGGCGCGCTTCTTGGCCACCTCCACTGTCACACGTCCGGGCGCAGGGCACAAGGCGGCCGGCCAGATGGGCGCCGGCGCCGCACGTCGGGAGCGGCCTCAGCCCAGCGGCAACGGGGTGATCGTGGCCGCCAGCTCCTCGACCGCGCCCGGGCTCAGCGCCGGTCGCCCGCCCGGACGTCCCACCGTCAGGGCGGCGGCCGCGCACCCCCGGAGGGCCGCCTCCACCGGGCCGCGGCCCGAGGTGAGCGCCCAGGTCAGGGTGCCGACGAAGGCGTCCCCGGCACCGGTGGTGTCGACCACCGGGGTGTCGACCTGCGGCAGCAGCAACCTCTCCTGCGGGGTCACCACGACGTCGCCCTGGTCGCCGACGGCCAGCACCACCAGCCCGGGCCCGAGCCGGAGCACCTCCGCGGCCACCCGGGCGGCGTCCTCGGGGTCGCGGATGCGCCGGCCGGCCCACAGCTCGGCCTCCCGGGCGTCCATCCGGACCACATCGGCCCCCGCCACCACCGGCTCGCGGTGGTTCTCGTCCTGGAGCACGCCGTCGAGCACCACCAGCGCCCCGCGGGCACGGAGCATGCCCAGCGCGCAACGCACCACCGGGGCCGGCTGCTGAAGCTGCAGGACGGCGCTGTCGCACTCCTCGACCAGCCCGCCGACCGGGTCCAGGTCGTCCCCGGTGAGCAGGGTCGCGGGCGGGACGTGCTCGAGGTAGCGGTGCTGCCCGTCGTCGGTGACGATGTCGACCATCAGCGCCGACTCGGTGCCGCGGCGGCGCCGCACCCCCCGGACGTCGATGCCGTCCTCGACGCAGCGCTCCACCAGCCGGGAGCCGGTCACGTCGTCGCCGACCACCCCGACCAGGATCGGGCGGGCGCCGAGCTGGGCCAGGGTGACCGCGATGTTCGCCCCCTTGCCGCCCAGCAGCTCCAGCCGACGGTGCACGTCGACCGTCCCGCCCGGGCCGGGCACGGTGTCGGTGAGCAGGACCAGGTCGCGGGCGATCTGACCCAGTACCGCGGTGCTCATGCCCGTGCGGTTCCCACTGCACCGGCTGGTGAAACAGCCGGTGTCGCGGGTTCAGTCGCTTTCCAGGACACCCCGCTCCCGGGCGTCGGCCACCAGCTGGCGGACGTGCTCGAGGCTGCCGCAGCCGTCCTCGATCAGCTGGTTGCGGGCGGTCGCGAAGGTCTCGCCCAGCTCGTTGCGCTCACGCTCGGAGACCTCCTCGCGGGCGGGGTTGAGGATGGTCAGCTCCTCCTCGGTGAGGTGGTGGTTGATCGTCGTGGCCAGCTCCTCGACCGCGTCGTCGAACTCCTCGCCCTCGGTGGTCTCCAGCTCCAGCACCGCCAGCAGCGCCTCGTTGCCCTCGGCGTGCTCCTCCTCGCCGTGCTCGGCCTCGTGCTCGCCGATCGCCTCGCGCCGCCGCAGCCGCGGGTAGACGTGCTCCTCCTCGGCCAGGGCGTGCGCCACGTGCAGCTGGGAGAAGGCGCGCCGGACGGCGTCGCGGTCGGAGGAGGCGTCACGCAGGTCGCGCAGCAGGGTCTCGAAGAGGCGGTGGTCGTTGAGGATCAGCTCGACGACGTCACCGGAGACCGGGCGGCCGAGGTCGATGGGAGTAGCCATGGGGCCAGCATGCCCGGTCGCGCCGACACGCCCCGCGGCGGGGGCCGGACGTGCTCGCGGACGGGCTCTCAGGCGGTCCGGACGGCGGGGGCGCTGTGGTGGCGCCCGATCGGCAGCATCAGCGGTTTGCCGCAGGTGGGGTCGGTGATGACCCGGCTCTCCAGGCCGAAGACCGTGCGGACCGCGTCCTCGGTGAGCACCTCGGCCGGCGACCCGGCCGCGTGCAGCCGGCCCTCGGTGAGCGCGATCAGGTGGTCGGCGTAGCGGGCGGCCAGGTTGAGGTCGTGCAGCACCATGACGACGGTGGTCCCGCGGGCGTGGTTGAGGTCGGTGAGCAGGTCGAGCACCTCGACCTGGTGGCTGACGTCGAGGAAGGTGGTCGGCTCGTCGAGCAGCAGCAGGTCGGTCTGCTGGGCCAGTGCCATCGCGATCCAGACCCGCTGGCGCTGCCCGCCGGAGAGCTCGTCGACCGGACGCTCGGCCAGCGCGGTGGTGTCGGTGGCCAGCAGCGCCTCGGCCACCGCGACGTCGTCGGCGTGCGACCAGCGCGAGAGCACGCCCTGGTGCGGGTGCCGGCCACGTCCGACCAGGTCGGCGACGGTGATCCCCTCCGGGGCCACCGGCGACTGCGGCAGCAGCCCGAGGGTGCGGGCCACCTCCTTGGCCGGCATCTTGTGGATCGCCCGGCCGTCCAGCAGCACCCGGCCGGCACGCGGGCCGAGCAGTCGCGACATCGACCGCAGCAGGGTCGACTTGCCGCAGGCGTTGGGACCGACGATGGCGGTGATCCGTCCCGGCGGGACGATGAGGTCGAGCCCGGAGATGACGGTCCGCTCGCCGTAGCCGACGGTCAGCTCCAGCACCTCGAGGGTGTGGTCGGCGGCGGGGCCCGCGGGGCCGCCGTGCACGACGTGTGGATGACTCACAACGATCCTCCCGCGCGGTTGGTCCGGACGATCAGGTAGATGAGGTAGGGCGCGCCGAGCACCCCGGTGACGACGCCGACGGGGTAGCGGGTGCCGAGCAGGAACTGCCCGCAGAGGTCGGCCACCAGCACCAGCAGCGCACCGACCAGCCCGGCGGGCAGCAGCAGCGAGCCGTTGGTGCCGACCACCCGGGCCGCGATCGGGCCGGCGAGGAAGGCGACGAAGGCGATCGGTCCGGCCGCGGCGGTGGCGAAGGCGATCAGCCCGACGGCGGCGACGATGAGCAGGATCCGGGTGGGCTCGACCCGCACCCCGAGCGCGGCCGCGGTGTCGTCGCCGAGCTGCAGCGCCCCCAGCGCCCGGGTGCGGCTGAGCAGCACCGCCCCGCACACGACCAGCGCGGCGGTGGCGGGCAGCACCTCCGACCAGTCGGTGCCGTTGAGGCTGCCGGCCAGCCAGCGGACGGCCTCCTGCAGGTCCCACTCCGCGGCGCGGGAGAGCACGTAGGCGGTGACGCTCTCCAGCATCGCGGCGATGCCGATGCCGACGAGGATCAGCCGGGTGCCGGCCACCCCGCCGCGGAAGGCCAGCCCGTAGACCAGCAGCGCCACGGCGAGCGCGGCGACGATGGCCACCAGCGAGACGCTCGGCCCGCTGAGCCCGAGCACCACGATGGCGAAGGCGGCGGCCGCGCTGGCGCCGGAGCTGATGCCGATGACATCCGGGCTGGCCAGCGGGTTGCGCAGCATGGTCTGGAAGGTCACGCCGCCCAGGCCGAAGCTGAGCCCGACCACCACCGCGAGCACCGCCCGGGGCAGCCGCAGCCGCCCGACGGTGAAGCTGGCGCCCTGGACGTCCTCACCCAGCACCACCCGCAGCACGTCGAGCGGTGGGTAGACGGTGCGTCCGACCACCAGGCTGGTGGCGAACACGGCCAGCACCAGCAGGGCGAGCACGACCAGCACCACCCGGCGGCGGGCGGTCCGGCGGACCCGGCCGCGGGCGACGGCGACGACCGTCTCGAGGGGCACGGCACCGTAGCCGTCCGGTTCCTCCGCCCGGGTCGGCAGCGCGGCCGGGGTGGTGCTGGCACCGGGCCCGGTCACAGCGCACGCACCGTGCGGCGGCGGACGATGGCGATGAAGAAGGGCGCGCCGACCAGCGCGGTGATGATGCCGACGTCGACCTCGGTGGGACGGGCCACCACCCGGCCGAGCACGTCGGCCGCCAGCAGCAGGCAGGCCCCGGTCAGGGTGGAGAACGGCAGCAGCCAACGGTGGTCGGGGCCGACCAGCAGCCGGCACAGGTGGGGCACGACCAGCCCGACGAAGCCGATCGGTCCGGCCACCGCGGTGGCGGCACCGCAGAGCAGCACCGCCCCGAGCGCGGCGACCGCCCGCGCCACCGCCACCCGCTCGCCGAGCCCGGCCGCGACGTCGTCGCCGAGGGCGAGGGAGTTGAGCCGGCGCGCGGAGAGCAGGCTGATGACGACCCCGCAGAGCAGGAAGGGCAGCACCTGGGCGGTGCTCTCGTAGGAGGCCCCGCCGACCCCGCCGATCTGCCAGGACCGCAGCCCGCCGGCGATGTCGTTGCGGGGCAGCACCACCGCGGTGATGAAGGAGGACAGCGCCGCCGAGGTGGCGGCCCCGGCCAGGGCCAGCTTGAGCGGGGTCGCCCCACCCCGGCCCAGCGAGCCGACGGCGTAGACGAACACCGCGGTCACCGCCGCCCCGGCGATGGCGGCCCAGATGTAGCCGGTCGCGGTGCTCAGCCCCACCGTGGCCACGGCCGTCACGACGGCCAGCGAGGCGCCGGTGTTGACGCCGAGGATGCCCGGGTCGGCCAGCGGGTTGCGGGTGACGCCCTGCATCACCGCCCCCGACAGGCCGAGCGCGCCACCGACGGCCACCGCGAGCAGGGTCCGGGGCACGCGCTGGGCGACCGCCGCCTCACCGATGGTCGACGTCGAGCCCTGCAACCCGGCGAGGACGTCGGAGAGGCCGACCACCCGCGACCCGACGGCCACCGACAGCAGCACCAGCCCGGCCAGCACGACCACCACCGCCAGCGCCCACAGCGCACGCCGCCGCCGCGGGCGTCGGACCGGGTCGACGTCCGCGGCGGGAGCGGGTGCGGTGCGGGTGGCGGTGGAGGTCACTGGGACTTGTCGGCGGCCTCGGCGAGCAGGTCGGCGTAGTCCTGCAGCACCCAGGAGATCGCCAGCGGGGTCGGGTTGGCGGCGGTGCCGAGCGGGTCGGTGTTCGGCAGGGCCACGATGGCGTCGTTGGCGATCGCCGGCATCTGGGCCAGCAGCGGGTCGGCGCGTAGCTCCTCCACCACCAGGTCGTCGGCGTAGGTGACGATGATGTCGACGTCGGAGAACTGGTCGATCTGCTCGGCGCTGACCGAGCCGGAGAAGCTGTCGCTCTGCGCGGAGAGCTCGGCGATGCTGGGCGGCGTGGCCATCCCCAGGTCCTCGAAGAAGGCGGCCCGGGTGTCCTTGGCGCTGTAGAAGCTCACCTCGCTGAGGTCGTTGGGGTCGAGGTGGGTGAGGAACATCGTCCGCTTCCCGGCCAGCTGCGGGTGGTCGGCGGCGACGGCGTCGATCTCGGCCTCGAGGTCGGCCACCAGCTGCTCGCCCTCGCTGGCCATGCCCATCCCGGCGCTGTTGACGAGGATGGTGTCGCGCCAGCTGGTGGCCCAGGGGGCCTCGGGGTAGGCGACCACCGGGGCGATCTCGCTGAGGGTGTCGTAGTCCTGCTCGGTCAGCCCGGAGTAGCCGGCCAGGATGACGTCGGGCTGGGTGTCGGCCACCGCCTCGAAGTCGACCCCGTCGGTCTCGTCGAACAGCACCGGGGTCTCCGCGCCGAGCTCGGTGAGCTTCTCCTCCACCCAGGGCAGCACGCCGTCGCCGTCGTCGTCGCCGAAGTTGGCAGCGGCCATCCCGACCGGCACCACGCCGAGGGCCAGCGGCACCTCGTGGTTGGCCCAGTTGACGGTGGCGACCCGCTCGGGCTTCGCCTCCAGCACGGTGGTGCCCAGCGCGTGCTCCACGGTGAGCGGGTAGCCCTGCTCGGCAGCGGCCGGCGGAGGCGCGGTCTCCGACCCCTGCTCGGGGGCGGCGGTGCCGGTGGTGCCGCAGGCGGCGAGGCCGAGGACGGCCGTCGCCACGGCGGCGGCGAGGAGGCGAGGTGAACGCACGAGTTCTCCACTTCAGGGATCCGCTGGGAAGCCGGTCGACGCCGACCGAGAGGCCCGCCGGTTAGGCAAGGCTTGCTTAGGCTAGGCGCACCTCAGCCCCAAGTGCAACGGCGTCCACCGCCGCTCTCGTTGGCAGGGCCTGCTTGACTGGGAGGACTCGACGACAGGAGGGGAAACGACATGGGCATCGGCTCTCTGTTCAAGGGCGCGGTCAAGACCGCCGTGGTCGCGAAGGTCTTCCAGGTGGCGGAGCGCGAGCTGCGCAAGCCGGAGAACCAGCGCAAGATCAAGGAGGGCGTCGACCGGCTGATGAAGTCGCGCCGCCGCTGACCCTCCTGCCGCGCGCCGGCCGCCCCACCCGGGGTGGCCGGCGCTGCCGTGTCCGGACGGTTGAACTGTACTGACCAGTCGGTACAGTAAAGCCGTGACCTCGACGCCTCCCCGCAACCGGTGGGCCGCCCTGTCCGTGCTGGTGGGAGCGGTGCTCCTGCTGGCCATCGACGGGACGGTGCTCTACCTCGCCGTCCCCTCGCTGACCCGCGACCTGGCGCCCAGCGCGAGCCAGGTGCTGTGGATCGGCGACATCTACTCCCTCGCGCTGGCGGGGCTGCTCGTCACGATGGGCACGGTGGCCGACCGGGTGGGGCGCAGGCGGCTGCTGCTGACCGGCGCCGCCGCGTTCGGTGCGGCCTCGCTGCTGGCCGCCTTCTCGACCGGCGCCGAGATGCTCATCATGGCCCGGTTGCTGCTGGGGGTGGCCGGGGCGACGATCATGCCGTCCACCCTGTCGATCATCCGCCACCTGTTCCCCGAGCCGGTGGAGCGGACGCGGGCCATCGCGATCTGGTCGGCGGCCTCCGGCGGCGGGATCGCGCTCGGCCCGCTGGTCGGCGGGGTGCTGCTGGAGCACTTCTGGTGGGGCTCGGTGTTCCTCATCAACGTCCCCGTGGTGCTGGTGCTGCTGGTCGCCGGCGCGGCGTTGCTGCCGGAGAGCCGCGACCCCTCCCCGGGACGTTTCGACCCGCTCTCGGCGGCCCTGTCGATGACGATGGTGGTGCCACTGGTCTACGCGGTGAAGCACGCCGTCTCCGCGGGGCTGGACGCCGTGACGCTCGGCTGCCTGCTGGTCGGGGCCGTCGGCGCCGTCCTCTTCGTGTCGCGCCAGCGGCGCTCGACGGCCCCGATGATCGACGTCACCCTCTTCGCCTCCCGCGCCTTCACCGGGGCGGTGCTGGCGAACTTCATCGCTGTCTTCGCGCTGACCGGCCTGCTGTTCTTCTTCTCCCAGTACCTGCAGCTGGCGCGGGGGCTGCGGCCGCTGCTCGCCGGGCTGGCCGAGCTGCCGGCCACGCTGTCCTCGATCGTCGTGGTCACCGTGGTCGGGCTGGCGCTGCGCCGGCTCGGCCCGGGACGGGCCATCGCCGTCGGGCTGGCGGTCGCCGCCTGCGGGTTGGCCCTGGTCGCGGCGGCCGAGCGCAGCGACAGCCTGCCCGCGCTGCTGGCCGCGCTCGTCCCCGTCGGG
>NZ_QPKK01000118.1 GCF_003344635.1 Desertihabitans aurantiacus
GGCCAGGTCGGAGGAGCGGCGGCGCAGGTCCGCGCCGGTGGCCACCGCCCGGGCGAGCACCATCAGCCCGCCGACCGCCGACGGCGGCAGCACCGACGTCCAGGACGCCGCCCGTCCCAGCCGGTCCTCGGTGGCGGCCACCGCCGCCCGGACCGCCTCGACCGGCAGCACGACCGCCTTGGGCTCGCCGGTCGAGCCGGAGGTGGCAACCACCACCGCGACATCGGTGTCGACCGGCTGCTCCGGCCGCAGCACCGCGACGGCGCGGGCGGCGGCGGTGTCGTCGTCGGGCAGCACCGCCAGCGGACGTCCGCCGGCCAGCGCCTGCCGGAGCGCCTCCGGCAGCTCGGGGTCGCTGCCGCGGACCAGGCGGAGCGGGGCGGAGCGGTGCACCTGCCGAGCCTACTGCGGCAGCCGTTGGGGCCGGGACGGCAGAGTGGGGCCCATGACGACGTCGGGTCCGGCCGCCCCGGACCGCCCCGAGCCGCGGTCCCGGCTGGTCGGCGTCGACCTCGCCCGCGGGCTGGCCGTGCTCGGGATGTTCGTCGCCCACGCCGCACCGACGGCGGACGTGCAGCTGTGGGAGACGCTGGTCCGCGACGTCGCCGCCGAACGCTCCCGCCTGCTCTTCGCCGTCACCGCCGGCCTCGGTCTCGGCCTGCTCACCCAGGCCCGCTGCCGGCCCACGTCCCGACGAGCTGGAGGCACTGAGGACGGGTCGGCGGTCGGGCGCGGCTCGGACGCGCTTCGACAGGCTCAACGCGCTTCGGTGACGTCCCCCGACCCGCGCGAGGCCGCAGCTGCCAAGCAGAGCCGACCACAACGCCCTGAGCCTGTCGAAGGGCGAGCCCATCGCACCGATGCCGACTCCGAGGCGCTTCGACCGGCTCGGCGCGCTGGGGCTGGGCCTGCCGACAGCGCAGGGGAAGCGACGGGTCGGGCCGTGCCCGGGAGGGCCGCGTTGCGGTTGGAGATCGCGATCCGGGCGTTGTGCCTGCTGGTGCTCGGGGCGCTGCTGACCACGCTGGACACGCCGGTGCGGATCATCCTCGACGAGTACGGGGTGGCCTTCCTCGTCGTGCTGCCGCTGGTGTTCCTGCCGGCCCGGGTGCTGCTGGGGCTCGGGGTGGGCGGCGTCCTGCTGCTGCCCGGGGTGGCGGCAGCGCTGGCGCAGCTGCGGGCGGTGCGGGCGCAGCAGGTCGAGCCGTGGGGGATCGTCGTCGAGTGGTTCGTCACCGGTGCGTACCCGGTGCTGATCTGGGCGCCGACGCTGCTGCTCGGGGTGGCGCTGGTCCGGCTCGGTCTCGGCCGGCGTCGGGTCACCCTGGTCGGGCTGGTGGTCGCGGCGGTGGTGGCGGCGGTGGCGCTGCCGCTCGGGGCGCAGCTCGTGCCGCCGCGGCAGGTGGCGATCGGCATCGCCACCGGCGGCGTGGAGCGGTTCGCGGTGGCCACCTCGCTGACGGTGGCCGGGAACGTCGCCGCGATGCTCGCCGTGGCGCTGGCCCTGGTCGCGCTCACCACCTGGCTGCCGGGACGGCCGCGCCGGCTGCTGGTCCGGCTGGGTGCACCGCTGGCCGCGGTCGGGTCGATGCCGCTGACGGTCTACGTCGCCCAGGTGCTCGTGCTCTGGCTGCTCACCCGGGGTCTCGGCGTCCCGCTGGGTGAGGACCACTGGGTGCTGGTGATCGGCCTGACTGCCGGCTCGCTGCTGCTGGCCTGGCTGTGGCGCCGCTCGCTCGGACGTGGCCCGCTCGAGCGGGTGCTCGGCGCAGTCAGCCGACCGCCGGCGCGGCGCCGTCCCCGCTGATCCCGCCGGCACACACCTTCGTGCGGCCGCACACCTGCTGCAACCGGTGTGCGGGCTGACGAAGGTGTGTGCCGGCAGGGTCGGCCGGCGCAGAAGTCAGCTGGCCCCGCCCGCCGCGCTGATCTCGACCAGCTCGACCGGGCCCGACAGGGACACCTCCAGCTCGGCCGGCTGCCCGGCGTGCTCGGGCCGGGGGAGCACCACCTCGGGCAGCCCGTCGCCGTCCGCGCCGGCTGACACCTGCGGTCCGCCGACCCAGCCGGCAGTGACCTCCACCGCGCCGGGTCGGCGGCGGCGCAGCACCAGCCGGACACCGTCCAGGCCGTCGACGTCCACCGGGCCGTAGCCTGCCCACCCGCGTCCGGCGACCGGACGCAGCACCGATCCGCGCAGCACCTCCCGGGGCGCCAGCTCCAGCCCCTCGCACCACGACCAGCACTCCGCCCGCACCGGACGCCGGGCCGGGCGGTGGCACGGCGGCTCGTCACCCTCCAGCTCCACCGTCGCCCGGGCGCGGACGTCGGCGGCCGACGCACCCACCTCGAAACGGTGCTCGCCGCCGGGCAGCCAGAACCGGTCGGCGGTGACGTCCCACAGCAGCAGCCGCTCCCGCGGCACCCGCAGCGTCACGGTCCGCTCCTCCCCGGGCGCGAGCTCGACCCGGGCGTGCGCCGCCAGCCGGCGCGGGCACTCCCGTCCCGGCACCTCGACCCGGTGGTACACCTGCACCAGCTCCGGCGCGGTCCGCCCACCGCGGTTGACCAGCGTCACCTCCAGCACCACCTCGCCAGCCGCCGTCGAGGTGCTCACCGGGCCGTAGCGGACGTCGCCGAAGTGCAGCCCGTGACCCAGCGCGAACCGCGGCTCGTGCGGCGACCACCACGAGGTCTGCCGGGCGGACTCGAGGTCGTAGTCGGTGATCTCCCCGCAGTCCGACGCCCGCAGCGGCCACGGCTGCGGCAGCCGTCCGCTCGGCTCGACCGCGCCGGTGAGCACGTCCACCACGCCGTGCCCGAGCTCCTGCCCGCCGTGGCTGGTCCACACCAGCGGCAGCGCGGCGAGGTCGTCGTCGAGCACGTAGGGGTAGCTCGACACCACCACGACCACCACCCGCGGCTGGGCGGCCGCCACCGAGCGGACCAGCTCGGCCTGCGCCGGCGGCAGCTCCAGCGACGGCCGGTCCGCGGTCTCGCGGCCGTTGAGGTGCGGGTCGTTGCCGACCACCACCACGGCGACGTCGCTCTCGCGGGCGAGCCGGACCGCCTCGGCCGTCCCGGAGACGACCGTCGTCACCTCGAACCGGGCGGCCTGCCCGATCCGCGCCGCCCCGGCCTCGAGGACGCCGTCGGGCCGCGACCACAGCCAGCGCCGGGTGCCCAGGTGCAGCAGCGACCACGAGCCGTCGGCATGCACCTCCTTGGCGAAGCTCTCCTGCACCTCCCAGCCGCCCACCCGGGTGGCGTGGACGTCCACGGTGCGCGCGTCCCGGCTGCCCATCAGCCCGCGGCCGGAGTCCAGCGTCAGCAGCCCGTCGCCCCAGTCCTGCAGCGCCCAGGCGGTGGCCGCCGACCGCTCTCCGGCCCGCACCCGCGCGTGCTCGTCGACGCCGAGCCACCCGGGCGTGCCCTGGACCCGCAGCACCACCCGGTCCAGACCGTCGGCGGTGCGCGACGGTCCGCGCTCGGCGAAGGCGTCGGCCACCGACACCGCGTAGGGCGGGGTGCCGCTGTACCAGTCGGTGAGCACCCGGTCGGCCAGCGGGCCGACCACGGCGACGGAGGCGTCGGTCGGCAGCGGGAGGACGCGGTCGGGGGTGGGGGCCTCGTCCTTCGACAGGCTCAGGGCGCTGCGGCTGGGTTCGTCGTCCTCCGACGGGGTCAGGGCGGTGGGGTTGGTCAGGACCACCACGGACCGTCCGGTGACCTCGCGGGCGAGCGCGCGGTGCTCGGGGAGGTCGATCTGGTCGGGGCCGATCGTGGCGTAGGGGTCGGTGGACGGGGCGAGCTCGCCGGTGCGCTCGCGCAGGGTGAGCAGCCGGCCGACGGCGGCGTCGACGTCCTCGACGGTGATCACGCCGCGCTCGAGCGCCTCGGTGAGGTGCCGCCGGGTCGGGGCGGGGTCGGCGGCGTCCTGGGTGAAGGAGTCGACGCCGGCCCGCAGCACCAGGCCGTAGGCCTCCGCCGCGTCGAGCTCGGGCAGCTGCACCGAGGGGACGTTGCCCGGCGCGTAGGCGTCGGAGAGCACCGCCAGCAGCCCGCCCGCCGCCTCCCGGACGGCCTCGATCGCCTCGGCGTCCAGATGCGCCGGACGCCCGTTGACGAGGTTGTAGGACGGCATCACCGCCCCGACCACCCCGGCGCGGGCCGGGCCGAGGAAGGCCGGCAGCTCGTACTCGTGCAGCACCCGCGGCGGCACCTGCACCGACAGCACGTCGCGGTGGTCCTCGACGTTGTAGGCGCTGAGGTGCTTCAGGGTCGGCACGCACCGCCAGACCCGCTCGTCCTCGCCGCGCAACCCGCGGGCGTAACCGGTGGCCAGCTCGGCGGTGAGGTGCGGGTCCTCGCTGAGACCCTCCTCGTTGCGGCCCCAGCCGGGGTGGCGCAGCGGGTTGACCACCGGCGCCCAGGCGTTGAGCCCGACCGCCGGGTCCTTGGCGTGGTGGGCCCGCAGCTCGGTGCCCACCACGGCACCGACCCGCTCCAGCAGGTCGGCGTCCCAGGTGGCCCCGAGCCCGACCGCCTGGCAGAAGACGGTCGCCTCGCCGATCCAGGCCACCCCGTGCAGGGCCTCCTGCCCGGTGTGGAAGTCCGCCAGCCCGTGCTCGGGCAGAGCGGGCTGGTGCTGGTGCAGCATCGCGACCTTCTGCTCGGTGCCGAGCGACCCCAGCAGCTCGCGGACGCGTGGGGACCAGTCCTGGGGCATGGGGGGCTCCTCCTCGAGCAAGGGCTTGCGTTCGGTTCGGCGGGCGGCCTACAGTCCACCATCGAAGCGCTTCGACGACAAGATGGGTCGTCGGCATCTCTCACAAGGAAGTGACATGAGCACGCACCGTCCCGCACCAGCCCGCATCGTCCTCAACCGGCGCACGCTCTTCGGTGCCGCCGGTGTCGGCCTCAGCGCACTCGCCGTGCCCGGCCTCAGCGCCTGCGGCGGCGGCACCGCCGCCCCGACCGAGCAGGTCGCCGTCAGCACCGAGGTGCTGCCCCGCCACATCCCGATCACCATCGCCGAGCCCGACATCCCGGGCGTCAACGGCTCGGTGCCCGGCTACACCAGCCTCCCCACCGAGCTCGTCCGCTCGGTGACCACGCCGCCCGGCGACGGCCGCACCATCCGGGCGATGACGCCGCTGTGGGGCACCATCCCCCCGGCCGACGGCAACCAGTACTACGAGGCCGTCAACGAGATGATCGGCAACACCATCGAGTTCCAGATCACCGACGGCAACGTCTACGCCGACAAGCTCGCCACCGTGCTGGCCTCGCCGCGCGACGTCCCGGACTGGGTGCAGATCCCGCAGTGGAACTTCCCCAGCCGCTTCGGCTCGGAGATCGTGGGCAACGTCTTCGCCGACCTCACCCCCTACCTCGCCGGCGACGCGGTCAGCAAGTACCCGAACCTGGCCAACATCCCGACCGACGCGTGGCGCTCCTGCGTCTTCAACGGCAAGCTCTACGGCATCCCCTACCCGGACACCCCGATCCGCGACGCGCTCTACTACCGCGACGACCTGCTGGCCGAGCGGGGCATCGACCCCCAGGTCGGATCGGCGGAGGAGCTGCTGGCGCTGGCCAAGGAGATCAACGACCCGGGGGCGAACCGGTGGGCCGCGGAGGACCTGTGGTCGGCCATCGCCATCGCCTTCGGCGTCCCGCCGAAGTGGAAGGTCGTCGACGGCAGGCTGGTGCACCGGGTCGAGACCGAGGAGTACCGCGCCGCCCTCGACTTCAACCGCCAGATGTTCGAGGCCGGGGTCGTCCACCCGGATGCGGTCGCCGCCCAGGAGAGCGAGGCCAAGGCCCGCTTCCAGTCCGGCCGCTCGCTGCTGCTCGCCGACGGCGTCGGCGGCTGGCACGAGGCCCTGCGCGACAACCTGGCCAACAACCCCGACTACTCGCAGAAGGCGTTCGCCCCGTTCGCCGGCCAGGGTGGCCAGCCGATCCTGTGGCGGGGCCCCGGCGCGAGCATGTTCTCCTTCGTCAAGCAGACCGACGACACCTCGATGATCGAGCAGATCCTCGCCTCGGCCGACGTCCTCGCCGCCCCGTTCGGCACCGAGGAGTTCTCGGTGATCAACAACGGGGTCGAGGGCGTGCACTACACCCCCGGCCCCAACGGCGTCCCGCAGCCCACCGAGCTGGCCGCCGTCGAGCTGCAGCCGACCTACATCTTCCTGGCCGACCCGCCGGTGGTGGAGGCCAAGGTGCAGTACCCGGGCTTCGTCGAGGAGTACTGCAGCTGGATGGCCGACGCCGCGCAGTACCTGCAGGAGCCGCCGCTGTACGGCGTCCAGATCACCGAGCCGCCGCAGTACGCCTCGCTCGCCCAGCCCTTCGAGGACCTCGAGGCCGACATCCCGCGCGGGCGCAAGAGCCTGGACGACCTGGACGCGGCGGTCGAGAACTGGCGGAGCTCCGGCGGTGAGGAGCTGCGGGCGTTCTACCAGGGTCTGCTGGACCAGCAGTGAGCGCGCCGACCACCACACCGGGTCAGGGCAACCCCACTCCCGAGGCCCCGGCGGCGACGCCGGGGCCCCCGGCCGCCCGCCGCCGGACGCTGGCCACCCGCTGGCGTCGCGACCGTGCACTCGTGCTGATGACGCTGCCGGCGATCGCGCTGCTCGCCGTCTTCGCCTACCTGCCGATGCTGGGCAACATCGCGGCCTTCCAGTACTACTCGCCGTACTCGGGCTTCTTCAACAGCCCGTTCGTCGGGCTGGACAACTTCGCCCGGGTGTTCACCAACCCCGCCTTCCTCAACGCGGTGCTGAACACGCTGATGATCACGGCGTTCCAGCTGGTGTTCTTCTTCCCCGTCCCGATCGCGCTGGCGCTGCTGCTCAACAGCGTCATCTCGCCGCGGGTGCGGGTGTTCATCCAGTCGGTGGTCTACCTGCCGCACTTCTTCAGCTGGGTGCTGGTGGTGACGATCTTCCAGCAGATCCTCGGCGGGGCCGGCCTGATCTCGCAGACCCTGCGGGAGAACGGCTACAGCGGCTTCGACCTGATGACCAACCCCGACACCTTCCTGCTCCTCATCACGTTGCAGGCGGTCTGGAAGGACGCCGGCTGGGGGATCATCATCTTCCTCGCCGCGCTCAGCACGGTCGACCCGGCGCTGCACGAGGCCGCGGCCTCCGACGGCGCCGGCCGCTGGCGCAGGATGTGGCACATCACCCTGCCGGCGCTGCGCCCGGTGGTGATCCTGCTGCTGATCCTCCGCCTCGGTGACTCGCTGACGGTGGGCTTCGAGCAGCTCATCCTCCAGCGCGACGCCGTCGGCGCGGAGGTCTCGGAGGTGGTCGACACCTTCGTCTACTACCAGGGCGTGGTCTACGGCGACTGGAGCTTCGCCGCCGCCGCCGGCCTGGCCAAGGGGCTGGTCAGCCTGGTCCTGGTGCTCGGGGCCAACAAGCTCGCCCACGTGTTCGGAGAGGCAGGGGTGTACCAGCGATGAGCGCCCAGATCGGAGACCAGACCGCCCCCGCCGCGGTCACCGAGACCGCCCGCCGCACCGGCGTCGGCCCCGGCGCGCCGCAGCGTCACGACGACCTGCCCCCCACCCGCCGACGCCGGCGCCGCGCCAACGGGCGTCCGGTGTGGGAGGAGGACCCGCACCCGGTCGGCCTCGGGCTGAAGGGCGTCGTGCTGGCGCTGGTGGTGCTCGTGGTCGCGTTCCCGCTCTACACCGTGGTCGTGACGAGCTTCTCCACCCAGGCCGAGACGCTGCGCGCCGGCGGCCTGGTCGTCATCCCCGGCGAGCTGACCCTGGAGGCGTACCGCCAGATCCTCTCCGGCGGCGTCGTCACCCGGGCCGCGGTCGTCAGCGTCGGGATCACCGTGGTCGGCACCGCGCTGTCGATGCTGGTCTCGGTGCTGGCCGCCTACGGCCTGTCGCGACCGGGCTCGCTGCTGCACACCCCGCTGCTGTTCGTCTTCCTCATCACGATGTTCTTCTCCGCCGGCCTGATCCCCAGCTACCTGCTGGTCAGCGGGCTGGGGCTGATCGACAGCTACTGGGCGCTGATCCTGCCGACGGCGGTGTCGGCGTTCAACATCCTCATCCTGCGCAACTTCTTCATGGGGATCGACAACGCCATCCTCGACGCCGCCCGCATCGACGGTGCGGGGGAGTGGCGCATCCTGCTGCGGATCGTGATGCCGCTCTCCGGTGCCGTGCTGGCCGTCGTCGCGCTGTTCTACGGGGTGGGCTACTTCAACGCCTTCTTCAACGCGGTGCTCTACATCAACGACAACGCCAAGTGGCCGCTGCAGCTGGTGCTGCGCTCCTACGTGCTGCAGGGCGCCTCGCTGCCCGGCGGGGCCGACCCCGGCCAGGCGGCCAGCGGCGCGGTCGCCGGCATGCCGATCAAGATGGCCGTCGTCGTGCTGGCCACCGTGCCGATCCTGCTGGTCTACCCCTTCGTCCAGCGCCACTTCACCAAGGGCGTCATCTTCGGCGCCATCAAGGGGTGACGCGGTGACGGGCCAGGGTCGGCGGGAGGAGCCGGACCTCGGGGCCGCGGCCGTCCTCCAGCCGGTCGACCGCCATGTCGACGGCGAGCTCGCCGATCCTGGCCGCGGGGATCTCGATCCAGTCGCAGTCCACCGGCAGCGCCGCCACGACGTCGGCCGGACCGACCGCGAGCAGGGCGCGGTCGTCGTGCCCGTCCTCGCGCAGCGCCTCGATGACGCCGGGCAGCGCGCCCTCGTTGTGCACCACCACGGCGTCGAGGTCGCGGTGGCGCGCCAGCAGCTCGGCCACGGCGGTGATCCCGCCGCGGCGGGTGCCCTCGGCGGCGGTCTCCAGCGGTTCCAGCCCGGCCTCGGCCAGCGCCTCGGCGTAGCCGTGCAGCAGCCGGTCGGCGAAGGAGGTGTGCCGGGCGCGCACCACCGGGGTGGGTCCGACCAGACCGATCCGGCGGCGTCCGGCGGCGAGCAGGTGCTGCACCGCGGCGCGGCCGACCGCGGCGAAGTCGAGGTCGACGCAGCTCAGCGGGCCCGGGTCGCTGGGCAGGCCGATCAGCACGGCCGGCTGCTTCATCGCACGCAGCTCGGGCAGCCGCAGGTCGTCGGTCTCGATGTCCATCACCACGACGGCGTCGACCATCGAGCCGGCCACCACCCGGTCCAGGCTGCCCGGGTCGTCGTTGGTGAGCAGCAGGACGTCCTTGTGGTGGCTGCGGGCCCGGGTCACCACCCCGGCCACGAACTGCAGGATCACGGGCACGTTGACGTCCACGCGCAGCGGGGCGACCAGGGCCAGCACGTCGGTGCGGCTGGAGGCCAGCGCGCGGGCGCCGGCGTGCGGTCGGTAGTCCAGGTCGCGGACCGCGCGCTGGATCCGCTCGCGGGTGGCCACCGAGATCGGACGCTTGCCGCTGAGGGCGTACGAGACCGTCGAGACCGACACGCCTGCCGCGCGGGCGACGTCCTCGATGGTGGCCACGCCCGCTCCTCTGCTCGCTCCGACCGGCCTGACTGTAGCGCCGGCGGCGGGCTGCGCGGACGGCGTCCGGGAGGGGTGGGTCATGACTGAGCCGAGGCTGTGGGTCGGTGCGGACTGGAACCCCGAGCAGTGGCCGCGCGACGTCTGGCGCACCGACGTCGAGCTGATGGCGCGGGCGGGGGTGAACCTCGCCACGGTGGGGGTGTTCAGCTGGTCCTCCCTGGAGCCGCGCCCCGACGAGTGGCGGATCGACTGGCTGGTCGACGTCCTCGACCTGCTGCACGAGCACGGGATCCAGGCCGACCTGGCCACCCCGACCGCGTCCCCGCCGCCGTGGCTGGCCCGGCTGTGGCCGGAGACCTCCGCCGTCACCGCGGACGGGGTGCGGTTGAGCCCGTTCTCGCGGAACCACTTCTGCCCGACCTCAGCCGTCTACCGCGAGCGCTGCGCCGCCGTGGTGCAGGCGCTGCTCGGCCGCTGTGCTGGGCACCCGGCGGTGGCGCTGTGGCACGTCGGCAACGAGTTCGGCCAGACCTGCTTCTGCGACTCGTGCGCGGCGGCGTTCCGGGTCTGGCTGCGGAACCGCTACGGCGGCCTCGACCCGCTCAACACCGCGTGGGGGACAGCGGTGTGGAGCCAGGGGGTGGGCGACTGGGAGGACGTGCTGCCGCCCCGGGCCGCGCCCTACCTGCACAACCCGGCGCAGCTGCTCGACTTCCGCCGGTTCGCCTCCGACGCCCAGCTCGAGCTGTTCCGCGCCCAGCGCGACCAGATCCGTGCGGTGGACGCGACCACGCCGGTGACGACGAACTTCATGGGCTTCTTCGGCGGCGTCGACTACCGCCGCTGGGCCCGCGAGCTCGACCTGGTCAGCGACGACAGCTACCCCGACCCGTCGCGGGCCGACGCGGTGGTCGACTCGGCGATGAGCTCGGACCTGATGCGCTCCTTGGGTGGTGACCGTGGCTGGATGCTGATGGAGCAGGCCGCCAGCACGGTGAACTTCCGCCCGCACAACGTCGCCAAGTCGCCGGCGCGGCTGCGGCGGGAGGTGTTCCAGGCGGTGGCCCGCGGCGCCCGCGGGCTGTGCTGGTTCCAGTGGCGCCAGGCCGCCCAGGGTCCGGAGCGGTTCCACTCCGCGCTGCTGCCCGCTGCCGGCCCGGACACCCGCCACCACCGGATGGTGGCCGCGCTCGGCACCGAGCTGGCCGGGCTGCCGGCCCTCGGGGACGTGCCGCGGGCGGAGGTGGCGCTGCTGTTCGACTGGCCGAGCTGGTGGGCCGGCACCCAGCGCGACCTGCCGAGCGACCGGCTCGACCCGCTGGCGCAGCTGCGTCGTTGGTACCGGGTGTGCTGGCAGCGCGGGGTGCTCACCGACGTCCTCGGCAGCGACGACACGCTGGACGGCGTCCGGCTGCTGCTCGCGCCGTCGGCGGTGCTGCTGGACGACGCGACGGTCGCCCGGCTCCGGGCCTGGGTGCAGGACGGCGGCCACCTGTGGCTCGGCCCGTTCGCCTCCGCGGTGGACGAGACGACGCGCCTGCGGCAGGGCCCCTTCCCGCACGGCTTCGCCGACCTGCTCGGCGTCCGCGGCGAGGAGTGGCACCCGCTGCCCGACGAGACGCTCGACCCGGACGCCGACCCGTCCCGCAGCGCGGACCCGGACCCCAGCGCGCTGAGCCTGTCGGAGCGCCCCGCCGACCCGGACGCCGACCCCGACCGCAGCACGCTGAGCCTGTCGAAGCGCCGGCAGTCGACCGTGGCGCTGGTGCCGACCGACCACGGTGCCGGGCTCCCGACCGGGCGCGCCGACACCTGGGCCGAGTGGCTCGAGGTCGACTCCGCCGAGGTGTGGGCCCGGTTCGCCGGCGGCCCGGCCGGCGGAGGACCCGCGGTGATGACGGCCGCGGCCGGCGCCGGGCG
>NZ_QPKK01000119.1 GCF_003344635.1 Desertihabitans aurantiacus
GGCCGGCTGGGAGCGGGTCGACGACTCCCAGGTGATCCAGACCTACCGGGGCTGAGGGCCCCCACCGCCCGGGACGACGGACGGGCCCCGGTCCGGAGGCTCCCCTCCGGGCCGGGGCCCGTCCGTGTGGTGCCTCGGGCGGGCGCTCAGTCGGGGCGCTCGGTCCGTCCGGGCCGCAGCAGACCCTTGACCCGCTCGACGATCTTCGCGGTGGACACCCCGTAGCGGTCGTTGAGCGTGGGCAGCGCACCGGCGTCGAGGAACTCGTCCGGCAGCCCCACCGGGGTGATCTGGCGCACCACGCCGTCGCGCACCAGCACATGGGCGACCGCGTCGAAGAGCCCGCCGATGACGGTGTGGTTCTCGCAGGTGAGCACCAGCCGGTCCTTGGCCAGCTCACGCAGCACCGTGTCCTCGTCCAGCGGCTTGAGGGTGGGCACGTGCAGCACGGCGACGTCGACCTTGTCGGCCTCCAGCGCCCGCGCCGCCTCCAGCGCGCGCTCGGTCATCAGCCCGGTGGAGACCAGCAGCACCTCACCTCCGTCGCGCAGCAGCGCCGCCTTGCCGAGCTCGAAGGTGTAGTCGTACTCGTCCAGCACCCGGGGCACCTTGCCGCGCAGGACGCGCAGGTAGGTGGGCCCGTCGGAGGCGGCCAGCTGCGGCACCGCCTGCTCGATGTCGACGGCGTCGCAGGGGTCGACGATGGTGAGGTTGGGCATCCCGCGCAGGATCGCCACGTCCTCGGTGGCCTGGTGGGACGGGCCGTAGCCGGTGGTCAGCCCGGGCAGCGCGCACACCATGTTGACGTTGAGCCCCGCCTCGGCGATGTCGAGGCAGAGGAAGTCGTAGGCCCGCCGGGTGGCGAAGACGGAGTAGGTGGAGGCGAAGGGGACGAACCCCTCCATCGCCAGCCCCGCGGCCATCCCCAGCAGCGCCTGCTCGGCCATGCCCACCTGGTAGAAGCGGTCGGGCATCGCGTCGCGCAGGATGTGCAGGTCGGTGTACTTGGCCAGGTCGGCCGACAGCCCGACCACCCGCTCGTCGCGCTGGGCGAGCTCGACCAGCGCGTGCCCCAGCGGGGCTGCGGTGGTGCGCTGGCCCTCGCGGGCCAGCGAGGCGCTCATCGCGTCGGAGGTCAGTCTCTTGTTCACGGTGGTGCTCATGCCTCGAACGACTCCTTCAGCTGGCGGTGGGCCTTCTCCCACTCGTCGGGGGCGACGGACATGAAGTGCAGCTTCTCCCGGTTCTCCAGGAACTCCACGCCCTTGCCGAGCTTGGTGTTGACGACCAGGCAGCGGGGCTGGTCGGCCTCGAGGGCGCGCAGCTCCTCCAGCGCGCCCAGCACCGCGGCGACGTCGTTGCCGTCGACCCGACGGACGACCCAGCCGAAGGCCTCGAACTTGCCCTCGACCGGCTCCATCCCCAGCATCGCCGAGCTCTTGCCGTCGGCCTGCTGGTCGTTGAAGTCGACGACGGCGATGAGGTTGTCCAGCCGGTGGTGGGCGGCCACCGCGGCGGCCTCCCAGGTGGAGCCCTCGTTCAGCTCGCCGTCGGAGAGGATGGTGTAGACGAAGGCGTCGTTCTGCTTGCGCTTGAGCCCGAGGGCGACGCCGTTGGCGATCACCATCCCGTGGCCCAGCGACCCGCCGGAGATCTCCACCCCCGGGGTGTAGGAGGCCATCGCCGACATCGGCAGCCGGGAGTCGTCGGTGGCGTAGGTCTCCAGCTCGGACTCGGGCAGGAACTTCGCCTCGGCGAGGGCGGCGTAGAGGGCGATGGCGTAGTGCCCGATGGAGAGCAGGCAGCGGTCGCGGCCCTCCCACTCCGGATCCTCCGGGCGCAGGTTGAGCTGGTCGGTGTAGAGCACCGCCAGCACGTCGGCGAGATCGAGGGCCTGGCCGATGTAGCCCTGGCCCTGGACCTCGGCCTGGACCAGGGCGTTGGTGCGGATCCGGAAGGCCGCCTCCTTGATCCGTTGCAGCCGCTCGGGGTCGAACGCCGCGGTGTGCGTTGGCATGGGTGGTCACCTCGTGGTCGTCGGTTCGACGGCGGGGGCGCCGACGGCACCCGCCGCGCGGATCGCGCCGTCGGTCGTTGACAGCGGGATGCGGTGTCACCAACCCTAGGTGACCCACTGTCGACAGTCAACACTGGAACGGGTCGCCCGGCCGGGCGCGGGCCGCTCACTACACTCGTGCAACGCCCTGCAGCCGCCACCCGGCGGCAGCTCTCCACCCGCCGACGCGAAGGACGCCCGCCACCATGGCCGCTCAGACCGCCGCCCTCACCGGGCTCGCCCGGGTGAACCTGCGCCAGCAGGCCCTCACCGCGCTGCGCCGGGCGATCACCACCGGTGCGCTGGCCCCGGGCACGCACCTGGTGGAGACCGAGCTGTCGGAGCAGCTGCAGGTCAGCCGCGGCACCCTGCGCGAGGCCCTCCGCCAGCTGCAGCAGGAGGGGCTGGTCTCGGCCGGCCCCCGCGGCTGGTTGTCCGTGCGCACCCTCGGCGCACCGGAGGTGCTGGACGTCTTCGCCGTCCGGGCCGCGCTGGAGTCGATGGCGGTGCGCACCCTCAGCCGTCGCGAGGACCGGGCCGCGGTGGTCACCGCGCTGCGCGAGCGGGTGCGGGCCATGGAGCAGGTCGTCGACCGTCCGCTGGAGGACCGGGTCGAGGCCGACCTCGACTTCCACCGGGCGCTGTGCGAGCTCACCGGCAACGCGACCCTGCTGCACACCTGGCAGGCGCTGGAGGGCTCGATCCGGATGTCGATCATGTGGGCCGGCACCGAGCGTGCGGTGAGCAACATGCGGGTGGACCGGCACGCCGCCATCGTCGACGTCATCGACGCCGGTGACGTCACCGCGGCGGTCGACTGCGTGCAGGCCCACATGGACGAGGCGGCGGCCAACCTCGTCAGCTGAGCGCCGGCCCGACGGGTGCCCCCGCAGACCGTCACCCGTGGCAGGATCGGGCAGCGGAGAGGGAGGACTGACACCATGGACGTGCTGCTGACCGGCGGAGCCGGCTACATCGGATCCCACACCGCGGTGGTGCTGCTCGAGGCCGGGCACCGGGTCGTGGTGCTGGACGACCTCAGCAACGCCAGCCAGGAGAGCCTGCGCCGGGTCGAGGAGATCACCGGCCGCAGCCTCACCTTCGTCCGCGGCGACATGCTCGACCAGGCGCTGGTCGAGCGGGTGCTGCGCGAGCACGGCATCGACGCCGTCATCCACTTCGCCGGCAAGAAGGCGGTGGGGGAGTCCACCCGGGTGCCGCTGGACTACTACTCGGTCAACGTCGCGGGGACGCTGTCGCTGCTGCGGGCGATGCAGGCGACCGACGTGCGCACCATCGTGTTCTCCTCCTCCGCCACCGTCTACGGCGAGCTCGCCGTCGCGCCGTACCTGGAGAAGATGCCGCGGGACGCCTTCAACCCCTACGGCCGCACCAAGGAGCACATCGAGGACATCCTCACCGACGTCGGCGCGGCCGACGACCGGTGGCGGATCGCGCTGCTGCGCTACTTCAACCCGGTGGGCGCCCACCCCTCGGGCCGGATCGGTGAGGACCCGCAGGGCATCCCCAACAACCTGGTGCCCTTCATCGCCCAGGTGGCGGTCGGACGCCGGGAGAAGCTCGTGGTCTTCGGCGACGACTACGACACCCCTGACGGCACCTGCGTGCGTGACTACCTGCACGTGATGGACCTCGCCGACGGCCACGTGCGGGCGATGGACTACCTGGCCGACCACGGCGGGGTGCACATCTGGAACCTCGGCACCGGCCGCGGGCACTCGGTGCTGGAGGTGCTGCACTCCTTCGAGAAGGCGGTCGGCCGCCCCATCCCGCACGAGGTGGGCCCGCGCCGTCCTGGCGACATCGCGGCGTTCTGGGCCGACGCCTCCCAGGCGCTGACCGACCTCGGCTGGGTCGCCACCAAGTCCCTGGACGAGATGACCGCAGACCACTGGCGCTGGCAGCAGCAGAACCCCGACGGCTTCGCCGCCTGACGCCCGACTCGACGCCCTGAGCCTGTCGAAGCGTCGTCCTGAGCCTGTCGAAGGGCGGACGAACCCGCGCCGAGCGCTCAGGCCGCCAGCAGCACCGACAGCGCGGCGGTGTCCGCGTCGGAGTAGGGGTCGAGGTCCTGCCGGTTGACCAGCCGCGTCACGGTGCCGGCGGCGTCGGACTCCACCCAGCTGGCCCGGTGGTCCAACCCCAGGTAGGGCAGCCCCGGCAGGAAGATGCAGCCCGAGGCGACCTCGTGCTCAGCCACGCTGGGCACCGTGGTCGAGGGCGGGTGCAGCACCAGCAGACCCATCGGCACCGGCGGCTCGATGCACCCGGGCCCGAGCGCCTCCTCACCGACCAGCGTCCCCTCGGCGACCACCAGCCCGACCATCTCCGGCGGCGGTTCCTCGACGCGGTCCTCGCAGACCCGGAACACCGTGCTGCTCGGCAGCAGCCCCGGCACCGCGGCCACCCGGACGGCCAGGCAGAGCACCTTCGACCACTCCACCAGGTCCTGCGGCCAGCGTCCGCTGAGCAGGAACCCCGACAGCACGCCGTCGGACTGCAGCGGCGAGACCTCGACCGCCGGTGCGCGGTACCCCTCCATGTCGACCTCCAGCACGAGCCGATGATCACCTCATGATCACGCCCTACCCGCCTGCTGCCAAGCATCACCTCGTTGCGATCTCGTGACGGTGCGACGCGTCTCACCTCCGGCCGCGGTTGACAGCACGACGTCAGGTCATGTGAGGCTTACCTTGCTAAGGGATGCCTAAGAAAGGACCTCCGGTGCGCCAGCCCGCCCCCGCGGCCAGTCACCTCCTCGACGCCGGTTCCGCCGACGCCTACCGCTCGGCGATGGCGCAGGCCACCGAGCTGGTGGCGAGCCGGCTGACCACCGTCGACCGGCCGTACTCCGGTGCCAGCCTCGAGCAGCTGACCCGCCTGGTCGACGCCGTCGACCTCGACCAGCCGGTCGGCACGGTCGAGTCGGCGCTGGCCGAGGCCGCCGAGATCTACGCCGACCACGCGGTGTGGTTCCACGAGCCCCGCTACCTCGCCCACCTCAACTGCCCGGTGGCGGTGCCCGCGGTCGCCGCCGACGCCCTGGCCAGCGCCATCAACACCTCGGTCGACACCTGGGACCAGAGCACCAGCGGCACCCTGATCGAGCGCCGGCTGGTGCGGTGGACCTGCGAGCGGATCGGCTTCGGCGCGACCGCCGACGGCGTGTTCACCAGCGGCGGCACGCAGTCCAACCTGCAGGGTCTGCTGCTGGCCCGCGAGGACTGCCGCGACCGGCTGCCCGTCGAGCTGGGACGGCTGCGGGTGCTCGCCACCGCGAACAGCCACTTCAGCGTGACCAAGGCGGCCCGGCTGCTGGGGCTGTCCACCGACGCCGTCCGCGACGTGGCCGTGGACGCGTCCGGTCGGATGTCGCCCGAGGCGCTGGTCGCCGAGCTGGACGCCGTCCGCGCCGCCGGTGACGTGGTGATGGCGGTGGTCGCCACCGCCGGCACCACCGACCGCGGCGTCCTCGACCCGCTCGCAGAGGTGGCCGATGTCACCACCGCCGCCGGGGTCTGGCTGCACGTGGACGCCGCCTACGGCTGCGGGCTGCTGGTCTCGCCGACCCGCCGGCACTGGCTGGACGGCATCGAGCGGGCCTCCTCGGTCACCGTCGACTTCCACAAGAGCTTCTTCCAGCCGGTGGCCTCCAGTGCGTTGCTGGTCCGCGAGGGCGCCGACCTGCGCCACGTCACCTACCACGCCGACTACCTCAACCCCCGCCAGGCGGTGGAGCCCAACCAGGTCGACAAGAGCCTGCAGACCACCCGGCGCTTCGACGCGCTCAAGCTGTGGCTGACCCTGCGCGTGATGGGCGCGGAGACGATCGGCCGCCACGTCGACACGGTGATCGACCTGGCCGCCGAGGCCGCGGCCCTGGTCACCGCCGACCCGGACCTGGAGCTGCTCTGCCCGCCGCGGCTGAGCACCGTGCTCTTCCGCTACCGCCCCGCTGGGGTCACCGTCGCCGAGGCGGACCGGCTCAACCCGCTCATCCGCAGCCGGCTGTTCTCCTCCGGCCGGGCGATGGTGGCCGGCACCACCGTGGACGGCCACGGCTGGCTCAAGCTGACCCTGCTGAACCCGGCCACCACCCCCGCCCACCTGCGCGAGGTGCTCGACCTGCTCGTCGACCACGGGCGGGCGCTCGGCGGACCGGTGCCGGCCGAGGAGGACGTCCTCGAGCTGGTCGGGGACGCCGGGTGAGCGGCGTGCGCGAGGCGGGCGAGCACGACTTCGTCGCCGTCGGGCTCGGCCCCTTCAACCTCGGGCTGGCCGCCCTCACCGACCCGCTGGACGACCTGGACGGCGTCTTCCTCGAGGCCCGGGACGCCTTCTCCTGGCACCCCGGGATGATGCTCGAGGGCGCCACCATCCAGGTGCCGTTCCTGGCCGACCTGGTGACGATGGCCGACCCCACCTCGCCGTGGTCCTTCCTCAGCTACCTCAAGCAGCACGGCCGGCTCTACCCCTTCTACATCCGGGAGAGCTTCTACCCGCTGCGCGCGGAGTACGACGCCTACTGCCGCTGGGTCAGCACCCGGCTGCCCAGCATCCGCTTCGGCCGGACCGTCCGCAGCATCACCCACGACGGCGACGGCTACCGGGTCGAGGCGGTGCTGGCCGACGGCAGCACCGAGGTGCACCGCGCGCCGAGGATCGTGCTCGGCGTCGGCACCCAGCCCTCGCTGCCGTGGCCGCTGGACGGGCTGGACGCGCCGGTGGTGCACAGCGCGGACTACCTGCCCGCCCGGGACCGGTTGCGGGCGGGGGAGTCGATCACCGTGCTCGGCAGCGGGCAGAGCGCGGCCGAGATCTACCTCGACCTGCTGGAGGGCATCGGGGAGGGCGGCTACCGGCTGGACTGGGTCACCCGCTCCCCGCGGTTCTTCCCGATGGAGTACACCAAGCTCACCCTGGAGATGACCTCCCCGGAGTACACCTCCTACTTCCACGCCCTCCCGCCGGCCACCCGCGACCGGCTGGGCCGCGAGCAGCGCCACCTCTACAAGGGGATCAGCGGCGACCTCGTCGACACCATCTTCGACACCCTGTACCGGCTCAGCGTGGACGGCCCGGTGCCGACCCGGCTGCTCACCGGCGCCGAGCTGCGGGGCGCGTCCTGGGACGGGCAGCGCTTCACCCTCGACCTGCACCACCTGGAGACCGACCAGCCGTTCCAGACGTCCACCGCCGGTCTGGTCGCGGCCACCGGCTACGCGGCGAGGGTGCCGGCCTTCCTCATCCCGCTGGCCGACCGGATCCGATGGGACGCCCAGGGCCGCCTCGACGTCGGGCGCGGCTACGCCGTCGACCACGGCCAGTGCGAGATCTTCGTGCAGAACGCCGAGGAGCACACCCACGGCCTCAGCGCCCCCGACCTCGGCATGGGCGCCTACCGCAACTCGGTGATCATCGCCCAGATGCTCGGCCGCGAGGTCTACCCGGTCGAGGAGCGGATCGCCTTCCAGGAGTTCGGTGTCCCCGCCGACCTCGCCGTCGCCGACCCCCGCCCTCCTGCGGACCCCCACCACCACGCCCTGAGCCTGTCGAGGCGTCGTGCGGAGCCTGTCGACGGGGGCGAGGGCCTCCGATGACCACCACCCGACCCCACCACCCCGACCCCGTCGACGCGGGATCTCCCTGGACCGCGCCCCCGCGTCCCGGCACCGACCTGGGCCCGATCACCCTCGAGCCGCTCGACCCCGACCGCGACGCCGCGCTCCTGCACGGCTGGGTCGCCTCCCCGCGGTCGCGGTTCTGGGGGATGCAGGAGGCCGACCTCGACGCGGTCCGCGCCGCCTACGCCGCCATCGACGCCGACCCGTCCCACCACGCCTGGCTCGGCTCGGTCGCCGGGGTGCCGGCGTTCCTGGCCGAGACCTACGACCCGGCCCGCTCCGAGCTGGCCCAGCACTACCCGGTCCGCGACGGCGACCTCGGCATGCACGTGCTCGTCGCCCCGGGCGAGCAGCGCGTGCCGGGGTTCACCTCGGCCGTGTTCGCTGCGGTGATGGACTTCTGCTTCGCCGATCCGGCCGTCCGGCGGGTGGTGGTGGAGCCCGACGTCGGGAACCGGCTGGTGGCGGCCAAGAACGCCGCCGCCGGGTTCGTCGTCGACCGGCTGGTCCGGCTCAGCGACAAGACCGCCGCGCTCTCCTTCTGCACCCGCGACGCCTTCCGCACCAGCCCGCTCGGGCCGGAGCCCGCGCGGTGGCCCGACGACTCGGCCGCGCACCTGGAACCCGGGGTGGCCGCCCGGGCGCACCGGCACCTGGTGACCAAGGCGCTGGCGGAGTTCAGCCACGAGCGCCTGCTCGCCCCGCGGCGGCTGGAGGGGGACCGGTGGGTGGTCGATGTCGACGGCGGCCGGGTGCGCTACACCTTCGCCGCGGTCCGCCACCCGCTCGAGCACTGGGTCGTCGAGGCCGCCAGCGTGACCCGCACCGTCGACGGCGAGCCGCAGGAGCTGGACGTCCTCGAGCTGGTGGTCGAGCTGGCCCCGGTGCTCGGCATCCCCGACGCCCTGCTCGGCACCTACCTGGAGGAGGTCAGCAGCACGCTGGCCAGCCTGGCCTACAAGTGGACCTCCGCCACGGCGAGCGTCGAGGACCTGCTCGAGGCCGGGTTCCAGCAGATCGAGGCCGCGATGACCGAGGGCCACCCGGCCTTCCTCGCCAACAACGGCCGGATCGGGTTCGGCCGCCGTGCCCACGACACCTGGTCCCCCGAAGCCGGACGTCCGCAGCGCCTGGTCTGGGTGGCGGCCCGCCGCACGCTCAGCCACTTCGCCGCCGCCCGCGACGTCACCGAGGAGCAGCACTACCGCGACGAGGTCGGTGCGGAGGGCCTGCAGCTGCTGCACGACCGGCTGGAGCGGCTCGGCCTCGACCCGGCCGACTACCGGCTGCTGCCCGTGCACCCCTGGCAGTGGGACACCCGGGTGGCGATCACCTTCGCCGCCGACGTGGCCCGCCGCGACCTGGTCCACCTCGGCGAGACCGAGGACCGCTACCAGGCCCAGCAGTCGATCCGCACCTTCTTCGACGTCGACCGTCCCGACCGCAGCTACGTCAAGACCGCGCTCGCGGTGCAGAACATGGGGTTCCTGCGCGGGCTGTCGGCGCGCTACATGCGCGCCACCCCGGCGATCAACGACTACGTGGCCGATCTCGTCCGCGGTGATCCGACGCTGCGCGGCTGCGGGTTCTCGGTGCTGCGCGAGCACGCCACCATCGGCTACACCGGCAGCGTCTACACCCGGCTCCCGGCCGGCTCGCCCTACCAGAAGATGCTGGCGGCGCTGTGGCGGGAGTCGCCGGTGCCGGGGCTGGCCCGCGACGAGCGACTGGCCACGATGGCCTCGCTGCTGCACCGCGATGCCGGGGGCCGCTCGCACCTGGCGGCGCTGGTGCGGGCGTCCGGGCTGGAGGCCGAGGAGTGGGTGCGGCGCTACCTGCGGGTCTACCTGCGTCCGGTGGCGCACTGCCTCCTCGCCCACGACCTGGCGTTCATGCCGCACGGGGAGAACCTGATCATGGTGCTGCGCGACCACGCCCCGACGCGGATGATCATGAAGGACATCGGCGAGGAGGTGGCGGTGCTCTCGACCGACCGGCCGCTGCCGCCGGAGGTGGAGCGGGTCCGCGCACCCGTGGGCGAGGACGTCGCGGCGCTGTCGGTGCAGACCGACGTCTTCGACGGGGTGCTGCGCTTCGTGGCGGCCGTCCTCGACGTCGACGGGCTGCTCGACGTGCACCGCTTCTGGACGCTGGTGGCCGACTGCCTGGACGAGTGGGAGGCCGACCACCCCGCCCTGGTCGGCCGGCTCGACCTGCGCGCCCCGCGCTTCGCCCACTCCTGCCTCAACCGGCTGCAGCTGCGCAATACTCTGCAGATGGTCGACCTGACGGACCAGGCGAGCTCGTTGATCATGAGCGGCACGCTGGCGAACCCGGTGGCCCGGGCGGCGGCCCGGTGATCCCCGAGGTCCGCCGCGACGCCTGGGGCATCCCGCACCTGCAGGCTCCCGACGTGCTCGCGCTGGCCCGGCTGCAGGGCCGGGTGACCGCGCAGGACCGGGTCTGGCAGATCGAGCTGGACCGGTGGCGGATGGAGGGCCGGACCGCCGAGTGGCTGGGGGAGCCCGGTCTTGCCTGGGACGTCCTCGCCCGCCAGGTGCAGCTGGAGGCGACCGCACGCGAGGCCTACGACCGGCTCGGGCCGGAGACCCGGGCCTTCGTGGACGCCTACGTCGAGGGCGTCAACGAGGGGCTGCCGGCGGCCGCGGCCTCCTCGACCGAGCTGCGACGGCTCGGCGCCACGGACGTCCGGGCCTGGGAGCCGTGGACCCCACTGGGCATCTTCTGGGTCGCGCACGTGCTGTTCGCGAGCTTCCCCACCAAGCTGTGGCGGGCCACGGTCGCCGAGCGGCTGGGTCCTGGGGCGGTCGGGCTGCTCGGCATCGAGGGCGAGACCGGCAGCGGCAGCAACGCCGTCGTCGTCGCGGGCCGGCACACCGCCAGCGGTCGTCCGCTGGTGGCCGGCGACCCGCACCGGCTGCTGGAGATCCCCGGCGTGTACGCCCAGGTGCACCTGCGCTGCCCCGGCGTGGACGTGCACGGCTTCACCTTCCCCGGCGTCCCCGGTGTCCAGCACTTCGCCCACGCCGGCCCGGTCGCCTGGGGCATCACCAACGCCATGGCCGACTACCAGGACCTCTACGCCGAACGGCTCCGCCGCGTCGACGACCGCTGGGAGGCCGAGGGCCCCGACGGCTGGGAACCCGTCGACGCCCACGAGGAGACCCTCACCGTCCGCGGCCCCGCCCCCAGCACCACCACCGTCACCTGCCTCCGCACCGCCCGCGGGCCGGTGGTCACGGGCCTGGAACCGCCCGCCCTCGGCGTCCACGGCGCTCCCACCCACTCCCTGCGGGTGCCCAGCCAGGTGCTCTCCGACCTCGGGTTCGAGGCGCTGCTGCCGCTGCTGCGGGCTCGCTCGGTCGCCGACGTCGAGGCGGCGCTCGAGCACTGGGTGGAGCCGGTCAACAGCGTCGTGGTCGCCGACGTCCACGGCGCCCGCCACCTGCTGGCCGGCAGGGTCCCGGACCGCTCCGAGGCCCTCACCCTCCAGCCCGGACGGGCCTGGGTCGCCGCGGACACCTGGCGCGGCTGGCGCGAGATGCCGCGGCGTGACGTCCCCGACCTCGAGGTAAACGCCAACGACCGGGCCAGCGGCGGCGGCCTGGGGCCGGAGTACGCGCCGCCGCACCGCGCCCGACGGCTGCGCGAGCTGGCGCTGGCCAGCCGCCCGG
>NZ_QPKK01000012.1 GCF_003344635.1 Desertihabitans aurantiacus
CGCTGGGCGGGCCGGAGGCCGCGGCTGTGGAAGAGCGTCATCGACGAGCTGGAGACCGCCGAGGAGCAGAGCCGCGACAACGACGTGCTCACCCTGCAGTTCTGCGTGAACTACGGCGGGCGGGCCGAGATCGTCGACGCCGCCCGCCGCATCGCCGAGCTGGCCCGTGAGGGCCGGCTCGACCCGTCCCGGCTCACCGAGGACCGGTTCCGTCAGTTCCTCGACGAGCCGGAGATCCCCGACGTCGACCTGTTCGTGCGCTCGTCGGGGGAGCAGCGCACCTCGAACTTCCTGCTGTGGCAGTCGGCCTACGCCGAGATGGTGTTCCTGGACCGGCTGTGGCCGGACTTCGACCGCCGTGACCTGTGGCAGGCGGTGCAGATGTACGCCGACCGGGACCGCCGCTACGGCGGCGCGGTGCCCAACGAGGTGCGGGACCCGACCACGGCGCCCTGAGCCCGTCCGAGGCTCACGGCTGATCCCCCTTCGACAAGCTCAGGGCGTTCGGGTGGGCCCCGCTGCGGACCTGATCACAGCGCCCTGAGCCTGTCGAAGGCGGCGGCGGAAGCTCAGGAGGCCCGGTTCACCGCGGCGTTGATCGCCTTGAGGGTGGCGCGGGTGGTGTTGGCGTCGATGCCGACGCCCCAGACCACCACGGCCTCGTCCGGCTCGCCGACCTCGCACTCGACGTAGGACGCCGCGAGGGCGTCCCCGCCGGCCGACAGCGCGTGCTCGGAGTAGTCCAGCACCCGCACCCGGTGACCGAGCCCGGACAGCGCGTCCACGTAGGCCGAGACGGGCCCGTTGCCCTCACCGGTGATGGTGCGCAGGGTGCCCTGGTAGTGGACGCTGACGGTGAGCTGGTCCTCGGCGTCGCCGCCGGAGTGGGCCGCCACCTCGCCGAGGGCGAGCGGTCCGGCCGGCTCCAGGTACTCGTCGCGGAAGACGTCCCACAGCACCTCGGCGGTGATCTCGCCGCCCTCGGTGTCGGTGTGCTGCTGCACGACCCGGGAGAACTCGATCTGCAGCCGCCGCGGCAGGTCGAGGCGGTGCTCGCTCTTCATCAGGTAGGCCATCCCGCCCTTGCCGGACTGGGAGTTGACCCGGATCACGGCCTCGTAGGAGCGGCCGACGTCGTGCGGGTCGATCGGCAGGTAGGGCGCCTCCCAGGCGATGGTGTGCACGTCGGTGCCCTCGGCGGCGGCGCGCCGCTCGAGGTCCTCCAGACCCTTCTTGATGGCGTCCTGGTGGGAGCCGGAGAAGGCGGTGTAGACCAGGTCGCCGGCGTAGGGGTGGCGCGGGTGCACGGGCAGGTTGGTGCAGTACTCGACCGTGCGGCGGATCTCGTCGATGTCGGAGAAGTCGATCTGGGGGTCGATGCCCTGGCTGAACAGGTTCATGCCCAGGGTGACGAGGTCGACGTTGCCGGTGCGCTCACCGTGGCCGAACAGGCAGCCCTCGACCCGGTCCGCGCCGGCCATCAGCGCCAGCTCGGTGGCCGCCACCGCGGTGCCGCGGTCGTTGTGCGGGTGCAGCGAGATGGTGGTGTGCTCGCGGGCGTCGATGTGGCGGCCGAAGTACTCGATCTGGTCGGCGTAGGTGTTGGGCGTCGACATCTCCACCGTGGCCGGCAGGTTCAGGATGATCTCGCGGTCGGGCCCGGGCTGCCAGACGGCGCTGACGGCGTTGCAGACCTCGATCGCGAAGTCGGTCGGCGTCTGGGTGAAGATCTCCGGGGAGTACTGGTAGCCGAACTCGACGCCGTCCAGCTTCTCCTCGGCGTACTTCATCACCAGCTCGGTGCCGCGGGTGGCCAGTGCGATGCACTCGGCCTCGCTCATCCTGAACACCACCCGGCGGAACAGCTCGGCGGTGGCGTTGTACAGGTGCACGGTGGCTCGGTGGGCGCCGACCAGGGAGGCGACGGTGCGCTCGATCAGGTCCTCCCGGGCCTGGGTCAGCACCGAGATGGTGACGTCCTCGGGGACGCGGTCCTCCTCGATGAGCTGCCGGACGAAGTCGAAGTCGGTCTGGCTGGCCGAGGGGAACCCGATCTCGATCTCCTTGTAGCCCATCCGGACCAGCAGCTCGAACATCCGCAGCTTGCGCGACGGCGTCATCGGGTCGATCAGGGCCTGGTTGCCGTCGCGGAGGTCGGTGGACAGCCAGCGCGGGGCGGCGGTGATCTTGCGGGTGGGCCAGGTGCGGTCGGGGACGTCGACGGGCTCGAAGGCGCGGTAGCGGCCGAATGGCATCGGGCTGGGCTGCTGCACCGGGCGAGGCTGGACGCGGGTGCTGCGGGTGGGTGTGGTGCTCATGCTGGGGAACTCCTCAGGTGGTTCGTGGTGACGGCACGACGAACTCCGCAGCGAGGAGGCCGGTCAGAGGGACTGAGCCTCGCTGCGGCAGGTGAGGAGGAGCATCCGTGCCACGTCCAGCACCCTAACCCACGTCCGCCCGGTCCGCACCCCCCGGCCGTGCCCGTTGGGACCCGCGCCGGTGGGTAGTGGGGATGTCCACCCACCGAGGAGGAACCGTGCCGACGTCCATCGCCCGCCAGACCGAGCGGCAGCTGGGAGGACCGCGGAGCGTGCTGGTCCGCCAGCAGCGCGACCACCAGGAGCTGGACCGGCTCGTGCACGCCATCGACGCCTCGACAGGGCGCGAGCGGGAGGAGCTGCTCACCGACCTCGCCCGGCTGGTGTTCCCCCACGCCTTCGCCGAGGAGTCGGTGCTGTGGCCGGTGATCCGCCGGGCGATGCCGGAGGGGCGGGAGCTGACGCTGCAGGTGGAGCAGGAGCACCAGGAGATCAACGAGCTCTGGTCGCAGCTGGAGCAGACCACGCCGGGCGACGGGCGGCACGAGCAGCTGTGGCCGCGGATCGTGGGGCTGCTGCGCGAGGACGTCCGTGACGAGGAGGACGAGTTGCTGCCGCGGCTGCAGGAGCGGGTGGGACGCCGCGAGCTCGTCCGGATGGGCCTGGCCTGGGAGGCGGTGCGCCGCATCGCGCCCACCCGCCCGCACCCCGTGGTGGCCCGCCGTCCGCCCGGTAACGCGGTGGCCGCCCTGCCGCTGACGGTGCTGGACCGCTCCCGTGACGCGCTGGACCGCATCAGCCGCCGGAGCGAGGGTCGGGTCTCCCGGGTCGCCGGCCGGCTCAGCTCGGTCGCCGCCGGGCTCGCCGGACGGCTGGAGCACGTCCCGCCGATGACCGTCGGGGAGGATCCGAGCACCCGGGCCGGGCGCACCGGACGCGGCTGAGCGGGTGCGGACCGGTGGCGACCCGCACGGTCCGGGGCCGCGCGGGGGGCAAGGCGATCAGTCGCTCACCCGACGACCTCCGGGTGCAGGTCGGGGCCGGAGAAGAGGTAGGCCACGAAGGGCGTCGGCCCCTCGTTGCGCACCGTCACCCCGCGGACGGCGGTGTCGTGGACGACGACCAGCTCGTCCTCACCCGGACGCCGACCCCGCAGCCGGTGACCCGCCCACACCCCCTCCCCCGCCCAGGCGAACACGCTGTAGACGCCGGGCTCGACCAGCTCCGCAACCTGTCCGGGCTCGACCGTGATGCGCTGGCCGCTGAACTTGGGGCTGCCGTGGAACACCCACTCCCGCCGACCCCAGGGCACCGGCGCCCCGACCGGCCGCGGCGAGAGGTGGCTCAGCCGGTACAGGTCCGGCGCACCGTTGCGCTCCCAGTCGACGAAGCCCAACGGGCACCGCTCGCCGTCACGGCGCCGGTCCTCGGGCCGGACGTCCTTGAACAGCAGCTCCTTGCTGATGATCCGCCCGGCGTTGAGGGCCTGGAACATGGCCAGCACGTCGGAGTCCTCCTGCAGCTCCAGGGTGAGCGCCGTGCCCGGACCGTGCAGCACCCCCGAGGGCACCCAGAACCCCTCCCCGGGCACCTGCAGGTAGGCCGAGGACGTCCGCAGCACCAGGTCGCTGTCCCAGTCGACGAGGTAGGGCAGCAGCGCCTCCTCCCGCAGCCCCGTGGCCACCGTCGGGTGCACGCCGAGGAAGGTCTCGGGGTGGGCGCCGAGGTCGGCCCCGTCGAGGAAGTGGTAGGCCTCGTCCTTGGGACGCCGCCCCACCAGCGCGGCATAGTGCTCGGGCGGGTGGATGTGGAACGGCAGCCGGGCGGCGTAGTCGAAGATCTTGGCCAGCCGTCCCAGCCCCTGCGGGTGGGTGCGGGCGTAGTCGGTCCCCAGCACCAGGTGCGGTGCGGCGCGGACGGCCTCGGCCAGCAAGAGCGGCGCCCCGTCGTCGGTGACGACGGCCGACAGGCCCTCGTCCGGCACGCCGACCCGGTTGTCGGCCGGTGTCGTGGAGGCGAGCCAGCGCTCGCAGATGGCACCGCGCTCGCCGCGGTCGTAGTCGTCCCCGGGCAGCCCCAGCCGGCGTCCCGGCGGGAGGAAGTCCCGGGCCACCCACGCCGGCTCGAGCGCGAGCACCCCACCGGAGTCGGCGAGCAGCCGCTCCACCCGGGCTGATGTCGCCTCCCCCGCGACCACGTCAGCCCTTCAGACCGCTGACGGCGATGCCCTGGATGAACTGGCGCTGGAAGATGATGAACACGACGATCATCGGCAGCGAGGCGATGACCGAGCCCGCCATCAGGACGTCCCACTGGGTGCGGTTCTCCACCACGAACAGCGCCAGACCGAGCGGTGCGGTGTACTTGTCGGGGCTGCTGACGATGATGAGCGGCCAGAAGAAGTCCTCCCAGGCCCCCTGGAAGGTGAAGATGCCGGTCGCGGCCAGCGCGGGGCGGCACAGCGGCAGCACGATCCGGGCGTAGATCCGCAGCTCCGAGGCCCCGTCGATCCGGGCGGCGTCGAGCAGCTCGTCGGGGATCGAGACCATGTACTGGCGGAGCAGGAAGATGCCGAAGGCGCTCACCGCCCCGGGCAGGATGAGCCCGTAGTAGGAGTCCAGCCAGCCCGACCCACCCTGGCCGAAGATGTCGTTGCCGCCGAACAGCGGGACGTGCTTGAGCACGAGGTAGTTCGGGATGAGCGTGATCTGGCCCGGGATCATCATCGTGATGAGGAACAGCGCGAAGATGAGGTCGCGTCCGGGGAACTGCCGCTTGGCGAAGACGTAGGCGGCCAGGGAGTTGAAGAACAGCTGCAGCACCGTCACCGAGGTGGCGACGAAGGCGCTGTTGAGGAACCAGCGCCAGGCCTGCGGGCCGCCGGCGAACTCCTGCCCGATGCCCAGGAACTGCCGGTAGCCGTCGAGCGAGGGATCCTGGGGGATCCACTGCGGCGGGTAGGAGAACATGTCGCCGATGCGCTGGAACGACGCGCTGACCAGCCAGGCGAACGGGGCGACGAACAGCAGCGCCCCGGGCACCAGCACCAGGTAGGCGAGCCACAGCCAGGTGCGACGCCGTCGCCCCGGGGGGATGCCGGGGTCGGGCAGCGCGGTCACGACCTCGACGGGCTGGGGCGGCTGCGGGGCGGTGGTCGTGCTCACTGCTCCCCCTTCCGGTACAGGTGCAGCTGGACGAGGGTGAACACGAACAGCAGGGCGAACAGCCCGAAGGCGAGCGTGCTGGCGTAGCCGAACTCGTAGAACTTGAAGGCCGCGTTGTAGATGAAGTAGACGACGGTGGTCGTCCGCTCCACCGGTCCGCCGCTGGTCATGATGAAGATCTGGGTGAAGACCTGGAAGGAGTTGATGATCCCGATGACGAGCAGGAACACCGTCGTCGGGCGCAGCTGGGGGATGGTGACGTGCCACAGCTGCTGCAGCCGGGTGGCCCCGTCCACGCGCGCGGCCTCGTACAGCTGGAACGGGACGGCCTGCAGCGCCGCCAGGTAGATCACCATCGAGAAGCCGACGCCGGACCAGATGCTCATCGCGATGACCGACGGCATCGCCAGGTCGGGGTCGGCCAGGAAGAGCAGCGGCGACTCGATGATGCCGGTCTGCATCAGGTAGTAGTTGAAGAGGCCGAAGTCGCCGTTGTAGAGCCACTTCCAGACGATCGCGATGACCACGAAGGGCGTCACCACGGGCAGGAAGTACAGCGTCCGGATGATGCCGCGCCCCCGCAGCGGCAGGTTGAGCAGCAGGGCCACCAGCAGCCCGATGGCCATCGTCACCGGCACCGAGACGCCGGTGAAGTAGAAGGTGTTGACGATCGAGCGCAGGTAGCTCTCGTCGGCCAGCATGTCTGAGTAGTTCTGCAGCCCGACGAAGGGCCGCTCGGGCTCGATGATGCTCCACTCGTGGAAGGTCAGGTAGAAGGCGAAGACCAGCGCGAAAACCGTGAACACCATGAACAGCAGGAGCGGGACGGCCAGGAAGCCGTAGGCACTGCCGTTGCGGCGCACCCGCCACCACAGGCCGTGCCGGTGCCGGCTGACGGTGGTGGCGGGTGCGGTCGCGGTGGTCACGAGCGCAGCTTCTCCGCCTCCGCGGCGGCGTTGTCGAGCGCCTGGGAGGCGGTCTGCTCCCCGTACATCGCGCTGCCGAGCTGGGTGTTGAGCTCCTCGCTGATCCGCGGCCAGGCCGGATCGGTGATGTTGTAGTTGACCCCGCACTCCATCAGGTCGGCGAAGGTCTGCAGCACCGGCTTCGTCTCAACCAGCTCGGGCGAGTCGAGCAGGGACTGCCGCGGTGGCAGCAGCGTGCCCTCGGACCGGAAGGTCCACTCGGCCATGTTGTCGGGCTCGGAGAGGAACTCCAGCCACTTCCAGGCGGCGTCCTGCTCCTCGCCCTGGGCGAACATCACCAGGGCGTCACCGGCGATGGTGGTCGCGCAGCCGGCCTTGCCCTCCGGCAGCGGCGCGCTGGCCCACTTGTCCTTGAGGTCGGGGAACTCCTCGTCGAGCACGCCGGCGAACCAGGCGCCGGCCATGTACATGCCCACCTGGCCGTTGGCGAAGGCCAGCCGCGCGTCGTAGGAGTTGGAGTTGAGGTAGTCCGGCGGCGCGTACTGCGTGAGCCCGACGTAGAACTCCGCGGCCTCCTTGGCCTCCGGGGCGTTGAACAGGATCGTCTGCTCGTCCTCCGACAGCAGGGTGCCGCCGTTCTGCCAGAGCCAGGGGTAGAAGTAGTACTCGGCCTCCGGTGCGAACACCGGGAAGGCGTACCGCTTGGCCGCCGGGTCGGTGAGCTTCTGCGAGACCTCCTCGAACTCCTCCCAGGTGGCCGGCGGCTCGCTGATGCCGGCCTCCTCGAAGAGGTCGGTGCGGTAGAAGAGCCCGGTCGACTCGCCGTCGAAGGGCAGCCCGTGCATGCCACCCTCCACCTCGGTGAAGGCCCTGAAGGCGGGCACGTAGTCGTCGGCGCTGACGACCTCGCTGCGGCTGATGTAGTTGTCGAGGTTGACCAGCGCCCCGCGGGAGGCGAAGTTGGCGACCGTGCCGGCGTCCACGTACGCGGCATCGGGCGGGTTGCCGCCGGCGATCTGGGTGGTGAGCTTCTTCTCCGACTCCTCCGCGGGCACGTTCTGGAACTCGACGGTGATGTTCGGGTGCTGCTCGCGGAACTTCGCGTACAGCCGCTTCATACCGTCCTGCTCACCCACCCAGGACGAGAAGGTGATGGTGACGGGCTCGGCGGGCTCGGGCACCGGCCCGCTGGCCGTCGACCCACCCCCCGCCGGTCCACCACCCCCGCCGCCGCAGGCGGCCAGCAGGGTGAGCGCGGTCCCCGCGGCGAGGACACTCAGGGTGCGGGACGTTCTCCAGTTCCTCATCGAACTGCCTCTCGGGTCGTCAGGACCCCACGTCAGCGTTGGTCCAAATCGATTGGCCCCGGGTCCCGCTGCGGACACTGCTACACCGCTCCCGGGCTGTCAAGACCCCGGTGGAGCGGCAGGGACCGGCCGGTCCCGGCGTTCAGCCCGGCACGGCGACCCGACGGAAGGCCTCCGCGTACCGGGCCCCGACCCGCTCCCCGGCCCGAAGCATCGGCGGCTCGACCCGCTCGCCGAACAGCCAGTCCCGGTCACCGCGGGCCTCGCCGTTCTGGCTGTGGTGGCACCACACCGCGTCCATCTTCCGCTGCGCCTCCGAGGTGACGTCGACGTACCGGTCGGCCCCGCGACCGACCGGGAACCACACCTCCGAGACGGTGTGCGGCTGCAGACCCTCCCCGGCCAGCTCGGGGTGGATGCGGGGCATGATCGCCTCGGGGTAGACCGCCTGCAGCGTCGCCTCCCCCACCGCGATGTGGTCGCCGTGCGACCACTCCAGGGGCGCGTCCAGGTCGCGGAACGGGGTCATGGTGAGGACCAGCTGCGGCTGTGACCGCCGGATCTCGCGGACGATGTCGCGCTTGAGGGCGACGTCGACCCGGAGCTCGTCGTTGTGGCGACCTAGCAGCACCACCTCGGACACACCGAGCACGCGGGCGGCCGCGCGCTGCTCGGCGGCTCGGGTCGCGGCCAGGTCGGCGTCGCTGACGCCGAGGTCGACGCCTCCGCTCGCCCCGTCGGTGACGACCACGTAGTCGACCCGCGCACCCCGCTCGGTGAGACGGGCGACCGTGCCGCCGCACATCCACTCGGCGTCGTCGCAGTGCGCCACCACCACCAGCGCCCGCTCGACCTCGTCCAGGTCCATCCCACCCTCCCCGCCGTCCGTGCCGCGCTCTCGACCAATCGATTGGCACTCAACCACCGAGCGGTCGCCGGCGCCAGGGACCCGACGGGTTGACCTGTGGCCGTCAGCAGTTACGCTGCCTCCGCGCACTCCGGTGCCGTACCCCCACGACCCCGGTCGGAGGCGTGCGACCCCGGGCAGGCACGCGGCCGCGGACCCACCCGACCGGGCCGGCCTCGTCGGAGCAGCGCACCCCGCGTGGACACCGTCCGCCCGCACCGGAAAGGCCCGACCTGACCAGCACCCCGCCGAGCACGGCCCGTGTGACCATCGCCGACGTCGCCCGCGCCAGCGGGGTGAGCACGACGACGGTCTCGCACGTCCTCACCGGCAAGCGTCCGGTCGCCGCCGCCACCCAGGAGCGGGTGCGCCACGCCGTGGCGGAGCTGGGCTACCGGCCGAGCCGGGTGGCCCGGCAGCTGCGGATGGGCAGCTCGCAGGTCGTGGCCGTCGTCGTCCCCGACATCACGAACCCGTTCTACGGCCAGCTCACCCGCGGTCTCGCCGACGCACTCGGCGCCCCGTGGGGCAGCTACGTCTGCAACACCGACGGCTCGGCCGCCCGCGAGCAGTTCTTCCTCTCCGACGCCGTCGCCCGCGGCGTCGACGGCATCGTCATCTCCTCGGCCGGGGCGACCGGTGAGCTGGCGGTGGGGCCGGACTGGCCACCGCTGGTCACCGTGGGCGGCGGTCTGGAGGAGGTGTCGGTGGACGGGGTGCTGCCCGCCGACCGCGAGGGGGCCTACGCGGCCGTGCAGCACCTGCTCGCCCGCGGCGCCCGGCACGTGGCGATGGTCGTCGGCTCCCGGGCGACCGCCAGCCACCGGCTCGAGGGGTACCAGGAGGCGCTGCGCGACCACGGGCTCGAGCCCGCCGACGACCTGGTGGCACCCGGCGACTTCACCCGCCAGGGCGGGCGGGTCGCGATGACCCGCCTGATGCGGCGGGACCCCCGTCCGGACGCGGTCTTCTGCGCCAACGACCTGATGGCCATCGGCGCCCTCGACGCCGCCCGGGAGCTGGGCCTGCGCGTCCCCGACGACGTCCGCCTGGTCGGCTTCGACGACATCGAGGCCGCCGCGATGGTCAGCCCCGCGCTGACCACGGTGGTCAACCCCGCATACCAGAGCGGGTGGGCCGCCGGGGACCTGCTCAAGGACCGGCTGGTCCGCGGGGTCGACGGCCCGCGCCGCACGGTCAGCCTGCCCTGCCGGCTGGTGGTGCGCGAGTCCGGCTGAGGGCCCGGGCGCCCTGTGCCGACGAATCCCCGGCGACCGCGTGGACCCGAACAGCTCGACCTCTTCCCAACACCGACGACGACGCGCTAGCGTCCCTGCCATGCACTGGCGCAAATCGATTGGCACCCGGATCGGCACCGAGCCTTCGGCGGCCACGACCCGCCCCGGCCAGACCGGCGGCGCGCTGCCGCGACGGACTCTCCTCACCGGTGCCGCGGCCCTGGCCGGCGGCACGGTCCTCGCCCCGACCGTCTCCACCGCCACTCCCCGGCACGACCCGGCGGAGGCCGCCGGCGTCCCGCTGTGGCGGCTGGCCGCCGACCGCGGGCTGGCCTTCGGCACCGCCGCCTCCACGCGGCTCTTCGAGGACGAGGCCTACAGCCGGCTGGTCGAGGAGCAGGCCGCCGTGCTGTTCACCGAGGACGACCTGCTCTGGTACAAGCTCAAGCCCACGCCGCAGGCCCCCCTCGACTTCAGCTACGCCGACGCCCTGTTCGCCCGGGCCGCCGAGCAGCGCCAGCTGGTCGTCGCCGCGCACCTGGTGTGGGACGAGGGCTTCGGCGACGGCTGGGCCGAGGACGACCTGTGGGGGCTGACCCGCCGTCAGGCGCGGACCCTGCTGCACGGCACGGCCGACGCGATGGTCGAGCGCTACCGCGGCCGGGTGGCCGGCTGGATCGCGGCCAACGAGGTCACCGACCCCGAGGGCGACCGCGGCTTCCGCACCGACGTCCCCTGGTACCAGACCATCGGACGCTCCTACGTCCGCGAGGTCTTCGAGCGAGCCCGCGACCGCGATCCCGGGGCCACCCTGGTGCTCAACGAGTTCGGGTTCGAGACGGTCAACGAGTACGGCGACCAACCGCGGGACCGCCAGCTCGCGACGCTGCAGGTGATCGACACCCTGCTCGCCCAGGGCACCCCGGTCGACGCGCTCGGGGTCCAGGCCCACCTGCTGGCCGAGGACTTCGCCGAGCGGTTCGACCCCCGCGCCTACCGGCGCTTCCTCAGCGAGGTCGCCGACCGCGGGCTGGAGGTGCTGGTCACCGAGCTCGACGTGCTCGACGACGGGTTGCCGCCCGACGTCAGCACGCGTGACCGGGCCGTGGCCGACGTCTACGCCCGCTACCTCGACGCCACCCTCGACCACCACGCGGTCAAGGCGGTGCTGACCTTCGGGCTGTCGGACCGCCACACCTGGCTGGAGGAGGACTACCCCCGCGAGGACGGCGCCGCCCGTCGCCCCTTGCCCTGGGACGAGGACCTCCGACCCAAGCCCGCCCTGCGCTCCCTGCGCCGCGGGCTGCGCGCGGCCCGCCGCCGCCGTCCGCTCTGGACGGCGGGACGCCGGTGAGCGCCACCGTCGCGGACCAGGGCGCCGCGCGACCCGTGCTGCGCGTCGGCGTCATCGGCCTGGGCGAGGTGGCCCAGGTCGTGCACCTGCCGGTGCTCGCCTCGCTGCCCGACCTGTTCGAGGTGCGCGCGGTCTGCGACCTCTCCCCCACCCTGGTCCAGCAGGTCGGCGACGCCTTCGGGGTGCCGCACCGCTACGCCACCGCGACGGAGCTCATCGGCGCCGGCGACCTGGACGCCGTCCTCGTCCTCAACAGCGACGAGTACCACACCGAGTGCGCGGTGGAGGCGCTCGAGCACGGGCTGCACGTGCTGGTGGAGAAGCCGATGTGCCTCTCGCCCCGGGAGGCCGAACGGGTGATCGAGGCCCGCGACCGCAGCCAGCGGACCCTGATGGTCGGCTACATGCGCCGCTTCGCCCCGGCCTTCCTCGAGGCCAAGGCGCTGCTGCCCGAGCTCGGCGGGATCACCTTCGCCCGGGTGCACGACGTGATCGGGCGCAACCAGCTCATCGTCGACCAGACCTCGCACGTCATCCGCCCCACCGACCTGGGCCGGGCGGCCCTGGAGGAGCGCTGGGAGCGCGGGCGCCGGCTGGTCACCGAGGCGATCGGCGACGTCCCGGCTCCGCTGGCCGGGGCCTACCGCTTGCTCTGCGGTCTCGGCAGCCACGACCTGTCGGCCATGCGGGAGCTGCTCGGCCCGCCCGCGGGCGTCCACGCGGCCCGGATGTGGCGCGACGGCGGCTGGATCGCCGCCCTGCTCGACTACGGCGACCACGTCGTCTCCTACGAGACCGGGGTCGACGAGCAGGTCCGCTTCGACGCCCACCTGGAGGTCTTCGGCCAGCACGCCAGCCTGCGGGTGCAGTACGACACCCCCTACGTCCGCCACCTCCCCACCACGCTGCACGTGGAGCGCACCGACGGCGAGGCGCTCACCCGTTCGGTGCTCCGCCCCCACCTCAAGGACCCCTACACCTACGAGCTCGAGGACTTCCACGCCTGCATCACCACCGGGCGCGCCCCGAAGACCAGCGCCGAGGACTTCGTCGCCGACCTCGACCTCTTCGCCGAGCTCGTCCGGCACCTGCAGAAGTAGACCCGCACCCGACCACGGAGACCACCGATGACCAGCACCGCCACCGACATCGACGTCGAGCGCTTCCGCCGCGAGGGCTACCTGCTCCCGCAGCGCCAGCTCTTCTCCCCCGAGAAGCTGGACGCCCTCGAGGCCATCTTCGACGAGCACCTCGCCGACAAGGGCGCCAAGCTCTCCGACGAGCTCGACACCCCGCACTTCCGCGACCCACGACTGCTGGAGTTCCTGCTCAGCGAGGAGGTCCTGGACACCGTCGAGCCGCTGGTCGGGCCCGACATCGCGCTGTGGACCAGCCACTTCATCTCCAAGGACCCCTTCACGGGCCGGGCCACCCCCTGGCACGAGGACTCCGCCTTCTGGAACGGCCGGCTCAGCGGCTACGACCGGATCGTCACGGTGTGGCTCGCCCTCGGCCCCAGCAACCGCGAGAACGGCTGCATGCGGGTCGTCCCCGGCTCCCACCTCGGCGGCGGCTTCTCCGAGGGCTACGTGGCCACCGACATGAGCGTGCAGACCTTCCACGCCCAGCTGGAGGGGGTCGACGAGAGCCGGGCGGTCGACTTCGAGCTGCGCCGCGGGGAGTTCTCGGTGCACGACGGGCGGATCGTGCACGGCGCGAAACCCAACACCAGCAGCATCCGACGCACCGGCTACACCATGCGCTACTTCCCCGCCTCGGTGCGGGTGCTGCCGGTGGAGCAGAACGCCGGCTGGAAGATCTGGTTGGCCCGCGGTGAGGACCGCGCGGGCAACCGCTACGAGAACGTCTGACCCGGCCAGCGCCCGACCGACCAGCCAGAGACGAGGTCCGCCCCGTGGAGCGCGGTGTCTACTTCGACGCGTGGTACCCCCGCCAGCACTGCTACCACCCGAGCCTGCCGCCACGGCGGCTCAGGATGGTCGACGACCTGGTCGACTACCGGGCCACGGTGCTGGTGTGGTCGGCCCTGGGCGGGGGCTCGCTCTCGCTGCCCTACCTGGAGCAGGAGGCCTTCGGCGACGTCGGCGCCCGCGCCCGCTTCTACGGGTTCGTCAACGACGCCGAGTTCATCGCCGCCTGCCAGGCCCGCGGGATCAAGGTGCTGGGCATCGTCTTCGAGGCCCAGGGCTGGGAGTTCCCCGTCGAGCTGGACGAGGACGAGACCACCGTGCTGGCGCTCAACGAGCTCCGCGGCGTGGGCCGGCGCGGCTGGCTGGGGCTGCGGGAGTTCTCCTCCGACCGCTACCCGCGGCTGTGGCCGTCGGTCTCGACCTACTTCCCCGACGGGCTGGTCAACAGCGACGGGGAGCCGGTGACCGACCTCATCGAGGAGTGCGTGGCCCGCGACATCCACGGCAACCCCTGCCACGCCCGCTGGGTGGAGTGCCCCGACCGCGAGCACCAGTGCTTCTACATGGACCGCAACAACCCGGTGTGGCGGGAGTACCTCAAGGCCGTGATCAGGATCCAGGTCGACGCCGGGGTGGACGGCGTCCAGCTGGACGAGGCCGAGCTGCCGATGGGGGCCATGCAGTACGGCGCCTGCTTCTGCCGCGACTGCACCCGCGGCTTCCGCGAGCACCTGCGTGCCCTGCCGGCCGACCGCCGTCCGGGTGAGCTGGACGGTGTGGACCTGGCGACCTTCGAGTACGGGCCGTGGTTGCTGGAGCGGGGCCACGACTTCCGGATCGACCAGAAGGACGCGCCGCTGTTCGGGGAGTACTACGCCTTCCAGTGCCGCGCGATCGCCACCCACTTCGCCGAGCTGGCCGAGCACGCCCGCGCCTACGGTCGCGAGCGGGGCCGTGAGGTGCTGGTCTCGGGCAACTTCTTCAACCTCGACGCCCACTACCTCCCGCTGGCCGAGCAGGTCGACCTCATCGTCACCGAGATGCGCAACACCACCTACCGGCAGCCGGAGTGGTACCGCTACGCGGCCGGCTTCGCCCGGCTGGTCGGCGGCAAGGAGGTGGTGGTGGTCGAGAACCCCTACGGCGGGGTCGTCCCGGAGCTGGTGACGGCGTTGTCGCAAGGTCGCGGCCACGACCTGATGCGGCTCAGCCTGTGGGAGGCCGCCGCCTTCGGGGTGAACATGACCGTCCCCTACGGCTCGTGGATGGGAGCCACCCTGGAGGACTCCTTCTGGGCCCCGCACGAGCTGCTGGTGCAGGTGCAGGACTTCGTGGCCGCCACCGACGGGCTCCGCTCGGGCGCGGTCGGCGGGAACGAGCTGGCGGTCGTGCACAGCGTCCCGAGCCTGCGCGACCTGGTCGCGCGGGCCGACGCCAGCGACAACCTCCGCAACGCTCGCGACACCTCGGTGGTGGTGCCGTACCGGGTCACGACCGAGGCGCTCAGCCGGGCCGGGGTGCCGTTCGACGTGGTCGTGACCACCGACGGTGAGCTGCAGGCCGACCGGCTGGTCGCCGCCGACCTGGCGCCCTACCGAGTGGTCGTGCTGCCCGGGTGCTGGTGGCTGACCGAGCAGCAGGTCGACGTGCTCGTGGGCTACCTCGACGGCGGCGGACGGGTGGTGGTCACCGAGGAGCCGGCGCGCAACCTCCCCGACGCCCGCACCGAGGCGCTGCGCAGGCACCCGTCCCTCTCCCGCGCTGCCCTCGACGACACCGCGGCGATGCAGCCGGACGGGCCGCAGGTCCGCCTCGGCGCCCCGCTGGCGGTCAACCTGCACCTGCTCGCGGACGGGAGCCTGGCCTGCCACCTGGTCGACCACGGCTACGACGAGCGGGTGGACGCCGTCCCGGGCCACACCGACGTCGCGCTCGCCGTCCGGGTGCCGGCGCACCTGCGCACCGCCCGGCGGGCGCGGGTCGTCCGCCCGGGTGAGGCCGACCTGGTGGTGCCGGTCCGCCGCGAGGGCGACCACCTGTGCGTCGAGCTCCCCCGCACCGGGGTCTACACCGTCGTGGTGTGGGAGCTCGGGGAGGGGTCGGCATGAGACTGGCCGAGCTGCAGGCTGCCGGGCGCTTCGAGGTGCTCGACGTGCCGGTGCCCGAGCCGCGACCCGACGAGGTGCTGGTCGAGGTGGCCGCGTGCGGTGTCTGCGCCTCCGAGCTCAGTCACTGGACCGGCCGCTCCGGCTCCTACCCCGACCGGATCGGGCACGAGGTGGCCGGTCGGGTCGCCGCCGTCGGGAGCCAGGTGCGGGGGTGGACGCCCGGGGAGGCGGTCGCCGTGTGGACGACCGGCTCCGGCTACGCCGAGTACGTGCGGGTGCACGCGAGCTACTGCCGCCGGCTGCCTTCCGAGGTGCCCCCGACGCTGGGCCTGGTCGAGCCGCTGGCCTGCGCCGCCAACGCCGTCGAGCTGGCCGACGTCCGGCTGGCCGACGACGTGGTGGTGGTGGGAGCCGGGTTCATGGGGCTGCTGGTGACCCAGCTGGTCGCGCTGCGCGGCGCCCGCAGCGTGGTGGTGGCCGACACCCGCCCCGACGCGCTCGCGCTGGCGTCCAGGCTGGGCGCCACCCGCACCGTCGACGTCGCGCAGGAGCCGCTGGACCAGGCGGTGGCGGAGGTGACCGGCGGCGCCGGCGCCGACACGACCTTCGAGGTGACCGGCACCCAGGCCGCGCTGGAGACGATCGGCGAGGTCACCCGGATGAGCGGGTCGCTGGTGCTGGTGGGCTTCCACCAGGGCGAACCCCGCCGGGTGCCGCTGGAGCACTGGAACTGGATGGCGTTCGACCTCGTCAACGCCCACTTCCGCGAGGTGCGCACCATCATGCGCGGGATGGACGTCGGGATGGCGCTGCTCGCCTCGGGCCAGCTGCGGATGGACCCGCTCGTCACCCACCGCTTCGAGCTCGCCGACATCGACACCGCCTTCCGCACCGCGGTCGAGAAGCCGCCCGGCTTCGTCAAGGCCGTCGTCGAGGTGGCCCACCCGACCGCTGACCCGTCCTAGCCCCCGACCACCAGGAGGACACCGTGCCCGACACCGACACCGACCGCGACCTCACCGGGACGGTCGTCGCCGTCACCGGGGCGACCGCGGGCATCGGCCGCGCGACCGCCCGGCTGCTCGTCGCCGCCGGCGCCCGCGTGGCCGTGCTCGGGCGCCGTCGCGAGCGGCTCGCCGCACTGGTCGAGGAGCTCGGCGAGGAGGCTGTGACCACCGTGGCCGGCAACGTGGCAGACCCCGACGTGAACCACCGGCTGGTGAGCGCGGCCCTGGACCGCTTCGGGCGGCTGGACAGCGCCGTGGCCAATGCCGGCGTCGGCGCCTACGGCGGGATCATGGACCTCTCCGACGAGCAGATCTCCTCGATGACCGCGACCAACTACCTCGGCACGGTGTGGACCGTCCGGGCCGCCGTCCCGGTGCTGCGCGAGCAGGGCAGCGGCGGGGACATCGTGGTAGTCAGCTCGGTGGCCGGGCTGCGCGGTGGTGCCATCGAGGCGGTCTACGCGGGCACCAAGTTCGCCCAGGTCGGGCTGGCCGGTTCGCTGGACCGGGAGCTCCGGGCCGAGGGCATCCGGGTCAGCACGATCTGCCCGGCCGCGGTCTCGACCGAGTTCGCCCTGGGCGCCGGCCGGTCCGAGGGGGACGCCTGGCTGGAGGACGTGCTCACCGCCGAGGACGTCGCGGCCGCCGTGGTGGCGGTGCTGCGCCAGCCCCGGCGGCTGCGCACCCAGCAGTGGGTGCTGCGCAGCATGGCCGAGGAGAGCTGACGTGGATGCTGGCCCGGGGCGTCCGCTGACGGTGGACGCCGACGTCCACCAGTCGCTGCCCGACCTGACGCCGCACCTGCCCCGGCACTGGCGCGAGCGCTGGGCGGAGACCGGGCTCGGGGTCGGCACCGGCTACCACAACCCGCGCGGGGTGCTGCGCCAGGACACCCTCCCACCCGACGGCGGCCCGCCGGCCAGCGACCCGCTGTTCCTCCTCAGCGACCACCTCGACCGCTACGCGATCGACTACGCCGTGCTGACCGGTCCGTTCGTGCTCCCGCTGGGCCACGACCCCGACTACCTCGACGCCGTCGCCCGCGCCGTCAACGACGCCACCGCCGCCGACTGGCTCGGGGTCAGCCGCCGCTTCCGGGGTTCGGTGCTCGTCAACGCCGACGACCCCGGGGCGGCCGTGGCGGAGATCGAGCGGTGCGGCGATCGGGAGGCCGTGGTGCAGGTGCTGATGGCCACCACCACCCGAGAGCCCTGCGGCCGGCGTCGCTACCACCCCATCTACCGGGCCGCGGCCGAGCGGGGGCTGCCGGTCGCGCTGCACCCCGGGGCCGAGGGGGCCGGCGGCGCCGCCCCACCCACGCCGGTGGGCTACCCCTCGCGCTACCTGGAGTGGCACAGCCTGCTCCCGCTGACGGCGATGGCGCAGCTGGCCAGTCTGCTCTGCGAGGGCGTGTTCGAGGCGTTCCCCGACCTGCGGGTGGTGCTGGTGGAGGGCGGGGTGTCCTGGCTGCCGTCCCTGCTGTGGCGCCTGGACAAGAACTACAAGGCGCTGCGCGACACCACCCCCTGGCTGCGCCGGTTGCCCTCGGAGTACGTCGCCGAGCACGTCCGGCTCACCAGCCAGCCGATCGAGGAGCCGCCGCACCCCCAGCAGCTGGAGCAGGTGCTGGCGATGGTGGACGCCGGACGGACGCTGATGTTCTCCTCCGACTACCCGCACTGGGACAACGACAACCCCGAGGTGCTCTTCCGCCGGGTCGACCCGGCGGTCCGGGCCCGGATCATGGGGGGGACGGCTGCCGAGCTCTACGGCCTGGACGGTCCGCCGCCGCCCGAGCAGCTGCCTCCACACCGCAGCAGTGGGGCTGCGGACGTCCTGCAGCCGACGGGTACCACGAGTGAGTCGGGTGGTGGTGGCAGCAGAGGTGGATGTGCCCGAACGGGGTGTGCTGCTGGTGCAGGCGTCGGGGCTGGAGATCGGGCTGTTCCGCGTGCGCGGGCGGGTCGTTGCGTGGCGCAACCACTGCCCGCACCAGGCCGCGCCGGTCTGCCGCGGCCGGGTCACCGGGACGCTGCTGCCCTCGGCGGTGGCCGAGTACCGGCCCGGGCGCGACGGGGAGGTCCTGCAGTGCCCGTGGCACGGGTGGGAGTTCGACCTGCTGGACGGCCACCACCTCGCCTCCGGCTCGCGCGTGCGTCTGCGCGGCTACCCGGTCGAGGTGGAGGACGGGAACGTCGTGCTGCACCTCCCGGAGCGACCTGCACTCGACGCAGCGGGCCGAGGCGCCGCGACCCGGCCCCGACCCTGAGAACGTGTTCGTCGAGGGCGCCGGCGGGCCCGACACACCGCGCCACGCCGGACGTCACCGCAACGACATACGCGTTCTCAGGGGTTGGGCGGGTGGCCGTGCCCGCGCCGAACGCCTCGGACCGGGGTCAGAAGCCGAGGCGGTTGAGCGACTTGGCGTCGCGCTGCCAGTCCTTCATCACCTTGATCTTGAGATCCAGGTGGACCGGGGTGCCGAGCAGGGCCTGGATCTGCATCCGGGCGGCGGTGCCGACGTCGCGCAGCCGCGAACCCTTGTGGCCGATCATGATGCCCTTCTGGGAGTCGCGCTCGACCACCATCGAGGCGAAGACGTCGAGCAGCGGCTTGTCGTCCGGACGCCCCTCGCGCAGGCCCATCTCGTCGACGACCACCATGATCGAGTGCGGCAGCTCGTCGCGCACACCCTCCAGCGCGGCCTCGCGGATCAGCTCGGCCACCAGGGTCTCGTCGGGCTCGTCGGTGATCTCGCCGTCGGGGTAGTAGGCCGGGCCGGGCGGCAGCAGCCCGATGATCTCGTCGGCGACCACGTCGACCTGGTCGTCGGCGACCGCGGACACCGGGATGATGTGCTCCCAGCGCAGCCCCATCGACTCCTCCAGCGCGCCGATGGCGAGCAGGTGCTCACGCATCCGCGCCGGGGAGACCAGGTCGGACTTGGTGGCCAGCGCCACCAGCTTCGGCCGCTTGCGCAGCTCGGCGACCTGCTTGACCAGGTAGGTGTCACCCGGTCCGATGCGCTGGTTGGCCGGCAGGCACACCCCCACCACGTCGACCTCGGACCAGGTGGCCCGCACCACGTCGTTGAGCCGCTCCCCCAGCAGCGTCCGCGGCTTGTGCAGCCCCGGCGTGTCGATGAGCACCAGCTGGGCGTCTGGGCGGGTGACGATGCCCTTGACCGCGTGCCGGGTGGTCTGCGGCTTGGAGGAGGCGATCGCCACCTTGGAGCCGACGATGGCGTTGGTCAGCGTCGACTTGCCCGCGTTGGGACGGCCGACGAAGCAGGCGAACCCCGACCGGTGCTCGGTGGTCATCGCGCTCCTCTCTCGTCCTGGACGCCGCGGCCCGGCGCGTCGGCGATCCTAGTCCCCGCCACCGCCACCGCCACCGCCGCCGCCGTCACCGCCGCCGTCCGAGCCACCACCGCTGTCACCGCCGCCGGAGTCGTGGTGGACGCCGGCCTGCTGGTCGCCCCCGGACTCCCGGTTGCGGCCACGTCGACGCCTCCGCGCCACCCCCTCCTCGACGTCGACGTCGCCCGGCGCGTAGGCCTCCCGCAGCCGCTGGCGCCACCGCGGGCCCACCGCGTGGTCGACCAGGAGGAGCCCGGCCCCGGCCAGCAGCAGCACCGCCCCGACCAGGCCGCCGGTCGTCCACCAGCCCGCCACCTCCTCGGCGAGCGCGGCCACCAGCGGCAGCGGCGCCGCGGCGGCACCCGCCACCAGCAGCACCAGCCCCAGCAGCCGCTCCGGGCTCGTCAGGGTGAGCACCTCGGCGACGATCTCGCGGGACACCCGGGGCCGCCGCGGAGCCCGCGCCCCGCGCTGCAGCACGGTCCGCTGCACCACGGCGAGCAGCAGGACGAGCCCACCCCGGGCCAGGCCCAGCAGCAGCCCGACCACCAGCAGCGCGAAGGCCGTCGTCACCAGCCAGTCGATCGTGGTCTCGCCGGCCGCGTCGAGGGTGCGCGGGTCGCAGTCACGGCAGGGCTGGCGCAGCACCAGCCCGGGCACCCCCGCCAGCGCCGACAGCGAGGTCGCCGCACCGGCCGTGCGGCCCAGCCAGGAGGCGACGTGGCGTGCCCGCTGCGGACCGAGGTCGAGCACCTGCTCGCCCCAGCGCCCGGCCCGCCGGCGGTCGCGGTCGGTGTGCACGGCCCGCGGCAGGGTGGTCGCCCACGCCGACGCCACCGCCCGGGTGTGGTCCGACCAGCCGCGTCCGATCCGACGGGCGAGGACGATGCCGCCGACGCCGAACCCGCACACCAGCAGCGAGACCGCCAGCACCGTGAGCCCCTCCAGGTCGGGGTCCTCGAACAGGATCCAGACGCTGGCGAGCACCATGAACCCCGACAGCCCGGCCGTCCAGCCCGCGGCCGTCCCGAGGGTCCCGGACGGGCTGTCGGCGCGGACCGTCCGGCGCTGCGGGTCGACCGGCACCCGGTGCGGGGCCTCGGCCCCCCAGCGGCGCAGCGCGCCGACCTCGAGCCAGCGGTGCGCGGCGAAGGCGTAGCCGCCGAGCAGCAGGGCAGCCGCCCCGCCGCCGGCGTAGACGCCGACGGCCATCCGCGACACCCGGTCGATCCGCGACGCGACCACCGGGTACAGCTCGGTCAGCACGAGCATCGCGAACACCCCGACCAGGAAGACCGCCAGCCCGGCGGCCGCGGTGCACAGCAGCAACCGGGTCAGCAGGTCGACCAGCTGCACCGACCACGGCCAGCGGTGCTCGGTGAGGACGGGCGTCGCGCGGTGGTCGGGCGTGGTCACCCGCGGAGGCTAGCGGCGTCCGGGGGCGTCGTCGGCCGGCGACACCGCGTGCTCAGGCGCGGAGCCGGCCCTCGACCGCCTCGGCGGGCTCGGCCTCGACCAGGACGCCCCCGAGCTCGTCCTCGCCCGGGCCGGTCTCGGCGGTGGCGTCCTGCTGGTCGGCCACCCGCGACACGAGGACCGTCCCGATCCCCTTGCGCCGACCGGTGGCCCGTTCGGCCACCAGCTCCAGACCCTCGACCACCACCGTCGAGCCGTCGATCGGCACCCGGCCGAGGTGCTTGGCCAGCAGACCGCCGATGCTGTCGACGTCCTCGTCCTCCAGCCGCAGCCCGAACAGCTCGCCGACCTCGTCCACCGCCAGCCGCGAGGTCACCCGGTAGCGGCCGGGCCCGAGCTCGGTCACCGGGTCGACCTCGCGGTCGTACTCGTCGACGATCTCGCCGACGATCTCCTCCAGGATGTCCTCGATGGTGGCCAGCCCGGCGGTGCCGCCGAACTCGTCGACCACCATCACCAGGTGGCTGCGGGTCAGCTGCATCTCGCGCAGCAGCGCGTCCACCGGCTTGGAGTCGGGCACCCAGACGACGTCGCGCATCACCTTCGAGACCTTCTCCGAGGTCTCCGCGCGCGGGTTGTCGAACTGGCGTCGCATCAGGTCCTTGAGGTAGACCACGCCGACCACGTCGTCCAACCCCTCCCGGGTGACCGGGATCCGGCTGTAGCCCGAGCGCAGCGCCAGCGAGATGGCCTGGCGCAGGCTCCTGTCCTCCTCGATCGAGACGATCTCGGTGCGCGGCACCATCACCTCCTTGACGATGGTGTCACCGAGCTCGAAGACGGAGTGGATCATCCGCCGCTCGCGGGCCTCGATCAGCTCGCTGGCCTCGGCCATGTCGACCAGCTCGCGCAGCTCGGCCTCGCTGGAGAACGGTCCGTCGCTGAAGCCGCGGCCAGGGGTGAGGGCGTTTCCCAGCAGGATGAGCAGCTGCGGCACCGGGCCGAGCACGGTGGTCAGGGCCGAGAGCGGACGGGCCATCGCCACGGCCACCCGGTCGGCGTGCTGGCGGCCCAGCGTGCGCGGCGCCACCCCCCACAGCACGAAGGAGACGACGATCATCGCGCCGGCGGTGATCAGCCACTGCAGCCAGGCCGCCCCGATGAGGTCGAACACCACGTCGGCCACCAGCACGATGGCGGTGATCTCGCAGATGGTGCGCAGGAAGAGGGCGGTGTTGAGGTAGGGCGCCGGGTCCTGCAGCAGCTTCAGCAGCCGGGCCGCGCCGGTGCGGCCCTCGTCCACCAGCTCCTGCGCGCGGGCCTTGGAGAACGCGGTCAGCGCCGACTCGGCGGCGGCCAGCACCCCGGCCAGCACCGTGAGCACCCCGGCGACGACGAGCAGGACGACGGAGGTCTGGGTCATCGTCGGCTCCCGGGAGCAGTGCGTCGCGGGCGGCCGTCGCCCGGGGCCGACCCCGGCGGGGTCGGCGGACCGGTGCGGCCGCCCGGAGTACTCGGCCCGGGGTCCTCGCCCGACACGGCGATCACCGGCCCGACCGGACCGGGCGCTCGTCCGCCCAGGCGGCGAGGATGGCGTCCTTGAGGTCGAACATCGCCTTCTTCTCCTCCGGCTCGGCGTGGTCGTGGCCGAGCAGGTGCAGCAGCCCGTGCACCAGCAGGTACTCCGCCTCCTCCTCGGCGGTGCGGCCGTGCTCGGCGGCCTGCCGGCTGGTCACCGACGGGCAGAGCACGATGTCGCCGAGCAGCCCCTCCGGCGGGTCCTCGTCGTCGGCCGGGGCGCGCAGCTCGTCCATCGGGAAGGAGAGGACGTCGGTCGGGCCGGGCTCGCCCATGAACCGCTCGTGGTAGGCCGACATCGTCTCCTCGTCGACCAGCAGGATGCTCAGCTCGGCCAGCGGATGTATCCGCAGCCGGTCCAGGGCGAAGGTCGCCAGCGCCACCAGCGCCTCGGTGTCGGCCGGCTGGCCGGACTCGTTGTTGAGCTCGACGGTCACCGCTCGCTCCGCTCGACCGTCACCGATGACCCCGACGCCGACCGGAGCGCTGGTCCTGCTCACCCAGCAGCGACTCGAACTTGTCGTAGGCGGCGACGATCTTGCCGACCAGCGCGTTGCGCACGACGTCGTGGTTGGTGAGCTGGCAGAACGCGATGTCCTCCACGCCCTCGAGCACCCCCTGCACGGCGCGCAGACCGCTGCGGGTGCCGCCGGGGAGGTCGACCTGGGTGATGTCGCCGGTGACGACCATCTTGGCCCCGAAGCCGAGCCGGGTGAGGAACATCTTCATCTGCTCCATCGAGGTGTTCTGGGCCTCGTCGAGGATGATGAAGGCGTCGTTGAGGGTGCGCCCGCGCATGTAGGCCAGCGGGGCCACCTCGATCGTCCCCGACGTCAGCAGCCGCGGGATCGAGTCGGGGTCGACCATGTCGTGCAGCGCGTCGTAGAGCGGGCGCAGGTAGGGGTCGATCTTGTCGTTCAGCGTGCCCGGCAGGAAGCCCAGGTTCTCCCCCGCCTCCACCGCGGGCCGGGTGAGGATGATCCGGTTGACGTCCTTGCGCTGCAGCGCCTGCACGGCCTTGGCCATCGCCAGGTAGGTCTTGCCGGTACCGGCCGGGCCGATGCCGAAGACCACCGTGTGCTTGTCGATGGCGTCGACGTAGCGCTTCTGGTTGAGGGTCTTGGGCCGGATCGTCTTGCCGCGGTTGGACAGGATGTTCTGGGTCAGCACCTCCGCCGGGCTGGTGCCGGACTGCTCGGCCATCATCGAGACCAGCCGCTCCACCGTGTCCGGGGCGAGCCCCTGGCCGGTGCGCAGCACGGTGATCATCTCGGTCAGCACGTCCGCGCCCTGGCTGATCGCCTCCGGGTCGCCGGTGAGTGTCACCTCGTTGCCGCGGACGTGGATGTCGGCGTCCAGCCGGCGCTCGAGGATGCGGAGGAACTCGTCCTGCGGGCCGAGCACGTTGACCATGTCGATGGAGGTCGGGACGGTGATCCGGCGGACGCCGGTGGGCGCCCCCTCGGCGTCTCGGTGCGCGTTCCCCGTCGTCGCGCCCTGTGGTGTCGTCAGGATCGTCCTCCGTGGCCTGGCGCCGGCGGCCCCTCGGCCACCCGGCAGCTCGTGTCTGGTGCGCGCACCACTCTACGCCGCGCCCCCGTCCACGCCCACCGGCTTGTGGACCCCGTCCGGCACCGGCCCGCTGGCTAGGATCCGCGGCCATGACCAGCGAGGCGCACAGGTGCGGCCGGTGACCGCGGCGGTGTTCGTCTTCCTGCTCGTCTTCGGATCGCTGATCATGGACCAGCAGACCCAGCTGTCCTGGACCGGCCTGGAGGCCACCTCCCACGTGCCCCACCTCGGCAGCGTCTCCCTGGAGCTGGTCAAGGTGTCGCTGTTCCTGGCCGCCTTCTCCGGGCTGTACTTCACCGTCAGCGCGGTCACCGACGAGACCTACCGCCAAGCAGTTCTTCTCCGTCGTCACCGACGAGCTGGAGCGGGCGGTTCACCGGGCGCTGCGCGCCGAGCGCCTCGCGCCCGAGGACGTCTGACCCCCGGCGGTGGATCCCCAGCACCGCGGTCTTGACGTCGGGTCCGCCTTCCTGTTTCGTATTAGCCACCCGGCCGGGAGGAGGTGGCGACGATGCGCAGGCCGAGTCAGCGAGACATCGCACGGCGGGCCAACGTCTCCCAGACGGCCGTCTCCCTCGTGCTCAACGGCAAGGCGGCCGAGCACAGCATCTCCGCCACCACCGAGGCCCGGATCCGCCAGGCGATGGCCGAGCTCAGCTACGTCCCCGACGCCGCCGCCCGCTCCCTGCGCGGTGGGCGCAGCGACCTCATCGGGGTGCACACCTTCGAACCCGTCTTCCCGGTCGGGCCCGACGACTACTTCCACGAGTTCCTGGTCGGCATCGAGGAGCGGGCGGTCGAGCTCGGCCGCGACCTGGTGCTGTTCGCCTCCACCCAGCGCCCCGACGGGCGTCGCAGCATCTACGGCAACGGCTCGAACCGGCTGCGACTGGCCGACGGCACGGTGGTCATCGGACTGGACCGCGACGACGACGAGCTGCGCCGGCTGAGCGCCGAGCAGTACCCCTTCGTCGTGCTGGGCCGGCGGGACTCCCTGCCCGGCGTCGCCTCGGTCGGCGTGGACTACGTCTCGGGGGTCACCCGCGTGGTCGGGATGCTCGCCGCCGCGGGCCACCGCGAGATCGCCTACCTGCGCGGGGTGAAGCACGAGACCCCGCAACGCGACCGCCGCACCGCCTACACCGACGCCCTCTCCGCCCTCGGGGCGTCCCCCCGCTGGTACGACATCGCCCGGCTCGGGCGCGACCATGGCCCGGCGCGCTGGCGGGCCGACGGTGCCACGGCCGTGCTGGTCGAGGCGGCCGAGGACGCCGCCGCCGTGCAGGCCCGCGCCGACGCCGTCGGGGTGATGCTGCCCGCCCAGCTGTCGGTCGTCTGCCTGGACGGGGTCAGCGACCCGGCGGCCACGCACTGGAGCCAGCTGCGGATCCCCAAGCGCGCCGTGGGTGCCCGCACCCTGAGCGTCCTCGCCGACATCCTGGACGGCCGGCTGCCGGCCGACCACCAGGAGCTGCACCCCTGCGAGGAGCGGGTGGTGCCGACCACGATCAGCGCCCCACTCGGCGACTGACCCCCACCTCCGACGCACCGCTGGCCCGGTCGTCCACTAATACGAAACACCAATCGAAACAAGGGAGTTCCGATGAGTTCGTCGTCCAGCCGTGGAGCAGCCCGGCGGCTGCTCGCCCTGGCCCTCGCAGGCCCCGTCCTCGCCCTGTCGGCATGCGGTCTGGGTGGTCCCCCGACCGCCGACCCGGCCGAGAGCGGTGGCGATGGCACCCACCTGACGGTGTGGTTCCCCGGCACCAACGCCACCGAGATCGAGCTGGTCACCGAGACGATCGTGCCCCGCTTCGAGGCCGAGACCGGGGCCACGGTCGACGTCACCTTCCTGGACTGGCCCGACATGTCGACCAAGCTCAACGCCGCCTACGCGGCGAGCACCGCCCCCGACGTCTTCGGCCACGGTCCCGCGGCGGTGGCCGACTTCGTCGCCAACGAGCGCCTGACCGACCTGGGGCCCTTCCTGGAGCAGCTGGACGCCGCCGACCGGGAGGACATGGCCGCCGCGCTGCCCGGTGGGCAGGTCGACGGCACCCAGTACCTGATGCCGCTGTCGCTGCAGGCCAGCCTGCTGGTCTACGACGCCGACGCCTTCACCGAGGCCGGGCTCGACCCCGACCAGCCGCCGGCCACCTGGGTGGAGGCCAAGGAGGTGGCCCGCGAGCTCACCGAGCGGGACGGCGACCGGATCACCCGGGCCGGCCTGCTGCTGCCCAGTCACCCGATCGGTCTGCAGCAGAGCTTCGCCACCCTGCTCTACGCCGACGGCGGCAGCCAGATCAGCCCGGACGGCACCCACGCCACCTTCGCCTCCCCCGAGGGCACCGAGGTGCTCGACTACATCACCGACGCCTACTCCGGCGAGCAGGCGGTGGCCGGCTCGCTCGGCCAGGACCTCAGCACCCTGCCGCCCGCGCAGCAGCCGCTGGTCTCCGGCGACGCCGCCATGATGATCGCCACCGCGCCCCAGGTGCAGCAGATGATGGCCGCCGACCCCGACCTCGACCTGCGCGTCGCGCCCGCGATGAGCTTCGACGGCAGCACCGCACCGGCCGCCTTCGGCGGGGCCGGCCCGGGCCTGATGATCAACGCCGACAGCCCCGAGCAGGAGCTCGCCTGGGAGTTCATCAGCTACCTGGTCTCACCGGAGGTGTCGGTCGAGTACACCGAGGGCATCGGCGCCATCCCGATGCGGGCCTCGGCGGCCAGCTCGGCCTACGTCTCGGAGTCGCCCGTGCTGCAGGCCTTCCTCGCCGCCGCACCGGCCATGGTGCCCAACCCCAACGTCGCCGGCTGGGTGCAGGTGCGCGACACGATGGCCCGGCACCTGGAGCAGGCCGCCAACCGCAAGGTCCCGGCCGAGGAGGCGCTCAGCCGGGCCGCGGCCGAGGTGGACGACGTGCTCGGCAGGGCCGGCTGACGTGTCGACCCTCGAGCAGACCGCGGTCCGGGTCCCGGCCGCGCCCGCCCCGGGGGCCGCGGAGCCGCGCCGCCGCCGCCGGCTGCGTCCCACCCAGTGGATCGGCGTCCTCTTCGTCCTCCCGGCCAGCCTCTACGTCGTCGTCTACCAGCTGGTGCCGGTCGTCTACGGGCTGGTGCTCAGCTTCACCGAGTACAGCCCGCTCAGCCGCTCCGGACCGGAGTGGGTCGGCGTCGCGAACTACTTCGCGCTGGTCGGCGACGAGGACTTCGGCCGTGCGCTGGCCGTCACCGGGCAGTACGTGCTGATGGTGCTGCCGCCCACCGTGGCGATCGCGCTCGGTCTGGCCGTCCTGGCGAACCGGCCCTTCCGCGGGATCGGCTTCTTCCGCTCCGCGCTCTACGTGCCGCACATCGTCTCGCTCACCACCGTCGCGGTGGTCTGGCTGTGGATGTACTCGCCGAACGGGCTGTTCAACGAGGCGCTCACCGGTCTCGGCCTGCCACCACAGTCGTGGTTGCTGGAGGAGGACACCGCGATGCCGGCCGTGGCCGCGATGCGGGTCTGGAAGGCCCTCGGCAGCAACATGGTGCTGCTGCTCGCCGGTCTGCAGTCGATCCCCAGGGAGCTGTACGAGGCGGCCAGCACCGACGGGGCCGGCGCCTGGCGACGATTCCGCCACATCACCCTGCCGGGGCTGCGGCCGATCCTCACCTACGTGGTCGCGATGGACATCATCTACCTGGCCCAGGGGTTCGCCGAGCTGTTCATCCTCACCGGCGGCGGACCACTGGCCAGCACCACCACGGTCAACTACCTCATCTACACCGAGGCGTTCCAGTACAACAGCTTCGGCAGCGCCTCGGCGATGGCCTTCGTGCTGTTCGGCTTCATCGCGGCCTTCTCCTTCCTCTCCATCCGCGGGATCGCCGGGAGGAGGTCGTGAGCGCCCCCGTCGCCGCCGCGGCGCCCGCACGGGGCCCGGGCTGGCGCGGGGCCGTCCGCGGCGGCTGGCCCACCCGGCTGGTGCTGCTCTCCGCCACCCTGCTCGTGCTGGTGCCCTTCGCCTGGATGGTCAGCATCTCCTTCACCCCCGAGGAGCAGGCCTTCTCGTCGGTGTCGCTGCTGCCGGCGCAGCCCACGGCGCTCAACTACGGCCACGCCGTCACCGACGCCAACCTCGGCCGGGCCATGCTCAACTCGCTGGTGGTCACCGTGGTGCCGGTGCTGACCAACTGCCTGGCCGCCGTGGCAGCCGGCTACGCCTTCGCCCTGCTGCCCTTCCGGGGCAGCACCGCGCTGTTCTACCTGCTGCTGTCCACCGCCGCCATCCCGGGATCGGTCACCCTGATCCCGCTGTTCCTCATGGCCAAGGGGTTCCCGCTGGCCGGCGGGAACGACCTGGCCGGCTACGGCGGGACGGGGCTGCTGGACAGCCTGCCGGGGCTGATGCTGCCGCACCTGGTCATGACGATGAACATCTTCCTGGCCCGGCAGTACTTCACCACCGCCAACCCGGACCTGGCCGAGGCGGCCCGGGTGGACGGCGCCGGTGAGCTGCGGATCTTCACCGCCATCTACCTGCCGCTGTCCCGACCGATCGTCGCGGTGATCGCCATCTTCACCTTCACCGGCGTCTGGGACGACTTCCTGTGGCCGCTGGTCATCACCCAGTCGCCGCAGGTGCAGACCGTCCAGCTGGCGCTGGCGCAGTTCCTGGCCACCGGCACGGTCCGCTACGGGACGTTGATGGCCGGTGCCGTGCTGGCCACCGTGCCGGTGCTGGTCATCTTCCTGCTCAACCAGCGCCACTTCGTCTCCGGACTCGCCGACGGCTCCGTCAAGGGCTGAGCCCGCTCCCGTCCCACCGATCCCCAACGAGAGGAACCCATGTCCACCCCTGCCAACGGCGCCACTCCGACCTCCCCCACCCGCCCGACCGACGTGCTCACCGCCGACCTGGTGGTGGTCGGCGGCGGCCTGGGCGGCGTCGCCGCGGCGCTCACCGCGGCGCGTCTCGGGCGCCGGGTTGTGCTCACCGAGCGCTCGCCCTGGCTCGGCGGCCAGCTCACCACCCAGGGCGTCCCGCCCGACGAGCACGCCTGGATCGAGACCCCCGCCGCCTCGCCGAGCTACGTCGAGCTGCGCGAGGGCGTCCGGGAGCACTACCGGCGCCACTACCCGTTGAGCGACGAGGCGGCGGCCGACCAGCAGCTCAACCCCGGTGCGGGTTTCGTCTCCCGGCTCTGCCACGAGCCCCGGATCGGCGCCCTGGTGCTGGAGGAGATGGTCTCGCCGCTGCTGGCCTCGGGACGTCTGACCTGGCTGCGCGAGCACGAGCCGGTGGGCGCCACCCACGAGGGCGGGCAGATCAGCTCGGTCGTCGTCCGCGACCGTCGCACCGGCGTCGAGCGCCGGCTGGTCGGCACCCTGGTGGCCGACGCCACCGAGCTCGGCGACCTGCTCCCGCTGGCCGACGTTGAGCATGTGATCGGGGCCGAGGCGCGGGCCGAGCACGGCGAGCTGCACGCCCCCGAGGTGGCCGACCCGCTGGACCAGCAGGCGATCTCCTGGTGCTGCGCGCTGGAGTGGGCACCGGGCCAGGACAACACCGTCCCCCGGCCGGAGCGCTACGACTACTTCGCCACCCAGGTGGCGCCGTTCTGGCCCGGCCCGCAGCTCTCCTTCGACGACGTCGAACCGATCTCGCTGGCCCGTCGCACCCGTCCGGTGTTCGACGGCGACCCGGCCGAGGCCCCCACCAGCCTGGCCAAGGACCTGTGGCACTACCGGCGGATCCTGGCCCGTCGGCACCTGCGCCCGGACTTCCCCGGCGGAGAGGTCACCCTGGTCAACTGGCCGCAGGTCGACTACTGGGAGGCACCGCTGCTCGGGGTCTCCCCGCAGCAGCACCGCGAGGCGCTCGAGGACGCCCGCCAGCTGACCCTGTCCTTCGTGCACTGGCTGCAGACGGCGGCCCCCCGCGGCGACGGCGGCACCGGCTACCCCGAGCTGCGGCTGCGCGGGGACGTCCTGGGCACCGCCGACGGGCTGGCGATGGAGCCCTACATCCGCGAGTCGCGCCGGATCAGGGCGCTGTTCACCGTGCACGAGGGCCACATCGGCAAGGAGATGCGCGGCGAGCGCACCGGCTCGGAGCTGTTCGAGGACTCCGTCGGCACCGGCTACTACCGGATCGACCTGCACCCCTCGACCGCAGGACGCACCTACGTCGACATCGACTGCTTTCCCTTCCAGATCCCGCTCGGTGCGCTGATCCCCCGCGACGTCACGAACCTGCTGGCGGCGAACAAGAACATCGGCACCACCCACATCACCAACGGCGCCTACCGTCTGCACCCGGTGGAGTGGTCGATCGGCGAGGCCGTCGGGGCGCTGTCGGCGCTCTGCGCCGAGCGGGGGGTCCGGCCGGCCGACGTGCACGCCGACCCGAGCCTGCGCGGGGAGCTGCAGCGGCTGCTGTCGACCGACCTCGGGGTGACCCTGGCCTGGCCCGAGCCGGTCCGGCGCAACCTGCCCGAGCTGGACGCCCCGATCGCCGCCGTCGGCGCCCACTCCGGCTGACGGGCGTCGCCGGGGGCGGAGCGCCTGGCCGTCAGCGGTCGGCGGCGGTCAGGCGCTCCTCGGTGGTGGGGTCGAAGCAGTGCACGGTGGCCCGCTCGGCCCCGAGCACCACCCGGTCCCCCACCGTCAGCTCGCTGAACCCGGGGACGCGGACCACGAACAGCGCGCTGCCCAGGTCCACGATGACGTCGGAGACGGTGCCCAGTGGCTCGACCACCTTCACCTCAACCGAGGCGTCCTCGCCGTCGGCGGCCCGCCGGGCTCGCTCAGTCGGCGCTGAGCTCGGCGGACTCGCTGGGCCGCCACTGCTCCACCTTCGGCACCAGGTCGGCGATCGAGTCGACGATCCAGGTGGGCCGGTAGGGGAACCGGCGGACGTCCTCGCGCCGGGTCGAGCCGGTGAGCACCAGGGCGGTGCGCAGCCCGGCCTCCAGCCCGGAGACGATGTCGGTGTCCATCCGGTCCCCCACCATGATCGTGGTCTCGGAGTGGGCGTCGATCCGGTTGAGCGAGGAGCGCATCATCAGCGGGTTCGGCTTGCCCACGTAGTAGGGCTCGACCTGCGTGGCCCGGGTGATCAGCGCGGCGACCGAGCCGGTGGCCGGCAGCGGCCCCTCCTTCGAGGGCCCGGTCGCGTCGGGGTTGGTGGCGATGAACTTCGCTCCGCCCGCCACGAGCCGGATCGCCCGGGTGATGGCCTCGAAGGAGTAGGTGCGGGTCTCCCCCAGCACCACGTACTCGGGGTCGGCGTCGGTGAGCACGAACCCCGCCTCGTGCAGCGCCGAGGTGAGCCCGGCCTCCCCGATCACGTAGGCCGTGCGCTCGGTGGCCTGCTCGGCCAGGAACGCCGCCGTCGCCAGCGCGGACGTCCACAGGTTCTCCTCGGGCAGGTCGATGCCGGAGGCGCTGAGCCGGGCCTGCAGGTCGCGGGCGGTGTAGATCGAGTTGTTGGTGAGCACCAGGAACCGCCGCGAGGTGCGCTGCAGCTCGGCGATGAAGTCGGCGGCGCCGGGGATGGCGTGCTGCTCGTGCACCAGCACGCCATCCATGTCGGTCAACCAGCAGGCGGCCACCTCCTGCTCGGGACGGGCCGCCTGCTCCTCGACCACCACCGCTCAGACCTCGGGGTCGTCCGGCAGCGTGACGACGTCGTCGTCCTCGACCACGTGCACGGCGGCCTCCTCGGCGCCGGCGGCGGCGTTGTCGATGCCGACGTCGGTGGCGAGCAGCTCGTCCTCGGAGTCCTCCACGCCCATCCCCTCACCGCCGGAGGTGGCGGTCAGCCGGCCGGCGCGCTCGTCGCCGACCTGGGAGTCGTCCAGCACGTCGAGCTCGGGCTCGATGATGTCCTCGTCGGTGGTGTCGGAGTCGATCGTCTGCGGCAGCGGCTCCTCGTCCTCGACGCCGACGTCGGGCTCCTCCTGGGCCATGCGCATGTCGAGGGTCTCGCCCTCGCGCTGCTCCTGGACGGTGTTGCCGTAGCCCTCGGCGGCCGACCACTTGTCCGGGGCCACCCAGCCCTGGTCGAGCGGGTCGGAGCCGGGCTTCTCGCCCTCGAGGGTGCGGTGGAACTCGCCCTGGTCCAGCTGCTCCGACTCGTCCGGGGCGTCCTCGTTGTACTGGCTCATGGCTTCTCCTCCCTGGCGGCGGCCGTCGGGTGACGTCCGCTCGTCATGTTCTCGTCCGGGTGGCGCGAGCAGCTCGCGACCACCTGTTGTTCCCCACCGAACCACATCAGCAAACCACTACGCTTCCCAGCCGTGCCACGACCCGCCCCGACCGAGGAGCCGAGCCCGTCCCGCCGCCCCGCCGCGCCGGCCCGGGGCAACTACGACCTCGTGGTCGCGCTGTTCGTCGGGCTGCTGCTGATCTCCAACATCGGGGCGACCAAGCTCATCCAGCTCGGCCCCGAGGTCGCGGTCGGCGGCTACCCGGTGCTGCCGGTCATCACCGACGGCGGCGCGTTCCTCTTCCCGCTCACCTACGTGCTCGGCGACGTGCTGGCCGAGGTGTACGGGTGGCGGCGGGCCCGGCGGGCGATCGTCGTCGGTTTCGTGCTGGCCGCGCTGATGTCGCTGACGTTCTGGGTGGTGGCCGCGATGCCTCCGGCCAGCGACTGGGCGCTGCAGGAGGCCTGGGCCAGCGTGCTCGGGTTCGTGCCGCGGATCGTGGTGGCCAGCCTGTGCGGCTACCTGGCCGGACAGCTGCTCAACGCCCTGGTGCTGGTGCGGCTGAAGCGCCGCACCGGCGGACGCCGGCTGTGGCTGCGGCTGCTCGGCTCGACCGTGGTCGGCGAGCTGGTCGACACCGTCGTCTTCTGCTCCCTGGCCTTCGGCTCTCCGGGGAGCTGGCTGGGCGGCGACTCCATCCCGCTGGCCAGCCTGGTCAACTACGTCGTCACCGGCTTCGTCTACAAGGTGCTGGTGGAGGTCGTGCTGCTCCCGGTCACCTACCTGGTGATCCGGTACGTCCGCGCGCGTGAGCCCGAGCCCGCCGACCCGGGCTGACCGCCGGAGCGCGATGTCAATATCATTGACAGGTTGTCCAATGTGTTGACATGGCTGAGAGAACGGGTCTAGTTTCCTCAGCAGACCCGGAGGGCCCCCGCTTTCCGGACGGTCCCGGCCCCAGCCCCGCACCAGGAAGGCCCTCCCGCATGGCACCCACCCCCACCCCGCGCCGTCGGCGCCGGCTCGGCCTCGGGCTGCTCGCCGGCGCCGCGACGCTCGCCCTGGCCACCTCGCTGACCCCCGCCGCGGCCGAGCCCGACGCCACCGCCGCCGAGGAGGCGCTGGCCGCCTCCGAGGGCATCAGCGTCGCCGAGGCGCGTCAGCAGTTCCAGCGCGAGGCCGAGCTCAGCCGCACGTCGGAGGAGGTCGTCGCCGACCTCGACGAGCAGGAGCAGGCGGGCAGCTACATCGAGGGCGAGCAGCTGGTCGTCGCCGTCACGGACGAGGCGGCCGCGGAGAAGGTGCGGGCCAGCGGGGCCGAGGCCCGGGTCGTGCAGCGCAGCCAGGCCGACCTCGACGAGACGATGAGCGCCGTGGAGGCCGTCGCCGCCCCGGGCCTGGTGAGCTGGGGCGTCGACCCGAAGGCCAACCGCGTGGTCGTCGAGGTCGCGGCCGACGCCGACGACGCGGCCACCGAGCGCGCCGTCGCCGAGGCCGAGGCCGCCGGTGCCGAGGTGGTCGAGGTCGAGGGCCGCACCGAGACCACGGTCGGCATGGTGGGCGGTGAGCAGTACGAGTTCCGCGCCGACGGCGGCACCTACGTCTGCTCGGTCGGCTTCACCGCCACCGACGCCGGCGGACGTCCGGCGATGGTCTCGGCCGGCCACTGCGCCGAGGGTGCGAGCAACTTCACCTTCAAGGGCACCGCGATGGGCACGCCGATCGGGGTGAGCTTCCCCGGGGACGACTACACCGCGTTCGCGCTGGCCGCCGGCGTCACCCCCAGCGCCGCGGTGAGCACCTACGACGGGTCGGCCACCCCCGTCGCCGGCTCGAGCGAGGCCGCCGTGGGTGCGGCCATCTGCAAGAGCGGACGCACCACCGCCTGGACGTGCGGCACCATCCAGCGCAAGAACGTCACGGTCAACTACGGCGGCTCCGACACCGTCGGCGGACTGACCCAGCACAGCGCCTGCACCGAGGGCGGCGACTCCGGGGGCGCGAACGTGTCGGGCCAGCAGGCCCAGGCGGTCACCAGCGGCGGACGCCTCTACGGCACCAGCGGGGTGTGCGGGGAGAAGGTCGGCCAGCCGACCGTCTCCTTCTCCCAGCCGGTGAACGAGATCCTCACCACCTACGACCTGGACCTGCTCACCAGCTGAGCGGTCCCTGCCCACCCCCGCGGACGTGCCGTCCGGCCCCCAGGCCGGACGGCACGTCCGTCTCCCG
>NZ_QPKK01000120.1 GCF_003344635.1 Desertihabitans aurantiacus
CCCAGCCGCCAGCCCGGCGCGCCGGCCCGCAGCAGGGTGCGGCCCACCGTCAGCAGGTGCTCGGCGCTGCCCCGCACCGGGGGCGCGCTGGCCAGCCGCCGCCGGGCGTAGGCCAGCTGGTGCGGGTTGATGTCGACCGCGGTGACCCGGTGCCCGGCGGCGACGCAGGCGGCGGCGAGCTCACCCGGACCGGCGATGACGCAGACCCGGCCGGGCGCTCCGAAGGCGGCCAGCTCGACCCGCTCGTCCTCGTGGCTGCGGCCGAAGAGGACCTGCGGCGGCCCGAACCGGGTCAGCCGACCGTGCTGCCACGGGGTGCTGACGACGTCGGGCTCGAGACGCCGGCCCACCCCGGCTACTTCTTCTCGGCCTTGGGCGGCTCGGTGGTGGAGAGCGCGGCCACGAAGGCCTCCTGGGGCACCTCGACGCGGCCGACCATCTTCATCCGCTTCTTGCCCTCCTTCTGCTTCTCCAGCAGCTTGCGCTTGCGGGTGATGTCACCGCCGTAGCACTTGGCCAGCACGTCCTTGCGGATGGCGCGGATCGTCTCGCGGGCGATCACCCGGGCCCCGATCGCGGCCTGGATGGGCACCTCGAACTGCTGGCGCGGGATCAGCTCCTTGAGCTTGCCGGCCATCATCACGCCGTAGGCGTAGGCCTTGTCGCGGTGCACGATCGCGCTGAAGGCGTCCACCGGCTCGCCCTGCAGCAGGATGTCCACCTTGACCAGGTCGGCGGCCTCCTCGCCGGCCGCGTCGTAGTCGAGCGAGGCGTAGCCCTTGGTGCGCGACTTCAGGGCGTCGAAGAAGTCGAAGACGATCTCGGCCAGCGGCAGGGTGTAGCGGATCTCCACCCGGTCCTCCGACAGGTAGTCCAGCCCCTGCTGGACGCCGCGGCGGGCCTGGCAGAGCTCCAGGATGGTGCCGATGTGCTCGGCCGGGCTGAGGATCGTCGCCTTCACCACCGGCTCGAGGACGGTGGCGATCTTGCCGTCGGTGGGGTACTCGCTGGGGTTGGTGACGGTCAGCTCGCGACCGTCCTCCATCCGCACGCGGTAGACCACGTTGGGCGCGGTGGAGATGAGGTCGAGGCCGAACTCGCGCTCCAGCCGCTCCCGGACGATCTCCATGTGCAGCAGGCCGAGGAAGCCGATCCGGAAGCCGAAGCCCAGCGCGCCGGAGGTCTCGGGCTCGTAGGTGAGCGCGGCGTCGTTGAGCAGCAGCTTGTCCAGGGCCTCGCGCAGCTCGGGGAAGTCGGCGCCGTCGATCGGGTAGAGCCCGGCGTAGACCATCGGGTTGGGGTGGCGGTAGCCGCCCAGCATCTCGGTGGCCGGCTTGCCGACGGTGGTGACGGTGTCGCCCACCCGGGACTGGCGGACGTCCTTCACCCCGGTGATGAGGTAGCCCACCTCGCCGACCCCGAGGGCCGCGGTCTTGACCGGTTCGGGTGAGATGACGCCGACCTCCAGCGTCTCGTGGGAGGCCTTGGTCGACATCATCAGCACCCGCTCGCGGTGGCTGAGCTCGCCGTCGATCACCCGGACGTAGGTGACCACGCCCCGGTAGGTGTCGTAGACGGAGTCGAAGATCAGGGCCCGGGCCGGCGCGTCGGCGCGACCGGTGGGCGGCGGCACCTGCAGCACGATCTCGTCGAGCAGCTCCGCGACACCCAGCCCGGTCTTGGCCGACACCCGGAGCACGTCGGAGGGGTCGCAGCCGATGATCCCGGCCAGCTCCTCGGCGAACTTCTCCGGCTGGGCGCTGGGCAGGTCGATCTTGTTGAGCACCGGGATGATCTGCAGGTCGGCCTCGAGGGCGAGGTAGAGGTTGGCCAGCGTCTGGGCCTCGATCCCCTGGGCGGCGTCGACCAGCAGGATGGCGCCCTCGCAGGCCTGCAGCGAGCGCGAGACCTCGTAGGTGAAGTCGACGTGGCCGGGGGTGTCGATCATGTTGAGCACGTAGTGCTGGGTGCCCTCGCCGACGTCGCTGCTGTAGGGCATCCGGACGGCCTGGGACTTGATGGTGATCCCGCGCTCGCGCTCGATGTCCATCCGGTCCAGGTACTGCGCCCGGGCGGCCCGCTCGTCGACCACCCCGGTCAGCTGCAGCATCCGGTCGGCCAGCGTCGACTTGCCGTGGTCGATGTGGGCGATGATGCAGAAGTTGCGGATGATCGAGGGGTCGGTCGCACCCGGGGCGGGGGCGGACGCGGCGGTCGCAGTGGTCGGGCTCAAGGACGCTCCAGGCTCGGGACGTTCGCGGGCGGGACCCGCGGCGGTCCGGGTCGCACGACGGCCACCGGAGGCACGCCTCCGAGGATCGCCGGGTGACCCGGACGGTCAGGTGTTCGGCCCATCATCCCACTGCGGACCGGCACTCCCAACCTGCGACGCCGCCGCTCAGGCGCCGCCACCGCCGGTCTTGCGACGGAAGCTGCCTCCCGAGGTGTTCCCCTGCACGCCGTGCAGGTGCTCGGTGCCGTCGGTGCGGGCACCCTCGGCCGTCGGGTGCTTCTGCTGCCGCTTGCGCTCCAGGGCCTCGCGCATCTTCTGCTTGAGGTCGTCGGCGCTGCCGCTCTGCTGGGCCATGGGTCCTCCTCCGGTGGGTGGTCGGGCCAACTGTGCCGTCGTCGCCGCGCCGGCGCCAGGGGTTTGGCGCCGTCGCGTGGGCGATCCGTCGTCAGCTCCCGAAGCGGAAGCGGGTGACGTCGGCGGGGAAGCGGAACCACGCCAGGGCCGTCCGCGGGCGCAGCACGCACAGCCCGCCGGCGTCCTCACCGGACCAGGAGTCGGGGCCCGGCTCGTACCCGTCGGCGGCGTACTTGGCGCGGAACGCCGCCGACAACCGCTCCCCCAGCTCACCGACCACCGGCTCCGACGGCCCGGAGGTGCCCTCGACGATGACCGCCTCCTTGCCGCTCTCCAGGTGCAGGGTGCAGGCCGGGTTGCTGCGCAGGTTGCGGGCGTGCACCGTCTCCGGCGAGCCGTCGTAGTGGTAGCGCCCGTCCAGCCAGACACCCCATCGGGGCACCACGTGCGGACGTCCGTCGGGACGGGTGGTGGCCAGCCAGACGTGGGCCGCGTCGACGAGCCGCTGCTCGACGACGGACCACTCCAGCAGGCCGTCGGTGGTGTCCGGTACGCCGTAGCCGTCCGGCATCTGGGGTCGGTCGATGTGCACGATCAGCCTCCGATCAGGCAGAAGGGGTGTCCGGCCGGGTCGAGGTAGACCCGGAACCCGCCGTCGGTCGACGGCTGGTGCTCGTGCCGTCGGGCCCCGGCGGCCAGCACCGCCGGCTCGGCGGCGTCGATGCTGGGCACGGACAGGTCGAGGTGCAGCTGCTGCGGGTGCGCTCCTCCGGGCCAGGTGGGCTCCACCCAGTCGTCGATGCGCTGGAAGGCCAGCGTCGGACGTCCGCCGGGGTTGTCGGCGCTGATCCCGCCACCGGGCGGCACGAGGGTGGTCCAGTCGCGGTCGGAGCCGTCCTCGACCGGCCACTGCAGCACGGTGGAGTAGAAGCGGCCGAGGGCCTCGGCGTCGGGGCAGTCGAGGATGATGAGGTCGAGCTTCGGGGCGGTTACCGGTGCGTCGTCGCGTCCTTGCGTCGTCATACCCGGAAACCTAGGACCGGCCACCGACAGAAGCACCCGCTCCGACCCGGAGCTCGCGCAGCCGACGCTCCCGGGCCGCGAGGAAGAGCGGCAGGGCGAAGGCGAGCGCCACCACCGGGGCGAGCACCAGGTAGACCCAGACGTGGCGGATCCCGAGCCGGCGGGCCTCCACCAGCATCAGCACCCAGCAGGCGAGCAGCACGACCACCACGTCGACCACCAGGGACGAGACCGAGGGCCCGCTGCCCAGCCAGTCACCCAGGTAGTCCCGCCCGGCCGCGATGGACAGCACGTTGAAGGTCCAGGTGCCGACCAGCCCAACCCCGGCGAGGACGAACCACAGCACCTCCGCCGCACGGCCGTTCACCGCGCCCTCCCGGCGACCAGGTCGACCCCGGCAGAGCGGCGTCCCCGCAGCAGCACTCCCGCGGCGGCACCGAGCGCGACCACGCCGACCGCCACCGCGGCGAGCACCGTCCAGGCGTCCGGCGCCACCACCGACTGACCGCGCAGCGCCTGCCAGGTGAGCAGCCCGGTGACCGCCAACCAGGCCGCCGCACCGACCAGCACGAGGTCGCGACGGACCCGGACCGAGCGCAGCACCGCGACCCGGGCGGCACCCAGCTCGAGCGCGACCAGCAGCAGCGGCACCGCCTGCAGCGCGTGCATGCCGACGAAGTGGCCGATCCGCAGGTCGCCGGCGACCGTCGACCAGCCGAGCAGCGGCAGCCCCGGACCGCCGTCGGCCACGCCGACGGTGTGCGCGCCGATGACCCCCTGCGGGTCGGCCAGCTGGTGCGCGGTCGGCGAGGTCATCAGGAAGGCCTCGGCCATCCCGACCAGGGCGACCGCCAGACCCGCCCGCAGCGCCGCGGCCCGGGCCGGGTCGGCGATCCGGGCCCGCAGCAGCAGCACGCCGAACACCAGGGCCACCACCCACAGCCCGGTGATGGAGGTGCCCATCACGGCCCACAGCGCGGCGGCGGTCGGGCTGCTGACGTTGAAGTGGCTGGTGGTGCCCGCGACAGCGGCGCCGACGATGATCACCTGCTCGACGACCAGGAACAGCGCGGTCAGGGTGCCGAGCCACCACAGCACCCGCCGTCGCGGCACCAGCGCCAGCATCCAGCTGAGGGTGAGGGCGTAGAGCGCGATCGAGACGAAGAACTTGAACGGCTTGGCCCACAACGGCGCGCCGGTCACCAGCCGCGGGTCGGCGACCAGCCCGACGACGGCCACGGCGGCGCCGAGCAGGCAGGTGACGGCGACCGCGAGCAGCGGACGGTGCCAGGGGATGGCGCCCCACAGCCCGGCCGGGGGCCGGGTCGGGGCGGGTGCGGTGGTCAGTGTCATGACTCCTCCTCGGGCTGGGTACGGGTGAGCTGGGCCTGGGTGAGCTGGGCCTGGGCGACCCGTCGCAGGCCGGCGAGCAGGACGTCGCCCATCGAGGTGCCGACGGCGACGAGGCGGACCCGTTCGGTGGTGCCCGGACGGCGTCCGACCTCCTCCAGGTCGGCCCGGGCGACCAGCTGGGCGGCTTCCCAGTAGGTGCGGATCCAGGTCTCGCTGGGGACGCGGTCCCCGGCGGCGAAGCCGTCCAGGGCGCGGGCGGCCATCGCGGCGCCGACGTCGGAGACGGCCTCGTGGTCGCCGCTGGTGAGCTGGGCCACCCGGGCGCTCGACTCCTCGGTGGCGGGCTGGCCGGCGGCGGAGACGAGCCGCTGGGCGACGCCGAAGACCTCGCCCAGCGGCTGGCCGGCGTCCAGCACGGCGGTGAGCTCCTTGACCCCCGCCACGCTGACCCCGGCCACCTCCACCAGCGCCCGGACGAGGGCGAGCCGCTCCACGTGGTGCTCGCCGTAGACCGCCTGGGTGGCCGAGGTCCGCTCGCCGGCGGGCAGCACCCCCTCACGCAGGTAGTACTTGATGGTGGCGACGGGCACCCCGGTGCGGGTGCTGAGCTCGGAGATCCTCACCTGGATAGCGTAACTATCGGATAGTGCTGCTGTCCAGTGGTGCCCGGTGTGGGCCGGTGTGGCATCGTCGGGGTGGGAGGGGGTGTCGAGGATGACGCGAGCCCAGCGGACGGGGCGGCTCGTCGCGGCGGCTACGGTCGCGGTGCTGACCGCCTGCACCGAGCAGGAACCGCTCGTGACCGAGCCCCCGCCTCCGATCCCGCCGGAGACCGAGCTGTGGGCGCACGGGATGCTGCTCCAGCAGGGCACCGACGCCCCGGTGCTGTGCGTCGGCGGGGTGATGGAGTCCTACCCGCCGCAGTGCGGTGGGCCGGAGGTGGTCGGCCTGGACTGGGCCGACGTCGCCGAGCACGAGGACGCGTTCGACGTGCGGTGGGGTGAGGCCTACGTGGTCGGCACCTTCGACGGGCGGCGGTTCACCCTCACCCGGCCGCCCAGCACGACGGTGCCCACCGGCGTCCCCACCCCGGCGCCCGAGCCGGAGCCCGACTTCCCCCAGCTGTGCGACGACCCGTTCCGCGGCGGCAGCCAGGAGGCGGGTGAGGACCTGGACGCCCAGGCCGCCCTGCAGGCCCGGCTCACCGACTACCCCGGCTACGTGGCGTCGTGGGTCTCCAACGGGCGGAACCTGTTCAACGTCACCGTCACCGGCGACCCGGAGCAGGCCTGGTCGGACTTCCGCGAGGTGTGGCGGGGCGGGCTGTGCGTGGCCCAGCGCGACTCCCCTCCGCAGAAGGACGTGCTGGCCGCGCAGGAGGCGGTGACCGGCATCGCCGACGAGGTCGGCGTCCTCGGCGCCGCCGGCACCAGGACCGGGCTGCTGGAGGTGGACGTCCTGCTGGCCGACCAGGCCACCGTGACAGCGGTGCACCGGGCCGTGGCCCCCTGGCTCTCGCCCAAGCAGGTCGAGGTCACCGGCGCGCTGCAGCCCGTCCCGGGGTGAGCGTTAGGACCCCGTCAAGACGCGGGTGCGCCGACCCGTCGGCGGCTCCGCGACGGCTAGCCTGCTGCCGTGCTGCACCTGCGCGTGATCTGCCCGCCCGAGGCCACTCCCGAGGTGCTGGCCCGGCTGCGCGGGTGCCCGGGCACGGCCCACCTGGTGCTCAACCGCGGGGTGGCGCTGGAGCCGACCGGTGACCTGGTGGAGGCCGACGTCGCCCGGGAGAGCGCGGACGAGTTGCTCGAGGCCCTCGGCGAGCTCGGCATCGACCACAGCGGCGGGATCACCCTCGAGCCGCTGGACACGGTGCTCTCCGACGCGGCCGACACCGCCCAGCGCGAGGCGCCCGGGGACCCGGCCGACGCCATCGTGTGGGAGGAGCTGATCGCCCGCACCGGCGACGACTCGCGTCCCACCGTCACCTTCTTCGCCTTCCTCACCCTGGCCTGCCTGATCGCGGTGGTCGGCATCGTCACCAACTCCCCGGTCACCGTGGTGGGCGCGATGGCGGTGGGGCCGGAGTTCGGCCCGCTGGCCGCGCTGGCGATCGGCCTGGTGCTGCGCCGGCGTGACCTGGTGCGCCAGGCGAGCCTCGCCCTCGGCCTCGGGTTCCCGCTGGCCATCCTCGCCACCGCCGCCGGGGTGCTGGTCTGCGAGGCGACCGGGCTGATCTCGGTGACCGCCCTGGACACCGCCGACCAGGTGGACTTCATCTACCAGGTGGGACCGTTCTCCCTCATCGTGGCGCTGCTCGCCGGGGCCGCGGGGATGCTGTCGCTGACCTCGGCCAAGTCGGCCGCCCTGGTCGGGGTGTTCATCTCGGTGACGACCGTGCCGGCCGCCGCCTTCGCGGTGGTGGCCGCCACCACCGGGGACTGGGCGCGGGCCGGGGAGTCGCTGCTGCAGCTCGGGTTGAACCTGGTGGGCATCGTGGTCGCGGCCGCCGGGGTGCTGATGCTGCGCACCCGCCGCTCAGCCGGGTTGCGGCGGCTGCCGGTCGGAGGCTGACCGGGCCCGGACGCGGGGTGCGGCCGGCGTCCGTTTGGCCGCGGCCGCCGGTCGTTGGTAGAGTGCACTGTCGCTCCGGAGCCGACCTCCACGGGTGCTCGCACCTGACCGGTCGGATGCGTCCGGGGCCTCCGAAACCCGAAACCAGCTCGACCAGACCAGAGGCTTGCCCAGTGGCGAACATCAAGTCCCAGATGAAGCGGATCAAGACGAACGAGAAGGCTCGTCTGCGCAACAAGGCCGTCAAGTCCGGCCTGAAGACGTCGATCCGCCGCTTCCGCGAGGCCGTCGAGGCCGGTGACACCGCGAAGGCCCAGGAGGCCGCTCGCGTGGCGTGCCGCAGCCTGGACAAGGCGGTCTCCAAGGGGGTCATCCACCGCAACCAGGCCGCGAACCGCAAGTCGGCGATCGCGTCCAAGGCCGCGGCCCTCAGCTGACCCGCTCGCGCTGACTCGCCGGCCCCGGCCGGTGCGGAGCCCGATCACCTCTGGTGGTCGGGCTTCTTGTCGTCCCCGGGTCAGGGTGCCGGGACGCTGCTCGGGGCCGGACGGCCGTGGCGGGCCAGCTCGAAGCGCATCGCCTCCAGCACCCGCCCGAACTCGGCGTCGGTGGCCCACGGCCCGACCACGACCGGGACGAGCTCGCCCGCGGTGGTGGTGAGGTCGACCCGCCGCACGACGCCGTCCAGGCCCGCCCGGCGGGTCAGCCGGCTGCCGAGCTGCTGACCCAGCCGCCTCGACACCCCGAAGGCAGGAGCACCGATCGGGTGCCAGGCGACGGCGACGGCGGCGATCTCGCGGTAGCTGATCCGCCGGCCTCCGGGGCCGCCGGGGACGAGGACCCCGGCAGGGTCGACGCCGAGCAGCAGCGAGTGCCCCGGTGCGCTCCTGCGGCGGAGCCGGCAGACGACGTCGGCGAAGAACAGGGCGAGCGAGCCGACCAGCAGGGCGCAGACCAGCATGACGGCCGGCCCGGCCCAACGGTCCGCCCCCGGGCTGACGCTCGCCGGCGTCCCCAGCACCGCCCAGCCCAGCGCCACCAGCACCGCCCAGCCCGCGACCACCCCGCAGCCGATCGCGAACCGGCGGTACAGCCGGACCATCGGCTCGGTGCTCGCCGGAGGGACGACGAGCTGGAGGGAGCGGGGTCCGGTCAGCAGCACGCCGGCATCGTAGGGGCCGGGCCGGTCAGCGCCGGCCGCGGCAGCGGGTGACCTCGAGCACCGCGGACTCGATCGCGTGGTCGGGGTCCTCGGCGGCGCCCTTGATCTCGGCGTCGGCGCGCGCGACCACGGAGATGGCGCGGGCGAGACCGGCCTGGTCCCAGCCGCGCAGCTGCTGGCGCATCGACTTCACCTTCCACGGCGGGACGCCGATCTGCTTGCCGACGTCGGCGTCGCGCATGCCACTGCCGGGCAGGCTGGACAGCTTGCCCAGCCCGCGCAGGCCGGAGGCGAGCGCACTGCTCACGAGCACGTGGGCCACCCCGGTGCTGAGCGCCCAGCGCAGCTGCTCCATCGCCTGGTCGGTGCGGCCCGCCAGCGCGGCGTCGGCGACGGCGAAGCTGGTCACCTCGGCCCGGCCGCCGAAGTAGCGGCGGACCAGCGCCTCGGTGATCTCCGGTCCCTCGGCGTCGGCCACCAGCTGCTGCACCGCCGAGGCCAGCGCCCGCAGGTCGTGCCCGACGGCGTCCACCAGCAGCGCCGCGGCCGGCGGCTCGATCCGGGCGCGGGCGCGGCGGACCTCGGCGGTCACGAACTGGGGCAGCTCCCAGGTCTTGGGCGTCGGGCAGTCGACCACCTCGGCCCTGGCCTTCTTGATCTTGTCGAGCAGCGCCTTGCCCTTGTTCCCGCCGCCGTGCACGAGCACGACCGCGCACTCCGGCTCGGGCGAGGTCGCCAGCTGGGCCACCTGGTCGGCGAGGTCGGCGGGCAGGTTGGCGAGGTCGCGCACCACCGCGATCGACCGGCTGGCGAAGAGGGAGCCGCCGACCATCTCGGTGAGCTGGCCGGCGTCGAGGGCGGAGGCCTCGACGTCGTGCTCCTCCGCCTCCGGTGACTCCGCCAGGGCGGCGTTGACGAGCTCCTGCACCGCCCGGTCGGCCAGCAGCCCGGACCCGGTGACCAGCACGACCCGTCCGAACACCGACTCCCTGACCGCCACGGGCCACATCCTGCCAGCCCGCACCGACAGCACGGGGCCCTCGACCTCAGCGCTGGCTGGTCACGCGGATCCCGGTGGCCGAGCCCGACAGCGCCACCGCACCCTGCTCGTCGGTGCGCAGCACCCGCATCCCGGCCCCGTGCAGCACGTCGAGGGTGCGGGCGGCGGGGTGGCCGTAGTCGTTGTCGCGCCCGGCGCTGACCACCGCCAGCCGCGCCCCGGTGCCGGTGAGGAGGTCCGGGTCCTGGTGGCCCGAGCCGTGGTGCGGCACCTTGAGCACGTCGGCGGGCAGCGGGCCGTAGCGGCGGAGCAGCCGGCCCTGCCCCGGTGGCTCGACGTCACCGGTGAGCAGCACCCGCACCCCGGCGACCTCGGCGTAGCCGACCGCGCTGGCGTCGTTCTCCCCGCCGGACTCCCCTCCGCCCTCGGTCACCGGCTCCGGGGGCGGCAGCTCGACCGGCCCGAGGGTGGTCCAGGTGACGTCCCCGACGACCCACTGCTGGCCGGGCTGGGCGAGCACCGGCACCGCCCCGGCCGCGTCCAGGGTGGCCGAGGCAGCGCGGTGCTGGTCGGCCGGCAGCGGGAGCGGTGAGACCAGCACCGTGCCGACGCCTCGACCCTCGAGCGCCCCGGCCAGCCCGTCGACGTGGTCGGCGTGGAAGTGGCTGAGCACCAGCAGCGGCACCTGCTGCACCCCGAGGGTGCTGAGGCAGGCGTCCATCGCGGCCGGGTCGGGACCGACGTCGACCACCACCGCCGAGCTCGGCCCGGCCCGCAGCACCACCCCGTCGCCCTGGCCGACGTCGCAGGCCACCAGGAACCAGTCCGGCGGCGGCCACCCCGGCTGCACGGGGGGACGCAGCAGCGCCGCCACCAGCGCGAGGGCGACTCCCGCGGAGCACCACCAGCGGGCCAGCACCACCGGCACCACCCGCAGCAGCAGCACGCAGGCACCGGCCAGCACCGCCAGCGACCAGGCGTGCACCGGCCAGACCCAGACCGCCCCGGGCAGGGCGGAGCCGAGGTGGGAGACGGTGATGATGCCCTGCGCGCTCAGCGCCGAGCCGAGCGCCACGAACTCGGCCAGCGGCGGCCACAGCAGCGACGCCCCGGCGGCGGCGAACCCGGTCACCGTGGCCGGGCCGACGAAGGGCCCGGCCAGCACGTTGGCGGCCAGCCCGGCCACGCTGACCTGCTGCGAGATGGCCGTCACCACCGGCTGGGTGGCGAGCTGGGCGGCCAGCGGCACCGTCACCGCCTGGGCGGCCCAGGACGGCAGCCAGGACATCCGGGTGGCCCACGGCCCGGCCCACAGCACGATCCCGGCCGAGGCCAGCACCGACAGCGCCATCCCGGCCGAGCGGGCCAGCCAGGGGTCGAGGAGCAGCAGCACGACCACCGCGGCCCACAGGTGTCGCAGCCCGCGCCGCCCGCCGCGCCCGCCCCAGCCCAGCGCGGCGAGCGCCACGAGTCCCATCGCCGCCGCCCGCAGCACGCTGGGCTCGGTGCGGCACAGCGCCACGAACACCCCCACCCCGGCCAGCCCGACCAGCCGCAGCC
>NZ_QPKK01000121.1 GCF_003344635.1 Desertihabitans aurantiacus
CGGCCCGCTCCCGCAGCAGCCGGGCCGCGGCAGCCGGGTCGGGGGCACCGGACGCGCTGCGGGCCGCCTGGGCCAGCAGCCGCCAGCAGTCCTGCACCTTGAGCATCGCGTAGCGCTCGAGCAGCGGCTGCAGCTCGCGCCAGGCCAGCGCCGGGTCGCCGTCGCACCAGGCCCGGTCGGAGCGGGCGGTGCACCACAACCGGGTGTACTGCGGCAGCCGGCCCGCCGGGGTGCTCGACCCGGTGAGCTCCAGCGCGTCCCGGGCGGCCTCGCCCCGGCCCTGCCAGACGTCCATCCAGGCGCTGACCAGGGTGAGGTGCAGCGCGTGGTGCCCGATCGGCAGCAGCTCCTCACCGGTGCGGCGCAGCTGGGCGGCCCGCGTCCACTCACCGACCTCGAGCAGCGCCTCCATCGCGTTGCCGATGAGCATGGCGCCGGTGGAGCGGGCGATGCCCTCCTGCCGCGCCCGCTCGATGCCCGCGATCGCGAGCTCGGCGGACTCGGCCGCGCGGTCGGCGCTCAGCAGGGCGTCGGACATGTTGATCGCGTAGCGCAGCTCCAGCCAGGGGTTGCCGGCTGCCAGCGGGGCGCTGCGGCGCAGCAGCTCCAGCCCCGCCTCCTCCTCACCGCGGGAGACGAGCACGCAGCCCTGGGTGTTCATCGCGCTCGAGCGCAGGTGGTCCAGCCCGACCGCGACCGCCACCGACTCGGCCTCGCGGGCGGTCTCCAGCGCCTCGGCCAGGTTGCCGGTGAGCATCAGCTGGGTGGACAGCGCGTCCAGGGCGCGCGCCCGTTCCTCGGTGTCGCCGTGGCCTTCGGTGAGCTCGACCGCCCGGGTGGCGGTGCTGATGGCGTCGCTGTAGCTCTTGGTCAGGTCGTCCACCGACAACCCCTCGAGCAGGGCCTTGGTGACCATCCGGCGGGCGGCGACCAGCGGCTCGCCCTCGATGTCGGTCTCCGCCAGGGCGGCGGCTATGAGCGGCAGCCCCCGGCGGGAGTCTCCGGTGCGCCGGGCGGCGAAGGCGGCTGCCTCGAGGACGTCGGCGCGGCTGCGTCCGCCGTGCCGCTCGGGGTCGACCCGCTCCCACAGCTCGAGCACCCGGTCGTACATCTTCAGCCGCTCGTAGGGGCTGGCGGTCGACTCGGCCGCGGTGAGGGCGGCGGTGAAGGCACGGTCGAGCTGGTGCCCGGCGTACCAGTGGTGGGCCAGCTCGGTGGCCGCCTCGGCGCACTGCAGCTCGGGGTGGGCGGTCAGCGCCTCGGCGAAGCGGACGTGGGCCCGGGCGTGCTCGCCGGGCAGCAGCTCCTCGTGCAGCACCTCGCGCAGCAGCGCGTGGCGGAAGGCGTAGCCATCCTCGGTGGGCACCAGGACGCCGGCGTCGACCGCCTCCCGCAGCAGGTCGTCGGTGGCGGCGTCGGTGCCGTCGCCCACCTCGCGGAGCAGGGCGTGGCTGATCGAGGTGCCGGCGGTCGACATCAGCCGGACCATGGCCTGGGCGTCCTCGCTCATCCTCCCCGCCCGCACCAGGAGCGCGTCGCGCAGGGTGTCGGGCAGGTTGAGGCAGTCTCCGGTGACCGCCTGGGCGAGCTCGGCGACGAAGTAGGGGATGCCCTCGCTGCGCTCGTGCACCTGCTGCACCAGCTCGGCCGACGGCGGCCGGTCGAGCCGGCTGGCCACCATGGCCGCGACCTGCGACTGGTCGAGCCGCGGCAGCTCGACCCGGCTGACCATCGGCAGCCGGACCAGCTCGCCGAGGTAGGGCCGCAGCGGGTGGCGCCGGTGCAGCTCGTCGTTGCGGTAGGAGGCCAGCAGCAGCACCGGGGCGGACTGCAGGGCGTGCAGGGCGAAGCGCAGCAAGTGGCGGGTGCCCTCGTCGGACCAGTGCACGTCCTCCAGCACCACCAGCAGCGGTCGCGCGGCGGCGGCCTGCTCGAGCACCCGGGTGACCGCCTCGAACAGCCGCAGCCGGTCCGGCTCGGGCGGGCGGGTGCCGCCGAGCGAGGGCAGCAGCACGGTCAGCTCGTCCACACCCGCACCGGCCCAGTCGCGGATCGTGGCGGTGTCGACGTTCGCGGCCAGCTGGCGCAGCACCCCCTGCACCGGCACGAACGCCAGGCCCTCGTCGCCCAGCGGCACCGACTGCCCGGTGAGCACCAGCGGCCGCGTCGGCTCGGCGGCGACCCGGCGGCAGAGCTCCTGGATCACCGTGGTCTTCCCCCCGCCGGCCTCGGCGGCGAGCAGGGTCAGCCGCGCCCCGGCCGCCGCCTCGCGCCAGTGCTCGAGCAGCAGCCCGAGCTCGGCGTCCCTGCCGACCAGGGGGGTCTCGATGGCCACGACGTCATCGTGGCACGGCGCACCGACAAGAACCGCGGGATCGACCGGTGCCCGTCCGCCAGGTCGGCCGGACTCACCGGTGCGAGCCGAGCAGCAGCCGCTGGACGGCCAGCGGTCGCCGTCCAGCGCGCTCCTGGCGTCGCAGCTCGCGCCGGGCACGGCGTTCGGCGCGCTGTTGCTGCACCACCTCCTTCGCCAGGGCCGCCTCGGCCGCGCGGGCCACCCGCTCCGCCTGCTCGTACTGCCAGGTCTTCTCGGTCCAGTAGCTGTTCATGACTCCACCGTCGGTCTGAGGCGGCGGCCGCCACATCGGGCGAACTCCCGGGATCTGGGTGTGGATGGTCTGAGGTGGCCTCTGAGGTACCTCAGGCGGGCTCGGGAGGTCGCACGGCCCGGCTAGCGTGGGCCGTCCCCAGGGGAGGAGGGTCGCGGTGGAGGGCTGCGTGTGCGGCAGCGGACGGCCGTCCGCGCGCTGCTGCGACCCGCTGCTGGCCGGACGTCCGGCGCCGGCGGCCGAGCGGCTGATGCGCTCGCGCTACACCGCCTTCGTCCGGGGCGATGTCGACCACCTGCGGGCCAGCTGGCACCCGAGCACCCGCCCGGCGACGCTCAGCCTGGACCCCCACGTCGTGTGGGAGGGGCTGACCGTGCTGCGCACCGAGCGCGGCGGGCTGCTCGACGACGACGGCGTGGTGGAGTTCCGGGCCCGCTGCCGACGCGCCTCCGGACCGGAGGTGCTGCACGAGGTCAGCCGGTTCCGGCGCGAGGGCCGGGACTGGTTCTACCTGGACGGCGTGCACCCGTGACCGCCACGGCCCTCCACTACCGTGGCGGCCGTGAGGCACCTGCGCTGGATCGTCCCCGCGGTCATCGGGGTGGCGTCCTTCGTCGTCCCGGGGGCGGTCGTGCTCCGGCTCAGCTCGCGTCCCGAGCTGTCGGCGATCGACGGGCTGCTGTTCCTCGCGATGGCGACGCTGCTGCTGGTGGGGCCGCTGGTCTGCCTGATCATCACGATCGTGCAGGCGTCGAAGCTGCAGGGGGAGGCGCGCCTCCGCCGGGCCTGGCAGCAGGAGCAGCAGACGCTGGAGCAGACCCCGGAGGGGGTTGCGCACTGGCACCGGGTGGCCGCCGACCTGCGCGCGCAGCCGCTCGCCGGGCAGGCGCCGCCGTCGGTCGCGGTGTGGCCGGTCACGCTGCGTCCGGGCGAGAACGCCTGCTACGACCTCACCCTCCGCTACGCCCGCTTCTACGGCACCGACGTCAGCTACCAGCACGGCTCGACCTTCGCCTTCGGCCGCCCGGGCTTCGTGGCGGCCGCGGTCGCCGCGACCGCGATCGGCAACCACCGGCGTCGGGCGGCGGCGCAGCGGATGGCGACCGCGCAGTGGCGCGAGACCCAGCTCACCCGGGTCGTCGTCACCGACCAGCGGGTGGTGTGCGACCTGGGCGGGCGCTGGCTGACCTTCGACTACGCGACGATGAGCGCGGTCTGGCCGGACGTCTCCGGGAACGCCTTCGTGGCCGCCTTCCACACGACCGAGCCGCTGCTGCTCGGTGGGCCCGCGTCCAACGTCGTCTCGGTGCTGGCCCTCGCCGCCCTGCACGGGCCGCAGGGGTTGCGTGAGCACCCGGTGCTGCGGGAGCTGGACGCGGCGGGTTCGGCACCCGAGCTGGATCCGGGGCCTGAGGCCGCTGGGGGACGAGGTCGTCCCGTTGACCGTGGGGACGGGCAAGGGCAGCGCGGGACGCACTCGTCGATCTTCGACGCCTGAGGGGCCTCGGCCGGCGGAGCAGGACGCCCGCGGCTGGCCGTCGTGTGGCACCGGGGCGCCGGGCCCGCGGCGCAGCCAGGTGGCTGCGACGAGCGCTGCTCCGGTGACTCAGCTTCCGCGCGCCTCGACGGCGAGCAGCGACTACCTTCGCTGCATGCCCTCTGGCGGCGTGGTCCTCGAGATGAACGACCCGCGCCAGCTGGTGCCAGCCCCGACCCGGGCTGACGTCCGACTCTCCCAGGTCGACCGCGACGACGTCCCGAGGTTCGCCACGCTGTACCGGACGATCTGGGCGCCGTTGGGTGGGGGTGGGCGGGTGGCGTGGGGCGTCACCGACTGGCGCGCTGAGCTGGCGCGGCCAGGGACCGAAGCGTGGATCGCGACCCTGGGCGGTGACGACGTCGGGATGGCCCAGATCGGCTGGAGCGGACGGGGAGACGCCGGCTTCACGGTCATCGGCGTGATTCCCGCATGTCAGGGCCAGGGGATCGGTGGCGACCTCCTGACGCGGCTCACCCGCCGGCTGTGGGAGCACCCGGCCCCGAACGGTCGGGCCACCCACCGCGTCTGGCTCTGGACCCTCGCCGACGAGCACCCCCACACGATCCCGTCCTACCTCGCGCGGGGGTACCGGCGTGGCCCCGACCTCGTCGACTAGCCGTGGGGCCGAGCAGGATCTGACCGCGTTGTCCACAGGGCGCAGACGACGTGGAGCGTTGTCCACAGATGCCAATCGGCCGGTTCTCGGGAGGCGACCGCTGCCTAGAATCGAACACATGAGCGAGGCGATGCTCGGCGCGGTGGCCGACGGGAGTTCCACCGAGGTGGTGGCACCGGACGTGGTCGCGCGCTGGGTGCGGGCGCTGGCGACGGTGCCGGTCGAGCGCCTGTCCGAGGCGGCGGACGCCGAGCTGGTGGACCTGCTGCGGACGCTGGAAGAGCTGAAGGCCGCCGCGGAAGGTCTCCAGGCGGTGGCCGCGGTGGCGCTGGACCGGAGCGTGCGGGCCGCGGAGGAGGGTCGTGGTCTGCCCCGGGCACGGTGCGGTCGCGGGGTGGCTGCGCAGGTGGCACTGGCGCGACGGGAGTCCCATGCGCGGGGTCGGCGTCACCTCGGGCTCGCGACGGTGCTGGATGCGGAGATGCCGGGCACCTTGGCGGCGCTGCGCGCGGGTCGGATCACCGAGTGGCGGGCGATGCTGCTCGCACGGGAGACGGCGTGCCTGTCCCGGGAGGACCGTGGGTCGGTCGATGCCGAGCTGGCGGGTGACCCGCAGCGGTTGGCGGGCATGGGCGATGCCGAGGTGGCAGCGGCCGCCCGGCGGTTGGCGCAGGAGCGGGATCCAGCGGCGGCGGTGGCCCGGCGGGCTCGGGCGGAGGCGGAGCGACGGGTGTCGCTGCGACCGGCGCCGGACGTGATGAGCCAGCTCTCGGTGCTGCTGCCGGTGCGGGACGGGGTGGCGGTGTTCGCCACGCTCGACCGGGTGGCGGACACGCTGGTCGCAGCCGGTGACGGTCGCAGCCGCGACCAGATCCGGGCGGACACGCTGGTGGACCGGGTGCTGGGCCGTGACCGGGCTCTCGCTGCTGTGTCCACGCCGCTGACGTGGGCGGCTGTGCCAGCGGGACCGGCAGATGTGGCCCGAGGGACCGAGACCTTCCGAGCCGGAGCGGCGCAGACCGGCGGCGCGGGGAGCATTGCTGGCGGCGGTCGAGTGGCGGTCCCGCAGCCGGGTCCGGTAGAGGTGGGGTCGGATGGCCACGCACCCGCACCCTCCGTCCTTCCGCGTGATCAAGCGGGGGAGACGGCGAGCGGGGTGGGGCCAGCATGCTGCTCGGGTCCTCCGGAGCTCACTGCGCTCCCGCCTCCACCCGACGGCGGCGAGGAGGCGGCGGTGTCGGCGTTGCCGGTGCTGCTGCACGTCGTGGTCTCCGACCGCGTGCTGCTGGGCGCGTCCGACGAGGCAGGGCACCTCGACGGGTACGGGCCGGTACCGGCTGACCTGGTGCGCGAGCTGGCTGCGGGGCGAGCGTGGGTGCGCCGGCTGTACGCCCGACCCGGGACGGGGGAGCTGGTGGCGGCGGACTCGCGGGCCCGTAGGTTCCCAGCCCGGCTGGCCCAGCTCGTGCGGCTGCGCGACCAGCGGTGCCGGATGCCGTGGTGCGGCGCGCCGGTGCGCCACGTCGACCACGTACTCGCCGTCGAGCGGGGCGGGGCGACCAGCCCGACCAACGGGCAGGGGCTGTGCGAGGCCTGCAACTACGCCAAGCAGGCGCCCGGCTGGGCGGCCAGACCCGTGCCGGGGCTGCGGCACACGGTCCGCACGGTCACCCCGACCGGCCACATCTACAGCTCGACGGCCCCGTCGGCGGCGGGTGCACCTGGGTTCGCGGTGGCGACACCATGACCTCCCACCAGCGACGGTCTTGCCCACCCTGCCGCGGGGGGCGACGCGCTCCTCAGCGGCGCCCGTCCCAGCCCACCGTGGCTACCGTGGAGGGGTGCGGCACCTGCGCTGGATCGTCCCCCTCGTCGTCGGGACCGGCGTGGGCGCGGCCGGGTGGATCGCCCAGCTGAGGCTCGCCGAGCGCCCGGGCGACGTCGGCGCGCCCGAGGTCCTGCTGCCGACCCTCCTCATGCTCACCGCCCTCTTCGGCGGACCGGTGGTCGGGGTCGCTCTCGCGGTCCGCCAGGGCGGCCGGATGCTGCTGGAGCGACGGCGGGCCCGGGCGGCTGAGCGTCGGGCGGTCTCGCCGGCCTTCCAGCCCCTCGACGGCCCAGCTCCCTCGCCGACCATCCACGACACCGCCCCGGCGACGCCCGAGCCCGCCGACCCGCCGCAGGCCTCCGCGCCGCGCCACCCGTCGATCTTCGACGCCTGACGGCCGCCGGTCAGCGCTCCGAGCGGTGCTGGCGCCGGGCGTCCACGAGCAGCCCGCGCAGGGCCGCCATCAGCCGCTCCTTGAGGGCGTCGCGGACGTCGGTGCCGTGCAGCACCCCCTCCAGCAGGGTCGACTCGAACACCGCACCGAGCAGCCCGAGCTGGTTGGGCTCCAGCCGCAACGGCAGCCCCTTGCCCTCCAGGCCCGCCGACAGCAGCCGGGCGAAGAGCGCCTTCTGCTGGTCCTCCAGCTCGGTGTAGTCGGCACGCAGCTCCGGCGTCCGGACGGCGTGCAGCCGCAGCTCGGCGGCCGCCACCACCGCCGCCGGGTCGGTGTCCTGCGCGCGGACGAACAGCTCGACTCCCTGCTCGATCAGCTCGTCCATGCTGAGGTCGCCCATCGAGACCTGGCTGATCGTCTGCTCCGCCACCGCCGCGTGCTCCTCGTGCCGGCGCCGGATCACCGCCAGGCAGAGGTCCTCCTTGGAGGTGAAGTTGGAGTAGAACGCGCCCCGGGTGAAGCCGGCCCGCTCGCAGATTTCCTCCACGCTGGCACCGTTCACCCCGCGCTCGGCGAACACCTGCACGGCGGCGTCCAGCAGCCGCAGCCGCGTCCGCTCGCGCCGTGCGGTCGGTGCGCCCTCGACGCGCGTGGTCGCCGTCGACGTCCCCTCGGTGGGGGTGAGAGCCATGTCACGTCCTCCCCAGTTGCTGCCCGCACCCTATCGGATACAGTTCCGTATCGGATGCACGACTGTATCGAACTGGTCAGGGGTTCCGATGTCCTCGTTCCTGCACGCCCTGGGGCGCGCCGCCTACCGCCACAAGTGGCGCACCATCCTGGTCTGGGCGCTGGTGGTGGGCGTCCTCGGCGGCACCGCCGGGCTGATCAGCCGGTCCTTCGACAACGAGTTCACGATCCCCGGCGCGCCGGCCCAGGTCGCGCTCGACCAGCTCAGCCGCACCTTCCCCGAGGTGGGTGGGACGTCGGCGAGCATGATCGTGGTCGCCCCCGAGGGCAGCGACGTGGAGTCGCCCGACGTCCGTGAGGCGGTCGAGGCGCGGCTGGACGACTTCGAGGCCCTCGACTTCGTCGACACCGCTGCCAACCCCTACGACGACCTGGTCGAGGGCACCATCAGCGACGACGGCCGCGCCGTCATCGTCCAGGTGCAGATCCCCGGCGACGCCCAGGCGGTCACCGACGCCCAGCGCGAGCAGCTGGTCGCCGTCGCCGAGGAGCTGCAGGCCGACCTGCCCGGCTCGACGGCGAGCATGGGCGGGGAGATCTTCAACATGAGCGTCCCCGGCTTCAGCATCGTCGAGGTGATCGGCGTCGTGGTGGCGCTGGTCGTGCTCATCATCACCCTCGGCTCGCTGGTCGCCGCCGGCATGCCGCTGCTCACCGCGCTGCTCGGCGTCGGCGTCACCATGACGATCCTGCTCGGCTCCACCGCCTTCGCCGCCATCAACTCCACCACGCCCATGCTGGCGGTGATGCTCGGTCTGGCGGTCGGCATCGACTACGCCCTGTTCATCCTGTCCCGCCACCGCGAGCTGCTGGCCGACGGCCTGGACGCCGAGGAGTCCGCCGCCCGCTCGGTGGCCACCGCCGGCTCGGCCGTCGTCTTCGCCGGCGTCACCGTCATCATCGCCCTGGTCGGGCTGGCCATCGCCCAGATCCCCTTCCTCACCGTGATGGGCCTCTTCGCCGCCCTCGGCGTCGCGGTCGCGGTGGTGGTCGCCCTCACCCTGCTGCCGGCGCTGATGGCGCTGGCCGGGGAGCGGATGCGGCCCCGCAAGCCCAAGCCCGCCGCCGAGCGGGGACGTCCGTTCCGCGGCTGGGTCCGCCTGGTCACCAGGGTGCCGGCGCTCACCGTCGCCGTCGTGGTGGTCGGCTCGGTCCTGCTCAGCCTGCCCGCCCGCGACCTCACCCTCGCCCTGCCCAACGCCGGCGAGAACGAGATCGGCACCCCCGCCCGTACCACCTACGACCTGCAGAGCGAGTACTTCGGCCCCGGCTTCAACGGCCCGCTGATCGTCACCGCCGGCATCATCGGCAGCGACGACCCGCTCGGCGTGATGGACGGGCTGAAGGCCGACATCGAGGCCATGCCCGGCGTCCAGAGCGTCCCGCTCGCCACCCCCAACCAGAACGCCGACACCGGCATCGTCCAGATCGTCCCCACCACCGGGCCCTCCGACCCCGCCACCGCCGACCTCGTGGAGCGGCTGCGTGAGATGGAGGACGACTGGCTGGACGAGTACGACGTCCCGACCGCCGTCACCGGCGCCACCGCCATCCAGATCGACGTCTCCGACCGGCTCGGCGGCGCGCTGCTGCCCTTCGGCATCTTCGTGGTCGGCCTGTCGCTGGTGCTGCTGACCATGGTGTTCCGCTCCATCGCGGTGCCCATCAAGGCGACCCTGGGCTACCTGCTGAGCATCGGCGTCGCGTTCGGGCTCACCACGCTGGTGTTCAACGGCGGTCACGGTGCGGAGCTGATCGGCCTGGAGCGTCCCGGCCCGATCATCAGCTTCCTGCCGATCCTGCTGATGGGCATCCTCTTCGGCCTGGCGATGGACTACGAGGTCTTCCTCGTCTCACGGATGCGGGAGGACCACGTCCACGGCCGCCCGGCCCGCGAGGCCGTGCAGAGCGGGTTCGTCGGCTCCGCGCCGGTGGTCACGGCCGCCGCGGTCATCATGTTCGCCGTCTTCGCCTTCTTCGTGCCCGAGGGCGAGGGCGCCATCAAGCCGATCGCCTTCGCGCTCGCGGTCGGTGTGGCCTTCGACGCCTTCATCGTGCGGATGACCCTGGTGCCGGCGGTGATGGCCCTGCTCGGCGAGCGGGCCTGGTGGCTGCCCGGCTGGCTCGAGCGCCGGCTGCCGGCCCTCGACGTCGAGGGCGAGCAGCTGCACCGCCAGCTCGAGCTCGCCGACTGGCCCGGGCCGGACGCCGGTCAGGTCGCCCACGTCGAGGGGCTGGCCGTGGAGGGCCTGCTCGGACCGGTCGACCTCGATCTCGACCCCGGTGAGGTGCTGGTGGTGCAGGGCGCCCCGGCCCAGCGCGCGGCGCTGCTGATGGGTCTGGCCGGACGACTGGCCCCCGACGCCGGACGGGCCCGGATCGCCGGTGAGCTGCTCCCCGGCGCGACCGCGGCGATCCGCCGGCGCAGCGGGTACGTCGACGCCACCCTCCAGCCCGACGTCGAACGCGGGCTGGAGACGCTGTCCCGTCGGCGTCCGCCGCTGGCCCTGGTCGACGGGGCCGACGCGCTCAGCACCCCCGGCGCCCGGCAGGCCCTGGACCGGCTGATCCGCTCCGCCCAGGAGCGGCGCGACCAGGCGGTCGTCCTCGGTGTCGCCACCGCCTCGGTGGTGGCCGACCTCATCGCCGGACCGCACCAGTACCTCGAGCTCCACGACCCCGACCCCGACCCCGCCCCCGCCCTGGCGACCGCGCCGGAGCAGACCACCAGCGACGCGCTGGCCACCCGGAAGGACCTCCGCTGATGCTCACCCTCGAACGCGCCGACCGCTCCCGCGGCGTCACCTGGTGGTCGCTGGTCGGTCTGGTCCTGGTGCCGGTGATCGTCGCCGCCGGGTTCCTCTGGGCCACCTGGGGCTCCGACGACCGGCTCGACCGGGTGCAGGCCGCCGTGGTCAACCTCGATGAGGGCACCGAGGTGAACGGCCAGCGCGTCCCGCTCGGGCGCCAGCTCGCCGCCGGGCTGGTCGACTCGGAGGAGGAGAACTTCACCTGGACCCTGACCGACAGCGAGGACGCCGAAAGCGGGCTCGCCTCCGGCCGCTACGCCGCGGTGGTCACGATCCCGGAGAACTTCTCCGAGGCCGCCACCTCCTACGGCGGTGACGCGGCCGAGGCCGAGCAGGCCGAGATCGACGTCCGGACCTCCGAGGTCACCGGGATCGCCGACGGCGCCATCGGCCAGACCGTCGGCAACGTCGCCGTGGCCACCCTCAACACCGAGCTGACCAAGACCTACCTGGACAACATCTACCTCGGCTTCAACGACATCGCCGACCAGTTCGGCACCGTGGCCGACGGCGCCGGCGACCTCGCCGACGGTGCGGAGGAGCTGGCCGACGGCACCGAGCAGTCCGCCGAGGGCGCCGGCCAGCTCAGCGACGGGCTGTCCCAGCTCGGCACCGCCGGCGGCGAGCTGGCCAGCGGCGGCCAGGAGCTGGCCAGCGGCGCGGCCCAGCTGGCGGCGGGCGGCCCC
>NZ_QPKK01000122.1 GCF_003344635.1 Desertihabitans aurantiacus
CGCCCGAGGCCCAGCCCGAGCCCGGGGTCGACCCGGGCGCGGTGGCGGGCACGGTCGACGACCTGCCCGCCGCCGGGGCGGCTCCCGAGTCCCCCGAGCCGGTCGAGGGGGTGCTGGACGGTGCGCCGGCCGACGACCGCGCCGCCCAGCTGGAGCAGGCCCTGCTCGAGCGCACCCAGGACCTGCAGCGGCTGCAGGCCGAGTACGTCAACTACAAGCGCCGGGTCGACCGCGACCGCGAGCTGAGCCGCGGCCAGGGCGTGGAGTCGGTGCTGCGCGAGCTGCTGCCGGTGCTGGACGACCTGCGCTCGGCCCGCGAGCACGGCGAGCTGACGGGAGCCTTCAAGGCCGTCGGCGAGGCGGTGGAGAAGGTGACCAGCCGGCAGGGTCTGGTGGTCTTCGGCGAGGTCGGGGAGCCGTTCGACCCGATGGTGCACGAGGCCCTGATGCACTCCTACTCCGAGGACGTCACCGAGCCGACCTGCGTGCAGATCCTGCAGCCGGGCTACCGGCTGGGGGATCGGGTGCTGCGTCCGGCCCGGGTGGCCGTCGCCGAGCCCAGCGCCCCGGGCGCGGGCGTCACCGACCCCGGCACGACCGGGGCCTGAGCCAGGAAGGAGACGTCCACCGATGAGCACCAAGGACTGGCTCGAGAAGGACTACTACAAGGTGCTGGGCGTCTCCAAGGACGCCAAGCCCGAGGAGATCAAGAAGGCGTTCCGCAAGATCGCCCGTGAGAACCACCCCGACGCCAACCCCGGCAACTCCGAGGCCGAGCGGAGGTTCAAGGACGCCGCCGAGGCCAACTCGGTGCTGTCGGACCCCAAGCAGCGCAAGGAGTACGACGCCACCCGCAGCCGCTTCGGCGGCTTCCGGTTCCCTCCCGGCGGCAGCGCCGGCGGGCCCGGGGTGGACGACCTGTTCCGCAACGCCGCCTCCGGTGCGGGGTCGGCGGACTTCTCCGACCTGTTCGGCGGGCTGTTCAACAGCGCCGGGCGTCGCGGTGGCGCCGCCGGGCGCGGTCCGCGGCGGGGCAGCGATGTCGAGGGCGAGGTGACGATCGACTTCGTCGAGGCGGTCGAGGGCGTGACGGTGTCCATGCAGATGGTCTCCGACTCCGCCTGCCCGACCTGCCACGGCACCGGGGCCCGCACCGGCTCGGTGCCGACCGTGTGCCCCAAGTGCCAGGGCTCGGGCATGCAGACGTCGACCTCGGGCGGGGTGTTCGCGGTCAGCGAGCCCTGCACCGAGTGCCGCGGGCGCGGGCTGGTCGTCGAGGACCCCTGCCCGGACTGCCACGGCTCGGGGCGCGGGCGCTCGACGAAGAACATGTCGGTGCGGATCCCGGCCGGGGTCACCGACGCGCAGAAGATCCGGCTCAAGGGCAAGGGCGGGGCCGGGGAGAACGGCGGAGCCAACGGCGACCTCTACGTCACCGTGCACGTCCGCCCGCACCCGCTGTTCGGGCGCCAGGGCAACAACCTGACGCTGCACGTCCCGGTCACCTTCGCCGAGGCGACGCTCGGCGCCGAGATCACCGTCCCGACCCTGCAGGGCCAGACCGTGCGGCTGCGGCTGCCGGCGGGGACGCCCAGCGGTCGCACCCTGCGGGTGCGGGGCAAGGGTGTGCGGCGCAACGACGGCACGCTGGGTGACCTGCTGGTGACCGTCGACGTGGTGGTGCCCACCGAGCTCGACGACACCGCCCGGGCGGCCCTGCAGGCCTTCGTCGAGGCGGCGCCGTCGCCGGACCCCCGGGCCGACCTGGCGGCCCGCGCCCGTAGCTGAGCAGAGGTGAGGTCGTGAGCGAGCAGAACCTGCCGCAGGTGCTCGACGGCGACGCGCCGGTCTTCGCGATCAGCGTCGCCGCCCACCTGGCGGGCATGCACCCCCAGACGCTGCGCAGCTACGACCGGATGGGGCTGGTGTCCCCGCGCCGCACCCGCGGCCGGGGACGCCGGTACTCCCCCCGCGACGTGGCCCGGCTGCGGCTGATCCAGCGGCTCAGCCAGGACGACGGCGTCAACCTCGAGGGGATCCGACGCATCCTCGCCATGCAGGACGAGATCGACACCCTGCGCACCCGCAACGCCGAGCTGGCCGAGCTGCTCCGGGTGGCCCGAGTCGCCCCCGCGGACCGCCTCTTCGCCGCCGATGCCGGCGGTCGGGTGCAGATGGCAGAGCGCGCCCGCCGGATCTTCACCCCGCCGCGCGCCATCGGGCGCTGACGGCTCCACCCGAGCCGCTGCCCGACCCGGGCGTCCCACCCGACGCCAGCGGCCGAGCCCGCCGAAGCAGTGCGTGTCCGCGCTGCGTGCCCGCCCCCGGCGCGGGGTAGGGGGGGCGGCGTGGCAGCCGAGCAGCAGACCGCGGGCGACGACCTCGACCTGGACCGTCCGCTGGCCCAGCTCGAGGTCGACTCCCCGCACAGCGCGAGCGGTGAGGAGGCGCAGGAGCGCGACCTCTCCCAGGTCGCCCCGACGCCCCGGCGCTCCCGCCGCTGGGTGCCGCGGCGGGTCGTCATCACCCCCGACGCCCTCGAGCACGCCCACGGCCGGCGCATCGTCGAGCGGGTGGAGGCGCTGGGGATCGAGGTCGAGCGGCTGCGCGCCAACCGGCTGACCGGTGTCCGCGGCGACGACGAGCGGCAGACCTACGCCCGGGCCAAGGCGACGATGGCCGTGGTGGTCAGTCCGCCCAGCCGCCGGAGGCTCCAGCCGATCTCACCCAGCGCCGACTGGCGCGTCGACCTCGCCGAGGGCTGCCCCGCGCACTGCCAGTACTGCTACCTGGCGGGGTCGCTGTCCGGTCCTCCGGTCACCCGCGTCTACGCCGACCTCGACGAGATCCTCGACAACCTGCACGGCTATGTCGGCACCGGCACCGTCACCAGCCGCTCGACCGCCCGCAGCGCCGAGGGCACCACCTTCGAGGCGTCCTGCTACAGCGACCCGCTGGCGCTGGACCACCTCACCGGCAGCTGGCAGCGCGCCGTGGAGCACTTCGGCACCTGGGACGCCCCGGTGCAGCTGCGCTGGACCACCAAGTACGACGACGTCGACCGCTTCCTCGACCTGCCCCACGCCGGGCGCACCCGGGTGCGGTTCAGCGTCAACTGCCGTCCCGTCACCCAGCGCTGGGAGGGCGGCACCAGCGGGCTGGTCGAGCGCATCACCGCGCTGCGGAAGCTGGCGCTGGCCGGCTACCCGGTCGGGCTCACCATCGCCCCGATCATGCCGCTGGACGGCTGGCGCGAGCACTACTCCGAGCTGCTCACCCTGGTCGAGCAGGCCACCGCCGACATCACCGACCTCGACCTCACCGCCGAGCTCATCACGCACCGGTTCACCGCCAGCAGCAAGCAGGTGCTGCAGGGCTGGTACCCGCGCACCACCCTGGAGATGGACGAGGCCCGCCGGACGGTCAAGCGGGGCAAGTTCGGCTCGGCCAAGCACGTCTACCCGCGCGAGCTGATGGCCGAGCTGCGCGGCTGGTTCACCGAGCAGCTGGACGCCCGGCTGCCGCGCTGCCGCATCCTCTACTGGACCTGAGCCCCTACCGCGCCGGGGTCGGCGAGGAGGTGTCGATGCGCCGGGGCAGCACCAGCACGGCGGCCAGCATCGCCAGCGCGACGCCGGTGGAGACCAGCAGCACGTCGTGGACGCCCGCGGACAGCAGCTCCGGCGCCACGTCCGTCCCGCCGGCGCCGTGGCCGCCGACGGCCGTCCCGACCCGGGCGTTGACCACCGCCCCGAAGACCGCCAGCCCGAGCGCGCTGCCCATCGAGCGGGCGAAGGTCGTCACCCCGGTGACCACGCCGCGCTGCTCCCAGCCCACCGTCGACTGGGCCGCGATCAGTGTCGGCGCGGCGATCAGGCCGAGCCCGAGACCCACGCCGAAGCACCCGGCGGCCACCTGCCAGACCGAGCTGTCGACGTCCAGCGCGAGCATCGATGCGGTCCCGGCCAGCGCGAGGACGCTGCCGACCAGCCCGGTGTCGCGGAACCCGACCCGCAGGTAGAGCCGGGCGGCGTTGGCGGCCGAGATCGGCCAGCCGAGCGTGAGGGCGGCCAGCGCGAACCCGGCGGCCAGGGCGCTGGTGTCGAGCACCTCCTGGGAGAACACCGGCAGGTACGACGTCAGCCCGATCAGCAGGACGCCGACGCCGACGTTGCTGAGGTAGGTGCCGTTGAGCACCCGACGCGTGAAGGCCCACCCCGGCAGGATCGGCTCGGCCGCCCGTCGCTCCACCACCCACAGCGCGAGCAGCGCCACCACGCCGCCGCCGAGCGAGAGCAGCGAGGGCGCCGACACCCAGTCCCACTGCACGCCGCCCGAGAGCAGCCCGAGGATGAGCAGCGAGGCGCCCACGGTGAGCAGCGCCGCGCCCGCCCAGTCGATCCGGCGGCGGCCGCCGGTGCGGGCCGGCTCGCGGAGGTTCCGGGCCAGCATCCAGGCCGCGAGCGCCCCCAGTGGCACGTTGACGAAGAAGATCCAGCGCCAGTCGAGCAGGTCGACGAAGAGCCCGCCGAGGGTGGGCCCCACCACCGACGACGCCGCCCACACGCTGGCGACGTAGCCCTGCACGGTGGCCCGCTCGGCCACCGAGTAGAGGTCACCGACGATCGTCATGGTCATCGGCTGCACCGCCCCCGCACCCAGCCCCTGGACGGCGCGGAAGGCGATCAGCGACGGCATGCTCCAGGCCAGCCCGCACAGCACCGACCCGAGCACGAACACCCCGATCCCGGCCAGCACCACCGTCCGCCGCCCGACCAGGTCGGCCAGCTTCCCGCAGACGGGCGTCACCACGGCGGAGGCCAGCAGGTAGATGGAGAACAGCCACGGGAACTGGCTGAACCCGCCGAGGTCGGCCACCAGCGCCGGGACGGCCGTGGCGAGGATGGTGGAGTCGATCGCCACCAGCCCGGTTCCGAGCATCACGCCCAGCAGGACGGGCCCGCGCTCGGACCGCAGACCCACGCTGGCCCGGGTCACCTGCTGCTCGCTCACCGGCTCATCCCACCACGTCCCCGGCGGCCGGCCGGGAGCGGCCCGGCGGGGTGGGGCAGACTCGCGGGGTGCCCGAGCTGCCCGAGGTCGAGAGTGCCCGCGCCACCATCGAGGCGGCCGCGCTGGGCCGCCGGATCGTCGAGGTCGACGACTCCGACCGCTACGAGTGCCGCCCGCACCCGGCCGGGGAGATCCGCGCGGCCCTGCTCGGGCGCGAGCTGACCGGCGCCTTCCGCACCGGCAAGTCGATGTGGTGCGAGACGTCGGAGGACGGGCCCGACCTCGGCCTGCACCTGGGCATGAGCGGACGCATCCTCATCACCCACGCCGACGGCAGCTCCACCGAGGGCGGGGACTACCTCGGCACCCGCTACGCCTCGGTGGCCGAGCAGCCCGACCGCAAACCGGAGTGGGACCGCTTCACCCTCACCTTCGCCGACGGCGGCACGCTGCGGCTGTTCGACAAGCGCCGGCTCGGCCGGGTCCGGCTCGACCCCGACCTCAGCGCCCTCGGCCCCGACGCCGAGCGGATCGGGGCGGCCGAGTTCGCTGAGCGGGTCGGCCGGGGGACGGCCCCGGTCAAGGCGCGGCTGCTCGACCAGTCCGTGCTCGCCGGTATCGGCAACCTGCTGGCCGACGAGGTGCTCTGGCAGGCACGGATCAGCCCGCGGCGTCCCGCCGACCAGCTGCCCGCCGAGGAGCTGGTGACCCTGCACGGGGCCGTCCACGAGGGCGTGCGGACCGCGATCCGGCGCGGCGGCGTGCACACCCTCGACGTGATGCCCCACCGCGCGGCGGGCGCCCGCTGCCCGCGCTGCGGGGCGGAGATGGCCCGGGCCACCGTCGCCTCGCGGACCACCTTCTGGTGCCCGCAGGAGCAGCGCTGACCCACTGGGTCCCGGAGTGGACGCCGTCGGGAGGAGCGTGTCCGGTGGGGAAGAGTGGGGCGCTGCTGCTCCCGCACCAGGCGGGTGCGCGGGAGGAGCGGATCGATGAGCGAGACCGGCGGGGCGACCGTCCCGATCGACCGGCGACGCGCCCGGCGGGCCGTGGTGGCGGCCTCGCTGGGCAACGCGATGGAGTGGTTCGACATCATCGTCTACGCCTTCCTGGCGCCGGTGATGGCGCGGCTGTTCTTCCCCGAGTTCGAGGGGGTCGTCGGGCTGCTCATCGCCTACGGCCTGGTCGGGGTGTCCTACCTGATCCGTCCGGTGGGTGCGCTGGTGATCGGCAGCTACGGCGACCGCCGCGGTCGCAAGGCGGCGCTGACGCTGACCATCGGGCTGATGACGCTCGGCACCGCGGTGATGGCGTTCGCCCCGCCGGCCGCCGCGGTCGGGGCGGCCGCACCGCTGCTCATCCTGCTCTCCCGTCTCATCCAGGGCTTCTCCGCCGGCGGGGAGTTCGGCTCGGCGACGGCGTTCATGACCGAGCACACCGAGGACCGCAAGGCCTTCTTCGCCTCCTGGCAGGTCGCCACCCAGGGGCTGTCGATGTTCCTCGCCGCCGGCTGGGGCTTCGTCCTCACCACCGTGGTGAGCGAGGAGGCGCTGTACGGCTGGGCCTGGCGGCTGCCCTTCGTGTTCGGCCTGCTGATCGGCCCGATCGGGCTGTGGATCCGGGCGCACATGGACGACACCCCGGAGTTCGAGGCCGCCGAGAAGGTGCGCTCGCCGCTGGGCACGGTGCGGCGGCACCACCCGCACCGGGTGCTCACCGCGGCCATGTGCGTCGGGATGGCCACGATGTCGGTCTACCTGATCACCTACCTGCCGAACTTCGCCAGCGCCAACCTCGGGATGCCGGGCTGGACCGGCTACGCCGGCGCGGTGGTGGCCGGTCTGGTGGCGCTCGTGCTGTCGCCGGTGTTCGGGGTGCTGGCCGACCGCCACGGCCCGTCCCGGGTGATGCTGCCCGCCGCCGTCCTCGGTCTGCTCGCGGCCTACCCGCTATTCTGGATGCTGGTGAGCACCCGCAGCGTGGCGCTGTTCATCGTCGCCGAGATCGTCATCGGCCTGCTGATGGCGGCCTACTTCGCCCCGACGCCGGCGCTGCTGGCCGACCTGTTCCCGACCGCCGTGCGGACCACTGGGATGGCGCTGGCCTACAACATCGGCGTCACCCTGCTGGGCGGGTTCGCCAACTTCTGGATCGTGCTGCTGCTGGAGGGGACCGGGCTGCTGGAGGCGCCGAGCTTCTACTACGTCGCGGTCGCCCTGCTCTCGGTGGTCGGCCTGCTGATCGCCCGTCGGGTCTTCGGCAGCCGCTGACCACGGGTCGCTCAGGGGGTGTCCGCAGTTCCCCCTGAGCGGGGTTGAGTCGGGTCGGCTCAAGGAGGAATACTGCTTCCCGTACCGAAGTTGAGTCGGGTGGGCTCAAGGTGGGTCCATCCCTGCGTGCGAGGAACGCTGCATGAACACTGAGAAGTTGACGACCCGCAGCCGTGACGCGGTGACCACTGCGGTCCGGCTGGCGCTGACCAACCAGAACCCGACCGCCGAGCCCGAGCACCTGCTGCGGGCGATGCTGATGGTCCCCGACAACACCGTGGGCCCGCTGCTGCAGGCCGTCGGCGCCGACCCCGCCACGGTGGACGCGGCCGCGCAGGGCGCGCTGAGCAAGCTGCCCTCGGCGTCCGGCTCCTCGGTGGCGCAGCCCCAGCTCTCCGGCGCCTTCGCCCGCGTGCTGGCCGATGCCGAGACCCGGGCGGAGAAGCTCGGCGACTCCTTCGTCGCGACCGAGCACCTGCTGATCGCGCTGGCCGCGGTGCGCTCGACCGTCAGCGCCCTGCTGGCCGACCTCGGCGTCACCCCGAAGGCGCTGGAGGAGGCGTTCGCGCAGGCCCGCGGCGGCAAGCGCGTCACCTCCGCGGAGTCCGAGGGCACCAGCTCCGCGCTCGACCAGTACGGCGTCGACCTCACCGAGCGCGCCCGCGAGGGCCGGCTCGACCCGGTGATCGGCCGCGACACCGAGATCCGCCGGGTGGTGCAGGTGCTGGCCCGGCGCACCAAGAACAACCCCGTGCTGATCGGCGAGCCCGGCGTCGGGAAGACCGCCGTCGTCGAGGGGCTGGCCCAGCGGCTGGTCGACGGCGACGTCCCCGACTCGCTCAAGGGACGCCGACTGGTCTCGCTCGACCTCACCTCGATGGTCGCCGGGGCCAAGTACCGCGGTGAGTTCGAGGAACGGCTGAAGGCGGTGCTGACCGAGATCCGCGAGGCCGAGGGCCAGGTCATCACCTTCATCGACGAGCTGCACACCGTCGTCGGGGCGGGTGCGGCCGAGGGCTCGATGGACGCCGGCAACATGCTCAAGCCGATGCTGGCCCGTGGTGAGCTGCGGATGATCGGCGCCACCACCCTGGACGAGTACCGCCAGCGGATCGAGAAGGACCCGGCGCTGGAGCGGCGCTTCCAGCAGGTCTACGTCGGCGAGCCGACGGTGGAGGACACCATCGCCATCCTGCGCGGTCTGCGCGAGCGCTACGAGGCCCACCACAAGGTCGCCATCACCGACGGCGCGCTGGTGGCCGCAGCCAGCCTGTCGCACCGCTACATCACCTCCCGCCAGCTGCCCGACAAGGCGATCGACCTGGTGGACGAGGCGGCCAGCCGGCTGCGGATGGAGATCGACTCCTCCCCGGTCGAGATCGACCAGCTGCGTCGCAACGTCGACCGGATGCGGATGCAGCACTTCGCGCTGGAGAAGGAGGACGACCCCGCCAGCCGTGAGCGGCTGGGCCGGCTCACCTCCGAGCTGGCCGACGCCGAGGAGGAGCTGCGCGCCCTGGAGCAGCGCTGGGAGGCCGAGAAGCAGGGCCTGAACCGGGTCGGTGAGCTCAAGCAGGAGATCGACGCGCTGCGCTCGGAGGCCGACCGGGCCCTGCGCGAGGGTGACCTGGCGCGGGCGTCCAAGATCAACTACGAGGACATCCCGGCGATGGAGCGCGAGCTCGCCGCGGCCGACGAGGCCGAGCGGCAGAGCACGCCGATGGTGGCCGACGAGGTCGGTGCCGCCGACATCGCCGAGGTCGTCGCTGCCTGGACCGGCATCCCGGTGGGGCGGATGATGGAGGGCGAGAGCGAGAAGCTGCTGCACATGGAGGAGCGCCTCGGTGAGCGGCTGATCGGTCAGCGCGACGCCGTCCGCGCCGTCTCCGACGCGGTGCGCCGCTCGCGGGCCGGCATCTCCGACCCGAACCGCCCGACCGGCTCGTTCCTCTTCCTCGGCCCGACCGGGGTGGGCAAGACCGAGCTGGCCAAGTCGCTGGCCGACTTCCTCTTCGACGACGAGCACGCGATGGTGCGGATCGACATGAGCGAGTACGGCGAGAAGCACTCGGTGTCGCGACTGGTCGGTGCGCCTCCGGGTTACGTGGGATACGAGGCCGGCGGCCAGCTGACCGAGGCGGTGCGGCGGCGTCCCTACTCGGTGGTGCTGCTGGACGAGGTCGAGAAGGCCCACCCCGAGGTGTTCGACGTGCTGCTGCAGGTGCTCGACGACGGCCGGCTCACCGACGGCCAGGGCCGCACGGTCGACTTCCGCAACGTGCTGCTGATCCTCACCTCCAACCTGGGCTCGCAGTTCCTGGCCGACCAGAGCCTGGACCAGCAGGTGAAGCGGGACGCCGTGATGGGCGTGGTGCGGCAGGCGTTCAAGCCGGAGTTCCTCAACCGGCTGGACGAGGTGGTGCTGTTCGAGACCCTCGGCACCGAGGAGCTGACCCGGATCGTCGACATCAACCTCGACCGGCTCAACGCCCGGCTGGCGGAGCGCCGGCTGCGGGTCGAGCTGACCCCGGCGGCCAAGGACTGGCTGGCGCTCACCGGCTTCGACCCGGTCTACGGGGCCCGTCCGCTGCGCCGTCTGGTGCAGTCCTCGATCGAGGACGCGCTGGCCCGCAGGGTGCTGTCGGGGGAGGTCGGCGACGGCGACGTCGTGACCTTCGACCTCGACCCCGAGGGCGACGGGCTGCGGGTGCTGGAGGGGGTGCCGGCGGCGTCCTGACCGCCGTTCCGCGCCGGCCGGCACTGCCCGGCCGGCGTGGTGCGGCATTGTCGCACGTGGTCAGAAGTGTCAAAACGGTACAACTTCTTGACTGCGGAGATCTTAGTCAAAAACTTCGCTGAGAATGCCGGATTCTCGCTTCCTTCTCACAGCCTGGCCTCCCAGACTTAGCAAGTCCGGTGACCAGAAGTACGTTCGCGCCGGACGCTGAAGGACGGTGGTTCTCACCGTCCTGATCTTCGGGGGAAGGTCTGCAAAATGCGACGTGTGTACTTGGCGTGCGCCCTGGACATGATCAACGTGGGCGATCTCGATCTCATCGCCCAGGCTCGCCACTACGGCGACCGCCTGGTGCTCGGCGTGCTGTCCGACGAGGACGTGCAGCGCCGGACGGGCCGTGCGCCCGTGATGGACCTGGCGTCCCGGTTGGAGGTGGCCAGGCACCTGCGCGCGGTGGACGAGGTGGTCGTCCACGACGACACCGTGGTGTCGGCCGGTGACGACGGCACCACCATCCTGACGGTGGCCCAGCAGTCCGACGGGCCGGGGATCGACGCGCACGTCGTGCTGCGTCCCCGGGTGATCAGCCGTTCGCGTGCGCTGCGCCGCGCGCTCCGTCCCGTCCCGCAGCCGGCATGACGGCCCTGACGCAGCCCCTCGCGCTGCCCGAGGTCGGGTACGTGCCGGGGGCCTGGGACATGTTCCACGTCGGGCACCTCAACATCCTGCTGAAGGCCCGTGAGCTGTGCCAGCGGCTGGTCGTCGGTGTGGTCACCGACGAGGTCCTGGCACAGGCGAAGAACAAGACGGTGGTCGTGCCGCTGGCCGAGCGGATGCGCGTGGTGTCGGCGATCGACGTCGTCGACGACGTGGTGGTGGACGAGTCCAGCGACAAGCTGCTCGCCTGGCGCCGGGTCGGCTTCGACGTGATCATCAAGGGCGACGACTGGCAGGGCTCGCCCAAGGGCGACCAGCTCGAGCGCGACATGGCCTCGGTCGGCGTGCAGGTGCAGTACTTCCCCTACACCCAGGACGTCTCCAGCACGCTGCTGCGTGGCGCCCTCGGCGACCGCCAGCCGCGGCGGCGCGCCAAGGCCCGCGTCGCCGGCACCGGCCGGCGCCGGCTCTTCTGGCCCGCCAGCCCGCTGGCCGCGCGGAC
>NZ_QPKK01000123.1 GCF_003344635.1 Desertihabitans aurantiacus
GGCCAGCGCCAGCCCGCGGCGGACCAGCAGCGCCCCGACGCCGACCGGCGCGCCGAGCTTGTGGCCCGACACCGTCATCAGGTCCAGCCCGCTGCCGGCGAAGGTGACCGGCTCGCTCGCCACCGCCTGGACGGCGTCGCTGTGGCTGCTGGCCCCGACCCGGCGGCAGTCCTCGACGAGGCGCTCGACCGGTTGCACGGTGCCGGTCTCGTTGTTGACCCACATCACCGAGGCCACCGCGGTCCGCTCCCCCAGCGCGGCCCAGGCGGAGTCGAGGACGCGGCCGTCGGCGTCCACGCCGAGACCGACCACCTCCGCGCCCTCGGCGGCGAGCGCGGCGGCGGTCTCGGCCACCGCCGGGTGCTCCACGGTGGAGACGGCCACCTGGTCGCGGCCGTCACCACGGCGGGCCAGCCAGCTGCCGCGCAGGGCGAGGTTGTCGGCCTCGGTGCCGCCGGAGGTCAGCACCACCTCGGTCGGGTGGGCGTCCAGGCTGGCCGCCAGCGACTCGCGGGCCTCCTCCAGCACCCGCCGGGCGGCGCGGCCGGAGCGGTGCACCGAGGACGGGTTGCCGGTCAGCTCCAGCGCCTCGAGCAGGGCCTCACGCGCCACCGCGCTGACCGGCGTCCCGGCCGCGTGGTCGAGGTAGGTGCGCAGGCTCACGGCCCCATCCTGCCCCGACGAGCCCAGGACGGCCTCAGCCGCGGGCGTCCCGGAGCTGCTCGGTGACGGCCGGCAGCACGGTGTGCAGGTCGCCGACGACGCCGAGGTCGGCCATCTCGAAGATCGGCGCCTCCGGGTCCTTGTTGACCGCGACCACCGCGCGCGAGGTCTGCATCCCGGCGCGGTGCTGGATCGCCCCGGAGATCCCCGCGGCCACGTACAGCTGCGGGGAGACGGTCTTGCCGGTCTGGCCGATCTGGTAGGCGTGCGGGTACCAGCCGGAGTCCACCGCGGCCCGCGAGGCGCCGACCGCGGCCCCCAGGGCGTCGGCGAACGCCTCGACCGCGGCGAAGTCGCCGCCGGTGCCGCGTCCGCCGGAGACGACGATCGCGGCCTCGGTCAGCTCCGGGCGTCCGGTGGCGGCCTTCGGGCTGGACTCGAGCACCCGGACGGCCGTCGAGGTCTCCGACAGGGTCACCTGGACGGTCTCGACGGCCGGTTCGACCGGGGCCTCCTCGGCCTCGACCGAGTTCGGCTTGACCGTCACCACCGCGACGTCGGCGGTGCTGGCGGCCTCGACGGTCCAGCTGCCGGCGAACACCGACTGCCGGGTGACCACCCCGCCCTCGCCGGGCTGGACGTCGATCGCATCGGTGACGAGCGCGGCGGTCAGGCGGACCGCGAGCCGGCCCGCCACGTCCTTGGCGTCGGGGGTGGAGGTGAGCAGGACGACCGACGCCTGCCGGTCGCCCGCCAGCTGAGCCAGGGCCTCGGCCCGCGGCGCGGGCAGACCCTCCTGCAGCGCCGGCTCGGCCACGGTGAGCACGGCGGTCGCGCCGTGCCGGCCCAGCGTCTGGACCACCTCGCCGGTCGTCTCGCCCAGCACCACGACCACCGGCTCGCCCAGCCGCCGGGCCAGGGTGAGGAGCTCCAGGGTGGGCTTGCTGACGCCCTGCTCGCCGGCCTCGGCCAGCACGATCACCGATCCCATCTCTCCTCCTCAGACGTACTTGCCGGCGGTCAGGAACTCGGTCAGCGCGGCGGCGCCGGAGCCGTCGCTGTCGGTGACGACCCGGCCGGCCTGCCTCGGCGGACGCGGCGCGGTCTCGCGCACGGTGGTCAGCGCGGCCGCCGCGCCGACCGCGTCGGCCTCCAGCCCGAGGTCGTCGAGGTCCCACTCCTCGACCTTCTTCTTCTTGGCCGCCATCACGTTCTTCAGGCCCGGGTAGCGCGGCTCGCCGGACTGGTCGGTGACGCTGAGCACCGCCGGCAGCTCAGCCTGCACCCGCTGGCTGGCGGTGTCGCCGTCGCGGACGACGGTGAGCGTGCGCCCGTCGAGCTCCACGGTGTGCGCCAGGGTCAGCCCGGGCCAGCCGAGCCGTTCGGACAGCATCGCCGGCAGCACCCCCATCACGCCGTCGGTGGAGGCCATCCCGGTGATGACCAGGTCGGGCTCGAGCTTCCGGATCGCGGCCGCGAGGACCAGGCTGGTGCCCAGCGCGTCGGAGCCGGCGATGTCGTCGTCGCAGACGTGGACGCCGGAGCTGGCGCCGATCTGCAGGGCCTTCTTGATCGCGTCGGCGGCGTCGTCGGGGCCCATCGTCAGGGCCACCACCTCGACCTCGTCGTCGGAGGCCTCGGCCAGCCGCAGCGACTGCTCGACGGCGTACTCGTCCAGCTCCGACAGCCGGCCGTCGGTGCCCTCGCGGTCGACCGTCCCGTCCTCGCTGAAGCCCCGCTCACCAGTCGCGTCCGGCACGTACTTCACCAGCGTCACGATCCGCATCGCTCTCCTCCTCCGTGAGGTCACCCAACCTGGCCGGGCAGGTGCCGCCGGGCGTCATGTTACTCAGGGGTAACCAGCCGGTGGCAAGCCCGCCACCAGCCGCCGCACCCGCTCCAGGGCCTGTTCGCCCAGGCCGTCGACGTAGGCCCGGACGTCGGCTCGCTCCCGCCACCGCTGCGCCCGGTCGGCCACCACCCGGCCCGGGACGCCGGCCACCACCGAACCCGGCGGGTAGACCCCGCGGGCGACCGCGTGCGCGGCCACCACGCAGCCCTCCCCCAGCTCGGTCCCGCGCACCACGGTGACGCCGGTGCCCAGCCAGCAGTCCGGGCCGATCGAGACCGGCGAGCGCACCAGGCCCTGGTCCTTGATCCGCACCCGCGGGTCGGTGAAGTCGTGGTCGAAGTCGCAGACGTAGACCCGGTCGCCGATGATGGTGGCCTCGCCGATGGAGACGTCGAGGTGGGCGTTGACGGTGAGTCCCGCGCCCAGCACGCACTTGGGCCCGATCGTCACGGTGCCCTCGTGGGCGCGCAGGGTGACCCCGTCGGCCAGGTGGGTCCAGGCCCCGATCCGGAGCCGGCCGACGCCGCGGGCGACCTCGAGGCGGACGCCGCGGCCGAGGAAGACGAAGCCGTCGAACTCGACGTCGGGGTGGCGCAGCCGGGCCAGCCGGTAGCGCACCCAGGAGCGCAGGTACACCGGACGCAGCCAGCGCCGGCGGACCAACCAGCGCAGCGTCGACCAGACGCCGGTCCGCCTGGCCGGTGCGCCGTCTGCCGCCCTGCTCACCGTGGCCGGAACCCGGTCACCGACACGTTGTAGAACACCGCCTGCGGCACCACCCGGGCCAGCCGGCGGTCGACCCGGTCGAGCGCCAGCCAGGTGCGGTAGGCGAAGGTGCGCCAGCCCCAGCCGAGCCGCTCCTCCGGCACCGCCGCCTCGAAGGTGCGCACCGGCCAGCCCCACCAGGAGGCGAGCAGCTCGTCCCCGTGCGTCCGCACCCCGACCAGACCCGAGTCGCGCACCAGCCCGGCCAGCTCCTCGGGGTCGAAGGTGTGCAGGTCGACCACCGCCTCCAGCGCGGCGGCGCGGCTCGACTCGTCCAGCTCCTGCTCCGGACGCGCCCAGCCCGACAGGGCCGGGACGCGGCTGGTCACCGCGCGGGTGACGTTCCAGGTGAGGGTGGAGAGCCGGCGGGCGATGGTGTGCCCGACCTTCGTCGGCTCGCCGCAGACCACCAGCCGTCCGCCCGGCTTGAGCACCCGGTGCATCTCGGCGAAAGCGGTCCGCAGGTCGGGCAGGTGGTGGATGACCGCGTGGCCGACCACCAGGTCGAAGCTGGCGTCGTCGAAGGGCAGCCGCTCGGCGTCGGCCACCCGGCCGGTGACGTCCAGCTCGAGCTGGCGGGCGTGGTCGAGCGCGACCTCGACCATGCCCTCGGAGATGTCGGTGACCACGGCGCTCTCGATCAGCCCGGCCAGCATCAGGTTGAGGGTGAAGAAGCCCGTGCCGGCGCCGATCTCGAGGCTGCGCCCGTAGGGCTGGGCCGGACGTCCGCCGACGGCCTCGAACCGGTCACGGGCGTAGTCGACGCAGCGCTGGTCGAACGAGATCGACCACTTGTCGTCGTAGCTGCCCGCCTCCCAGTCGTGGTAGAGCTCCTGGGCCAGCTTGGTGTCCGACCACGCCGCCTCCACCTGCTCGGCGGTGGCCGTCCGTCGTGGGCGCGCCCGACCGCTCTGCTCGGCCTCCGGCGCCTCCTGCTCGGTCATGGCCGTCACTGTAACGACGCGCACCGGCCCGGTCGCCACCTCGGCTAGCGTGACAGGGTGAGCACGAGCCGACCCGACCAGACGCTGCTGGGCGCACGGCCGACCGGCACCGGGACCCGCTTCGCGCTCTGGGCGCCCGGGGCGGAGGCGGTACAGCTCTGCCTGGTGGGCGAGGACGGCTCCGAGCGGCGGCTCGACACCGTCGGTTCCGCGGACGGCACCTGGCAGCTCGAGGTGCCCGGCGTCGGGCCGGGTCAGCGCTACGGCTACCGGGTCGCCGGCCCGTGGGAACCCACCCGCGGACTGCGGTTCAACCCGGCGAAGCTGCTGCTCGACCCGTGGGCCCGCGCGGTGAGCGGGTCGCTCGACCTCGACGGCGCCGTCCGTGACCACCTGCCCGGCCAGCCCGGCCGCATCGACGACACCGACTCGCTGGGCTCGGTGCCGCTGGCGGTCGTGGTCGGCGAGGTGCCGCGCCCGCGCCCGTTGGCCGGGCCGCGTCCCACCGACCCCGTGGTCTACGAGGCGCACCTCGCCGGGACGTCCCGGCTGCATGCCGACGTGCCTGAGCGGCTGCGCGGCAGCTACGCCGGCTTCGCCTCCCCGGCGGTCGTCCAGCACCTGCTCGACCTCGGCATCACCACCGTCGAGCTGCTGCCGGTGCAGCACTTCGTCTCCGAGCCCCACCTGGTGGCCAAGGGGCTGACCAACTACTGGGGCTACAACACGGTCGGCTTCTTCGCCCCGCACGCCGGCTACTCCTCCCGCGGCGACCGCGGCGGGCAGGTGGCCGACTTCGCCGAGCTGGTCTCGACCCTGCACGACGCCGGGCTGGAGGTCGTCCTCGACGTGGTCTACAACCACACCGGCGAGGGCGACCGGGACGGGCCGACGCTCTCGTTCCGGGGGTTGGGCCCCGAGTGGTACCGCCTGGACGCCGGACGCCAGCTGGTCGACGTCACCGGCTGCGGCAACTCCGTCGACACCTCCCACCCGGTGGTGCTCGACTTCGTGCTCGCCTCGCTGCGGTACTGGGTCACCGAGCTCGGGGTGGACGGCTTCCGCTTCGACCTGGCGCCCACGCTGCTGCGCGACGAGCGGCACGCGGTCGACCTGCACCACGCCTTCCTCGAGCGGGTGCGCACCGACCCGGTGCTGTCGGGCGTCCGGCTGATCAGCGAGCCCTGGGACGTCGGCCCCGACGGCTACCAGGTCGGCCGCTTCGGACGTCCCTGGCTGGAGTGGAACGACCGCTTCCGCGACGACGTCCGCGACTACTGGCGGGGCGCCGGTGACGTGCGCCGGCTGGCCACCCGGCTGGCCGGCTCGACCGACCTGTTCGACCCGACCTCGCGCGGGACGTCCAGCACCGTCAACTTCGTCACCGCCCATGACGGCTTCACGCTGCGCGACCTGGTCAGCTACCAGCACAAGCACAACCGGGCCAACGGCGAGCACGGACGCGACGGCAGCGACGCCAACCGCTCGGTCAACCACGGCGTCGAGGGTGAGACCGACGACGCCGGCGTGGTCGCGGCCCGCCGCCGCCACGCGCGTGCCCTGATGGCCACCCTGCTGCTGTCGGCCGGCACCCCGATGATCACCGCCGGGGACGAGCTCGGGCGCACCCAGCGGGGCAACAACAACGCCTACTGCCAGGACAACGAGATCTCCTGGACCGACTGGTCCAAGCCGTGGAGCGACCTGCACGCGCTGACCCGGGAGCTGCTGCGGCTGCGCCGGGAGCACCCCCTGCTGCGCCCGACGCTGCACCCGGTCGGCCGGCCGGTGCGGGACGCCGCCGGCGCCGATCTGGGCCGGCTCGACCTGGCCTGGCTGACCGGGGCGGCCGCGCCGTCCGCCGCCGGCGGGATGGAGGTGATGACCGAGCAGCACTGGCACGACCCGCACCGCCAGCTCCTCGGGATGTACCTCTCCGACGCGGAGGAGGCGCTGCTGGTCTGGTGCCACTGCGGTGGGGAGACCGTCGACCTGCCCCTGCCCGGCGGGCTGCTCGGCTCGGGCTGGCGGCTGCTGCTGGACGCCGGCGGCGACAGCGTCGTGGTCGACGACCGGCTGCGCCTCGCCGCGCCGACCGTCGCCGTGCTGCAGAGCACCGACCTGCCGCGCTGAGACGGGTGTCCGCACGCCCTGTCGGCACGGCGGGCGGCGCAGGAGATCACGGAAGAATGCTTCGCGTCAATTGTCTGTCACCATTCGAGAAATGCGTCACCGATATCCACCCCCCCCTTCACGGGCTACATCACGAGTTGGTAACGTCGCATTTATGAACAACACGAAACGAGCAGCAGCAACCATCGCAGCAGCGGGTGTGCTGGGCGCCGCGTCGGTGTTCACCGCCACCACGGCCAGTGCCGCACCGCCGCCCTACGCCACCGGCACCCCCGACATCACCCACACCGCCAGCAACGCCGAGGTGCGCGAGGCGATCGACGCCATGGGCACCGGTGTCACCATGTGTGGTCTCCTCGGGCCGGTCGCCGTAGCCTGCCAGCTGGCCTACGACGCCCACGGGCCGGGTGAGATGGAGCGGATCGTCAACCAGGGATGCGACCTGCAGGCCCGGACCTGGATCAACCCGAACTCCATCGGCAGCTTCGACCGCTCCTACACCTCCTACGCCGCGGTCAACTGCGACTGAGCGGCACCCAGGAGCACCAGCAGACCTCCCAGCACGAGCCCAGCCCCGCCCGGGGCTGGGCTCGTCGCCTGCCAGCACCCCGCCGTGCACCGCCCCCGGTCAGCGAAGGACCCGCCACCGCGATCCGGCGGCGAGCAGCACCTCAGCCGTCCGCAGGAAGGGGCGCGCCTGGTCCCGACCGCCCAGCGACAGCACGAAGAGACCGGTCGAGACCCGCTCGAGGAAACCCCAGTCCCAGACCACGGCGGGGTCGACGCCCGCCACGCCCGCCACCGTCTCGCACCAGCCGTCGAGCAGGTCCGCCGGGGACCGGCTGGTGAGCAGCTGCGGGCACCAGTCGCGCACGGCGACCCCGAGGTCGTAGGTCGGGTCGCCGACGAACCCGTCGGGGTCGAGCAGGACGAAGCCGTCCTCGGTGCCCGGACGCGGGTCGAGCACCCGCGCGGCGTTGGCCGGCGCGGCGTCGCCGTGCACGACGACGCAACCGGACGGGTCGAAGTCGGCCGCCCGGCGGGCCGCGCAGGCCAGCGCCTCCTCCACCACCGGCTCGGGGCACGGCCGGTCCAGCTCGTGCCACAGCCGGCTGACCAGCGCGGCCAGACCCGCCGCCTTGTCCTCCGGCTCGCCGGCGGCCACCGACGGCGCCACCTGCCAGGCCCGCCGCACCAGCCGCGCCAGCCGCACCAGCTGCTCGCCCGGCGGCAGACCACTGGCCGCCAGGGACGTCCCGAGGGCCTCGAGCAGGACGGCCTCGTGCTCGGGCGCGTGCGCCAGCACCTGCACGTAGCCGTTCCCGGCGGCGCGGAGGAGGGTGTGCACCTGCCGGGCCGAGCCCGTCCCCGGCACCGCCGCCTTGACCACCACCGGACGTCCGTCGGCGGCGACCGCACGCACCACGACGGAGGCCGTCCCACCCGTGAGCACGCCCGTCACCTCGAGCGACCACGCCTGCTCGAGGTCGGTCAGCAGGCGCGGCAGCCGGTCGGCCCACCCCGGGTCACCGGCCGCCCTGGCGCGGGCCCGGACGACCGCCGGCACGTCGACCACGTCGACGCCGCTCACGGGCGAGGGCCCGGCTGGGCGGGGACGTCGGACGCCGGCCAGAGGTCGAGGAGGTAGACCCGGTGGGTGACCGGAGAGCCGTCGGCGCGCACCTCGGTCGGGGAGACGATGGTCCGGGCGTGGGTGAAACCGGCCTTCTCCGCCACCCGCACCGAGGCGGTGTTCTCCGGCTCGACCCGGATGGCGGCCCGGCGACCCACCCGCTGGCGGCGCAGCACCTCGCAGACCAGGCGGACGGCCTCGACCGCCACGCCCTGCCCGCGCGCCCACGGGTGCACCGCGTAGGCGAGGTTGACCTCCCCCGGCTCCAGCGCCTCGACGTCGGGGTCGAAGTCGACGTAGCCGCAGAGCCGCCCCGACCGCCACACCCCGAACCCGCGCTTGCCCGTACCGGCCGCGGCGTTGCGGGCCAGCCGCTCGAAGTAGGCGACCGTCCCGGCGAGGTCCCCGTAGCCGCCGGTGAGCCAGCGCACCGTCAGCCCGTCCTCGCCCCGGCAGTGCGCGGGGGCGTCGGCTGCCACCAGCGGGCGCAGCTCGGTCGTCACGACCGGCACGCTAGGTCGTGCCCGGGGCCGCGTCCACCGGGATACGGCCCACCCTGGGGCGGCGCCCGCTCAGCGGAGCCCGTCGACCTGCATCGGGTTGACCGCCCGCTCGCCCATCACGGCCCAGGCGGTGGCGCCGGTGTGCTGGTAGGCGAAGTAGCCGAACCCGAAGCCGGTGTCGAGCGCGCTGCTGGCCGAGACCATCCCGCGGTGGCGGATCAGCTGCCCACCCGCGTGCTGCCCCGCACCCAGACGGGCCTGCGCCCGCCGGATCTCGCGGACCAGCCCGACCGCCAGCGCGGCGTCGCGGGGTGCGCGGCGGTCGCGCAAGGCGGTGACCACCTGCGCCGTGCCCTCCAGCCAGACGGCGTCCGAATCGACCGGTACCCCGTTGTAGACCGCGGTCGAGGTGAGGCTGGCGTCGGAGAAGGTGACCCCGCGGATGGAGACGCCGGCCGGCAGCTGGGAGTTCGGCGAGTCCGGGGTGTCGGTGGTGCCCAGCGCCTCGACCGCCCAGTCGAGGGAGGTGGCGTAGGCGGCGTCGCGCAGGGCCAGCCAGCTCCAGGTCTGCGGGTCCAGCGGCAGCGGGTCGCGGTTGATCGTGCTGCCGTCGTCGGAGCCGGTGTAGAAGTAGCCGCCGGCCGGCTCCCACATGGTCTCCACCAGGGCTCGTGCCCGCCGTCCGGCGTCCGTCCAGCGCGCACGTCCGGCGGGGTCGGCGGCGCCGAGGGCGCGGAAGAGGGCGACGCAGTCGATGTTGTGCTCGGTCGACACGTTGGGCACCGGCTGGTCGGCGGCGTCAACGCCGAACCGGAAGCCGCCGAGCGCACCGGGGTTGACCGCGCGGCCGAGGATCCACTCCCCGATCCGGCGAGCACCGTCGAGATAGCGGGCGTCGCCGGTGCTGCGGTGCAGGTGCAGCAGCGCGATCCCGGGCCAGGCCATGTCGCCGACGGCGGTGCCGAGGAAGCCGAACTGGGAGCCGATGTTGGCCGTCCGGTCGGGTCGCACCAGCCCGTACGGCTGCGGGACGCCGTCGTAGAACACGTAGGGGCCGACGTTGTAGGCCTGACGCAGCCGGCCGTCGTCGTGCTGGGGGTCGTGCTGCTGGGCGAACAGCAGACCGTCGCCCACCACCCGCGCGGTGCCCCGGTCGCCGACCGCCAGCAGCGCGCAGACGGTGAGCGCGCAGTCGTAGACGAAGGCGGTGGAGAACAGCCCGGACTCGTCGGCGTAGCTCTGCGGCAGCCGTGGCTGGTCGGCCAGCTCGGGGTAGGCCGACGTCATCGTCTGCAGGAACCTCGTCCCGTCGGGCACCAGCGCGGCACCCGGCTGGGCTCCGGCGGGCAGCGCCGCACCGGCGGCGAGCGCGGCCACTCCCGCGGCACCACCGGCGGCGAGGAAGGAACGGCGCCCCAGGACGGGACGGGGACGCGACACAGGACCAGGCATGACGAACTCCGTTGTTCGGCGGACCAGATGGGTGCACCGAACCCCACCGGTGCCCCGCTGTCAACCGTTGCGGTCTCCACCTGCCGGGCCCGACCGGCACCCGGGTGACGCACCACGGTCAGCTCCGCGGCGGCAGACGGCGCTCCAGCCGGCTCAGCCGCTCCGACCAGAGCCGACTGAGCCCCTGCCCCCCGGCCCGGTGGGTCTGCCGGGTTGCCTCGTCGGCCCGGTCGGGATGACCCTGGGCCAGCTCCGCCTCGGCGAGGAGGGTGAGCAGGACCGGGGTGGTCATCCGCGCGCCGGTGGCGCGGTAGCTCTCGACGGCCGCCCGCAGCGTGCCCAGCGCGGTCCCGGACCGCTGCGACGAGCTGCTGGGGGACGTCGCCTCGGCCCAGCAGCGGACCACGTCGGCCGTGTGCGCGTGCACGTCGAGCCCGCTGGCCCGGGCCAGGTCGGCCAGCTCGTCGGCCAGACGGCTCGCGGTGTCGCGGTCCTCCCCGGCTGCTGCGAGCAGGGCGGCGAACATCACCGCTCCACCCGCCTCCGCCGGAGCCGACTGGCGCGCCAGCACGAGGCTGCGCTGCGAGACGGCCTCCGCCTCGTCGCTCCGGCCCGCGCCGGCGAGGGCCTGGGAGAGCAGGGCGAGCACGGGTGTCCGTGGGTGCTCGCGGAAGGCCTCGGCGAGGTCGGGACCCAGCCGGGCCGCCAGCTCGTCGGCGCGGACCAGCTCCTCGACCGCCCCCTCGTCGTCGCCGTGGAGCCAGCGCACGGCTCCCCGGGACATCCGGCCCAGCAGCTCGAACCGTTGCCCCGCCGGCCCTGGAGCCGTCGAGCGCTCCAGCAGGACCTCGCCCAGGGCAGAGGCGTCGTCGAGATCGCCCGTCACGGTCAGCCAGGACAACCGGTGGTACAGGGCGGCGAACATCTCCACGTCCGGTTCGGTGCGCAGCGCCAGGTGCTGGGCCCGCGCCAGGGCACGGTTGGCCTCCGCACTGCCCCATCCCGCCCGGACGGCCACCGTGGAGCCGAGCCGGGACTGCACGGCCAGCTCCCAGCGGTCGCGCTCGGCGCCGGCCGGCAGCCGGGTGGTCAGCGCCAGCGCCTGCCGCAGCAACCGCTCCGCGTGCTCCAGGGCCGTCTGGGCGGCGGCCCGCCGCGAGGCCTGCAGCAGCGCCGGGAGCGCGGCCGCCGGACCGGCGAC
>NZ_QPKK01000124.1 GCF_003344635.1 Desertihabitans aurantiacus
CGAGGTCGGTCATCGGAGTCTCTTCTCTGGGTGGGCGGGAGGGACGGGGGCCGGCCTCAGCCGATGGTGTCCTCGATGCCCCGCTGCAGCTCCTCCAGCGCCGACCGGGCGTCGGTGGCGCCGGTGAGGATCTGCTGGGTGAAGGTGTCGATGATCGGCGTGGCGTCCACGCTGGTCACGCCCTGGAACAGCGCCGAGCCGCCGGGAGCCGCCCACGTCTGGGCGATCGGCTGGTACTCCTCGATGATCTTGACGTTGTTCGGGTTCTCCTGGAACTCCGGCGTCTCGGCGATCGACCTCAGCGGCGGCAGCCCGATGCCGGTGTTCTCGGTCCAGAGCCGGGCCATGTTCTGGTAGTAGTACGTGAGGAACGCCTCCGAGCCCTCCTGGCTGGGGGTGTCCTGGTACATCATGATGTTGTTCGGGAAGTAGAGCATCCCCTGCGTGCCAGCCGGGCTGGTGAGCGGGGAGTTCACGACGATCTCGCTGCCCACCTCACCGCCGATGTTCGCCGCCAGGCCACCGCCGTCGAAGCCCATCCCGAAGCGGCGGGCCCGCCACTGCTCCTGGACGTTGTCGCTGGTGTAGGTCGCCGCGGCCGGGTCGACGTAGCCCTTCGCCACGCACTCCAGGACGAACTCCATCGCCTCGATGTTGGCCGGGGTGACGCAGTCGGGCTGCTGGTCGGCGTTGAACAGGCCACCGCCGTTGCCGATCATCCAGCTGACCAGGATGTGGCCGCCGGTGAACCGGCCCGAACCGGACCCGTCGCCGTAGCCGTAGACGTCGATCTGCTTGAGCGCCTCGCAGGCGTCCAGGAAGGACTGCCAGTCCGTCGGCGCCTCGGTCCCGGCCTCCTCGAGCAGGGTGGGGTTGACCCAGAGCACCCGCATGTCGAGGTTGTAGGGCACCGCGGCGTAGCCGTTGTCGGTGCGCATGGCGTCGATCAGCCCCGGCAGGAAGTCGTCGTAGAGCCCGTTACCGCGCCAGGACTCCAGCAGGTCGTCGGCGTAGGCGATGGCCCCCTGGTTCTCGAACAGGAAGGCCTGGGTGCCACCGCCGGAGCTGACCGCGGGGCCGGTCCGCGAGGCCACCGCGGAGGAGAAGGTCTGCGTGAAGTTGGCCCACTGCACGGTCTGGTAGGTCGCCGGCGGCAGACCCTCGGCCGGCTGGTAGGCGGTGACGATCTCCTCGTCGGTGGGGTTGAACTGGTCGCCACCCCACGGCATGTTCCAGAACGCGATCGGTTCGCTGCTGTCGCCGCCACCGGCCCCACCACCGCCGCCGCACGCCGCCAGCATCCCGACCGCCGACAGACCTCCCGCGGCTCCCAGCAGACTGCGCCGGCTCAGCTCCATGCGCCCGTTGCTTCCCATGACGTCTCCTCCACCCGGAGGGATCGGCACACGGCCCACCCTCGACTTCGTTGTCGCCCCCCACGAGCCGCGGGGAGACCTCGCCGCACCGTCCCCGGGACGGGCGAGACGGATCGATGGTGCGTCATGCCCCACCACCCCGTCAACACAAATGGCGGGAAGCGCAACAAATCCGTGACCTTGGACTGCCGGGCCGTCAACGGACATGACAAGGGCCCCGTCCGCGTGGTGCGGACGGGGCCCCGGTGTCGCTACGAGGCGCGGGCTCAGTGGCTGTGCGCGGCCTCGTCCTCGTCCTCGGGCTTCTCCACCACCAGGGTCTCGGTGGTGAGCAGCAGCGAGGCGATGGAAGCGGCGTTGGCCAGCGCGGAGCGGGTGACCTTGACCGGGTCGATGACGCCGGCCGCGATCAGGTCGCCGTACTCGCCGGTGGCCGCGTTGTAGCCCTGACCGGGCTCCAGCTCGGCGACCTTGGAGGTGATGACGTAGCCCTGCTCGCCACCGTTCTCGGCGATCCAGCGCAGCGGCTCGACGACGGCCTTCTGGACGAGCTTGACGCCCGCCAGCTCGTCACCGGTGGCCCCCAGGCCGTCGGACAGCACCTTGGCGGCGTGGATGAGGGCGGAGCCGCCCCCGGCCACGATGCCCTCCTCGATGGCCGCCCGGGTGGCCGAGACGGCGTCCTCGATGCGGTGCTTCTTCTCCTTCAGCTCCACCTCGGTGGCGGCGCCGACCTTGATCACGCAGACACCGCCGGCCAGCTTCGCGACCCGCTCCTGGAGCTTCTCGCGATCCCAGTCGGAGTCGGTGTTGGCGATCTCGGCCTGCAGCTGGGCCACCCGGTCGGCCACGGCGGAGGAGTCCCCGGCGCCGTCGACGATGGTGGTGTCGTCCTTGGTGACGACGACGCGGCGGGCGCGGCCGAGCACCTCCAGACCGACCTGGTCGAGCTTGAGACCGACCTCGGGGGCGACGACCTGGCCACCGGTGAGGATCGCGATGTCCTCGAGCATGGCCTTGCGGCGGTCACCGAAGGCCGGGGCCTTGACCGCGACGGAGGTGAAGGTGCCGCGGATCTTGTTGACCACCAGCGTCGACAGCGCCTCGCCGTCGACGTCCTCGGCCACGATGACCAGGGTGCCCGAGGCACCGATGACCTTCTCCAGCAGCGGGAGGAGGTCGCTCATCGAGGAGATCTTGCCCGAGTGCAGGAGGATGTAGGGGTCCTCCAGCACGGCCTCCTGGCGCTCGGCGTCGGTGACCATGTAGCCGGAGATGTAGCCCTTGTCGAACTGCATGCCCTCCGTGAACTCGAGCTCGGTGCCGAAGGTGTTCGACTCGTCGACGGTGATGACACCGTCCTTGCCGACCTTGTCGAAGGCGTCGGCGATCAGGCCGCCGATCTCGGAGTCCCGGCTGGAGATGGTGGCCACCTGGGCCATGTCCTGGGTGGTCTGGACCTCGCGGGCCAGCTCGCCCAGACGGGCCTCCACGGCCTGCACGGCCTGGTCGATGCCACGCTTGAGCCCCACCGGGTTGGCCCCGGCGGCGACCGCCCGCAGGCCCTCGTGCACCAGGGCCTGCGCCAGCACGGTGGCCGTGGTGGTGCCGTCACCGGCGACGTCGTTGGTCTTGGTCGCGACCTCCTTGGCCAGCTGCGCGCCAAGGTTCTCGTAGGGGTCGCTGAGCTCGACGTCGCGGGCCACGGTGACACCATCGTTGGTGATGGTGGGCGCACCCCACTTCTTGTCGAGCACCACGTACCGGCCCTTGGGGCCGAGCGTGACCTTCACGGTGTTCGCGAGGATGTCGACACCGCGCTCGAGCGAGCGGCGGGCCTCCTCGTCGAACTGAAGGATCTTCGCCATGTGTGTTACTCCCTCAGTTGGTGCTGATCACTTGGTGACGACGGCGAGGATGTCCCGCGCGTTCAGCAGCAGCAGGTCCTTGTTGTCGTACTTGACCTCGGTGCCGCCGTACTTGCTGAAGATCACGGTGTCGCCCTCGGCGACGTCGAGCGGGACACGGTTGCCGTTGTCGTCCACGCGGCCGGGACCGGTGGCGAGCACCTTGCCCTCCTGCGGCTTCTCCTTGGCGGTGTCGGGAATGACCAGGCCAGAAGCGGTGGTCTGCTCGGCCTCCAGCGGCTCGACGAGGATGCGGTCCTCGAGCGGCTTGATCGTGACTGCCACGTCAACCCCTTTCACGGGTGTCAGGTGTGTTCACATTTCTGCAGCCGGGGCGTCGTCGCGGGTGCCGTCCCGAGCTGGCACACTCACGGTGAGAGTGCCAGCTCCGACTCTAGAAGGGGGTTAGCACTCGGTCAAGCCGAGTGCCAGCACCGATGAGTCGGGCGTCCGAGGGAGGTCTGCACCGCCATGACGACACACACGCTGCAGGGCGACGGCGTCGCCCTGGTCTACGACGTGCACGGCCCGCTGCCGACCGCCGACGGGCGTCCGCCGCTGGTGCTCATCGGCCAGCCGATGGACGCCTCGGGGTTCCGTGCCCTGGTGGCCCGGATGCCCGAGCGCACCACCGTCACCTACGACCCGCGCGGGATCGGGCGCAGCGTCCGCTCCGACGGCCGGGTCGACGCCGACCCGCGGGTGCAGGCCGAGGACGTGCACCGGCTCATCGCCGAGGTCGGCGGCCCGGTCGACCTGTTCGCCAGCAGCGGCGGCGCGGTGACGGCCCTGGCGCTGGTGGCCGCCCACCCCGACGACGTGCGGACGCTGGTGGCCCACGAGCCGCCGCTGGTCCGGCTGCTGCCGGACGCCGACGTCGTCGTGCGCGCGATGGCCGCGGTCCGTGCGGCCTACCGCGACCGCGGGTTCGGGGCCGGGATGGCCGCGTTCATGGTGCTGAGCAACGAGGCCGGGGAGCTGGGCGAGGAGTTCCTCGAGCGGCCGGCGCCCGATCCGGCCACCTTCGGGCTGCCGGCCGAGGACGACGGTTCGCGGGAGGACCCGCTGCTCTCGGAGCGCTCGCAGCCGATCATCGACTTCGTGCCCGACGCGGACGCGCTGCGTGCCGCGCCGACCCGGGTCGTGCTCGCCGTCGGCGAGGAGTCGCGCCAGGTCCTCACCGGGCGGGCGGCGGTCGCCGCCGCCGAGCTGCTCGGCCAGGAGGCCACCGTCTTCCCCAGCCACCACGGCGGGTTCATGGACGGCGAGTACGGCTGGCCGGGCCAGCCCGACGCCTTCGCCGAGCGGCTGCGCGAGGTGCTCGACGCAGGCTGAGACGCGGCGGCGGCACCGCATTTGCTGGTTGACACAACAAAATCCGGGTGGTGGAGTGACGGGCGTCGAGAGGATCCCCGTGCCCACCACTGACGCTGACACGCACGACACCGCCGCCGCCATCTGGCGTGACCCGAGCCGGCCCGCCGAGGAGCGCATCGACGCCCTCGTGGCGGCCATGACCCCGGCGGAGAAGCTGGCCCAGCTCGGCAGCCACTGGGCCGACCACCGCAGCCCCGACGAGGTGATCGCGCCGATGCAGGACGTGATGTCGGCCGGCCGCGACACCTTCGAGGGTGCGGTCCGTGACGGCATCGGCCAGCTCACCCGCGTCTTCGGCACCGCCCCGGTCACCGCCCGGGAGGGGATGGCGAAGGTGCAGGCCTCCCAGCAGCACCTGCTCACCCGCACCCGCCTCGGTGTCCCGGCGGTGGTGCACGAGGAGTGCCTGACCGGGTTCACCGCCTACCAGGCCACCGTCTACCCCACCTCGATGGCCTGGGCCGCCACCTTCCACCCCGAGCTGGTGCGCGAGATGGCGCACGCGATCGGCACCGACATGGCCGCCGTGGGCGTCCACCAGGGCCTGTCGCCGGTGCTCGACGTCGTCACCGACTACCGCTGGGGACGGGTCGAGGAGACCCTCGGCGAGGACCCCTACGTCGTCGCCACCCTGGCGACCGCCTACGTGCAGGGCCTGCAGGACGGCGGGGTGCTCGCCACCCTCAAGCACTTCGCCGGGCACGCCACCTCCCGTGGCGGGCGCAACCACGCGCCGGTGTCGATGGGCGTGCGCGAGCTCCGCGACCTGGTGCTGCCACCGTTCGAGATGGCGGTCACGGTCGGGCGCAGCGCCAGCGTGATGAACAGCTACACCGAGCTCGACCACGTGCCGGCCGCCGCCGACCGCTGGCTGCTCACCGACCTGCTGCGCGGTGAGTGGGGTTTCACCGGCACCGTCGTCTCCGACTACTGGGCGGTGCCCTTCCTCAAGGCCAAGCACGGTGTTGCCGCCACCGTGGCCGACGCCGCCCGGCTGGCCGTGCACGCCGGCATCGACGTCGAGCTGCCCGACCTGGCCGGCTACGCCCAGCTCGACCTCGACGACGCCGAGGTCGCCGCCGACGTCGAGGTCGCGCTGCGCCGGGTGCTGCGGCAGAAGCTCGAGCTCGGCCTGCTCGACGAGGGCTGGACGCCCGCCGAACCGGTCGACGTCGACCTGGACAGCCCGCGCAACCGCGACATCGCCCGTCGGCTGGCCGAGGAGTCGGTGGTGCTGCTGGCCGACGACCAGCAGGTGCTGCCGCTCTCCCCCGACACCTCCCGGATCGCCGTCGTCGGGCCGTGCGTGGAGGACCCGGCGGCGCTGATGGGTGCCTACTCCTTCCCGCTGCACGTGCTGCCGCGCCACCCCGGGCTCGGGCTGGGCATCGAGGTGGCCTCGCTGCCCGAGGCGCTGCGCTCCGAGCTGCCCGGGGCCGAGGTCGTCGTGCGGCCCGGCTGCCCGCTGGTCGAACCGGACACCGGTCAGATCGCCGAGGCGGTCGAGGCGGCCCGCGACTGCGACGTCGTGCTGGCCGTGGTCGGCGACCGGGCCGGCATGTTCGGCAAGGGGACGTCCGGCGAGGGCTCGGACGCCCCGGGCCTGGACCTGCCCGGCGACCAGACCGCGCTGGTCGAGGCGCTGCTCGGCACCGGCCGTCCGGTGGTGCTGGTGGTGGTCTCCGGACGCCCCTACGCGCTGGGCGCCTTCGTCGACCGGGCCGCCGCCATCGTGCAGGCGTTCCTGCCCGGCTCGGAGGGACCGGGCGCGATCGCCCGGGTGCTCACCGGGTCGGTCAACCCGAGCGGGCACCTCCCTGTGCAGGTGCCGGCCACCGGCTCGGCGCTGCCGCACACCTACCTCGCCCCGCCGCTGGGCCAGGACGGCGACAAGATCAGCAACCTCAGCATCGCCGCCGCCTTCCCGTTCGGCCACGGGCTCTCCTACACCAGCTTCGAGGTGTCGGGTCCGGTGCTGGACGCCACCGAGGTGCCCACCGACGGCGCCGTCACCGCCACCGTGACCGTGACCAACACGGGCGAGCGGGCCGGGGCCACGGTGGTCCAGCTCTACGCCGCCGACCCGGTGGCGCAGGTGACCCGTCCGGTGCGCCAGCTGGTCGGCTACGCCCGGGTGCACCTGGAGCCGGGCGCCAGCACCGAGGTCAGCTTCGCGCTGCACACCGACCGGTTCTCCTTCACCGGCCTGGAGCGCGTCCGGGTGGTCGAGCCCGGCGAGCTGGAGCTGTCGGTCGGCCGCTCGCTCGGCGACCTCACCGGCAGCGCCACCCTCACCCTCACCGGCCCGCTGCGGCGGGTAGGTTCCCGTCCGGTGCTGACCACCGATGTCAGCGTCCGCGCGATCCAGGAGGTGGCCGGATGACCCGTGCCGAGCAGCTGACCGCACCGTGCACCGTGCACGGCGAGGGTCCCGTCTGGGACGCCCGGGGCGAGCGCCTGCTGGTGGTCGACATGCTCGCCGGCGTCGTCGTCGACCTGACCCGTCCCGACCAGCCGGAGCGGAACCATGTCGGCTCCGTCGCGGCGGCGCTGCGTCCGCGGCGCGACGGCGGGTTCGTGGTCGCGCTGGAGCACGGGTTCGCCCTGGTCGACGACGCGTTCGTCCAGCAGGGCGAGGAGACCCCCGCCCTGGACGACCCGGCGGTCCGGATGAACGACGGGGGGTGCGACCCGCAGGGCCGGTTCTACTGCGGGACGATGGCCTACGACTCCTCCCCCGGCGCCGGCACGCTGTACCGCTTCGACCCCGACCACCGGGTCGAGGCCGTGCTCACCGGGGTGACCGTCTCGAACGGGCTGCAGTGGAGCGCGGACGGCCAGCGCGCCTTCTACGACGACACCCCGACCGGGCAGGTGGACGTCCTCGACTTCGACGCCGCCACCGGCACCTTCGGCGACCGCCGACGCTTCGCCGCGGTGACCGGCGACGGCGCCCCGGACGGGATGGCGATCGACGCCGAGGACGGCTTGTGGGTGGCGCTGTGGGGCGGCTCGCGGGTGGTCCGCTTCGACGCCGACGGCACGCTGAGCGAGGTCGTCGAGCTGCCGGTCAGCCAGGTCACGGCCTGCGCCTTCGGCGGCCCGGACCTGTCGAGGCTGTTCATCACCACCTCCCGCGAGGGCCTGCCCGACGGTGAGGAGCCCGAGGCCGGCGCGGTCTTCACCCTCGACCCGGGCATCCGCGGCGCCGCGCTGCACCCCTTCGCCGGCTGACCCCGCCTCGCGGCACACGCAGCCACGGCGCCCTGGCACGGGACCCACCCCAACGCCCCGACGCCTGTCGAAGCGTCGTCCTGAGCCGGTCGAAGGGGGCGAGCACCCGGGCCTCGACGAGCCCAGCCCGCTGCGGCCACGTGCCCGAACACGACCGGGCCCCACGCGCTGGTGCGCGTGGGGCCCGGTGCGGTGACGGACGGTCGCGGGGTCAGCCGCGGGCGCCGACCAGGTGCTCGATCATCAGCTGCTGCAGCCGGACGAACCCGAACCCCAAGCCATGGAAGTAGGCGTCGGCGTCGAAGTCCTCCCACGCGGAGCGGTCGGCCAGCAGCTGGTCGTAGCCCTCGCCCTCGCCCAGCGTCGGCTGGCCGAGCTCGGCCACCTTCGCCGCGGCCAGCGCCTCCTGCACCTCCGGGTCGGCGCGGAACGCCTTGGCCCGCTCCTTGAGCAGCAGGTAGGTGCGCATGTTGGCCGCCACCGACTCCCAGATGCCGGCGTCGTCCTCGGTCCGGCTGGGCTTGTAGTCGAAGTGGCGCGGACCGTCGTAGGCCGCACCTCCACCGGGGCCGCCGTTCTCCAGCAGGTCGACCAGCGAGAACGCGTTCTGCAGGTCGCCGTGGCCGAAGACCAGGTCCTGGTCGTACTTGATCGAGCGCTGGCCGTTGAGGTCGATGTGGAACAGCTTCCCGGCGTCGAGGGCCTGGGCCACCCCGGCGGTGAAGTTCAGCCCGGCCATCTGCTCGTGGCCGACCTCCGGGTTCAGCCCGACCAGCTCGGACCGGTCCAGCGTCTCGATGAAGGCCAGCGCGTGGCCCAGCGTCGGCAGCAGGATGTCGCCGCGGGGCTCGTTCGGCTTCGGCTCGATCGCGAACCGCAGCCCGTAGCCCTTGTCGGTGACGTACTGGGTGAGCAGGTTGACCGCCTCGCGGTAGCGCGCCAGCGCCGCCTGGACGTCCTTGGCGGTGTCGTACTCCGCGCCCTCGCGGCCACCCCACATGACGAAGGTCTCCGCGCCCAGCTCGGCGGCCAGGTCGATGTTGCGCAGCACCTTGCGCAGCGCGTAGCGGCGCACCGCGCGGTCGTTGGAGGTGAAGCCGCCGTCCTTGAAGACCGGCGCGGAGAAGAGGTTGGTGGTGATCATCGGCACCACGACGCCGGTGTCGGCCATGGCCTGCTTGAGCCGGTCGATCTGGCGCTGCCGCTCGGCGTCGGTGCTGCCGAAGGCGAACAGGTCGTCGTCGTGGAAGGTCAACCCCCACGCCCCGGCCTCGGCCAGCTTCTCCACCGCCCGGACCACGTCGAGGTCGGCACGGGTGGGACCGCCGAAGGGGTCCGCACCGGTGTAGCCGATGGTCCAGAGGCCGAACGAGAACTTGTCGGCCGGTGTCGGTGTGGTCGTCATCGAACCCTCCACGGTATTGTTGGCGCACCCAACATATGGGGGGGCTCCTCCGCTGTCAACGGACGGCTGGAGCGGTCGCCCCCGGGTCGGCCAGAATCGTCGTCCACCGGTCGGCGGAGGAGGGAGGCGAGGTGACCACGGTCCCCAGCGACCTGCTGACGGCCTCGCGCGCCGGCACCGCACGTCCCAGCACGACCAACCTCACGCTGCTGCTCGAGCGGGTGCACCGCGGGGGACCCGCCTCGCGGGCCCAGCTGACCCGGGAGAGCGGGCTCAACCGCTCCACGGTGGGTGCCCTGGTGACCGAGCTGGTGCGCCGCGGGCTCGTGGTCGAGGACGACCCCGACCCCACCCGGCAGGTCGGCCGTCCCAGCCCGATCGTGCGCTGCAGCCCCGAGGTGGCCGCGCTGGCCGTGGTCCCCGAGACCGACGCGGTGACCGTGGCGGTGGTCGACCTGGCCGGTGCGGTGCGCCGGCGGTTCCGCTGCGAGACCGGTCACCCGCCGTCGGCTGCGGAGGCCGTCGAGCTGGTCCGCGGGGTGCTCGACGCCGCCGCCGGGCCGTGGCAGCTGGCCGGGTTGGGCCTGGCCGTGCCCGGTCTGGTGCGGGCCACCGACGGGCTGGTGCGCTGGGCCCCGCACCTGGAGTGGCGCGACGAACCGCTGGGCACCATGCTCGGCGAGGCCACCGGGCTGGAGGTGCTGGCCGCCAACGACGCCAACGCCGGCGTGCTGGCCGAGCACCTCTTCGGCGCGGCACAGGACGCGACCCAGGTGCTCTACCTCAACGGCGGGCCGAGCGGCATCGGCGGCGGCATCATCATCAACGGCGAGCTGGTGATGGGGGCGGAGGGATACGCCGGGGAGTTCGGCCACACCCAGGTCGCCCCGCCCGGGGCGGAGCCCAAGGAGCTGGAGGCCTGGGTCAGCCGGCAGCGGCTGCTCGACCTGCTCGGGCTGGAGAGCGCCAGCGACGACGTGCTCACCGACGCCCTGCACCACGTCGAGGACGAGGCCCTGCAGGCGGAGGTGCTGCGCCAGCTCGACGCGCTGGCCCTCGGCGTCCGCGACATGGTCAACGCGCTCAACCCGCAGCGGGTGGTGCTCGGCGGGTTCCTCGGCAGCCTCTTCGAGCGGGCCCCGGAGCACCTGCTGCAGGCGCTGCGGGCGCAGGCGCTGCGGCCGTCCTGGGAGTCGGTGTCGGTGGTCCGGGCCGCGCTGGGCAGCGACCTGCTGCTGGTCGGGGCGGCCGAGCTGGTCTTCCAGCGGGTGATCGAGCGCGCCAGCCTCACCGCCGCCTGAGGCCATCCTGCTGCCCCCTCCCCCCGACGGCCGTCTCCTCCCCCGCGGTTCGAGGTATCAGCGGACGCGCCGGAGCGCGTTATCACCTCGAACCGGGCGGGGGGTGGGCGTCAGGGCTCGCGGGTGGCGAGGACGGCGCGGGCGCCGGCGGGGGTGCGGGTGAGCAGCAGGGTGATCTCCGCCGTCCCGGACGGCTTGAGCCGGCGGCGCAGCTGGGCCGGGTCGAGCTCGAGCCCACGCTTCTTGATCTCCAGCCGGCCGATGTCGTGGCGGCGCAGCCAGGCCCGGACGTCCTTCTCCCGCCACGGCAGCACCTCCACCACCCGGAAGGAGTCGACGAACGGCGAGGTCACCGGGTGGTGGCTGCTGAGGTAGGCCACCCCGGGGTCGACCAGGTGCAGGTCGAGCTGCCCGGCCAGCAGCGCGATCCCGCCGGCGCGCACGACCGCCCCGACCGGCTCGTGCAGCCACGCCCCGATCTCGCCCACCGGCGCGCGCCCGCCCCGGCCGCCCGGCGG
>NZ_QPKK01000125.1 GCF_003344635.1 Desertihabitans aurantiacus
CCGCCGACGCCGACCGGGCTGCCGACCCGCAGCACCGTCCCGCCGCCGTCCTGCACGGCGGTCAGCCAGGCGTGGGTGCGCTCGGGGACGGTGGTGGTGGCCGGGACGACGACCACCGGGTAGCGGGCCGGGTCGAGCCCGTCCAGCACCTCGTCGTCGACCAGGTCGTAGTCCAGACCCTGCTCGCGGACGGCGGCGGTGACCTCGGCGGGGACCCGCCGGGCGGTCTCGCGCCAGGCGTCCAGCGAGCCGCCGGTGGCGCTGCCCATCCCGGCCAGCACGTCGGTCAGCGGCACGTAGACCGCGACGTCGGCCACCGGCTCGCCCTGGCGGAGCAGCCAGCTGAGCCGGCTGAGCGCGCGGACCAGCCCGGGCATGGCCGGCCACCAGGGGTTGCGGTCGTCGTAGGCGCCGGCGGCGTAGAAGAACCAGCCGAGCCCCGGTGCGTCGGGCGGGGAGTAGGGCCAGCCGTGCCCGATCAGCTGGTTGACGCCGTTGAGCAGGTGCTCGTGGGCCTCGCCCTGCAGGTCGAGCGGGGTGGCACGGAAGGACGGCGAGTGCAGCCAGGTCCACACCTCGGCCGAGACCACCGGCCGGTCGTACCGGTGGGCGGCCGAGGACGCCCACCGGGTCTGGGTGAGGCGCTTCCAGCCCCAGCCCTCACCCTCGAAGAGGTCGGCGAAGCGGAAGCTGGCCACGGTGGCCGGCGGGACCCCGTAGCCCTGCAGCCGGAACGGCACGCCGCGCCCGGCGGCCCAGCGCTGCACGACGGCGACGAAGTTCTCCTCGTACAGCTCGACCAGGGTGCGGTGGTAGTCCGCGCGCACCGCGGCGGTGGCCGGGTCGGTGGACAGCAGCGCGGGCAGCACGGGCAGCAACGGGTAGCCGCGGCGGCGCTCGAACTCCTCGGGCAGCGCCGGGGTCCAGTCGGCGGCGTAGACCTCGAGGCTGTCGCAGAACACCGAGCCGACCAGCGCGGGGTCCACGGCTTCCAGCAGCGGGTCGCCGAAGGCCTCGAGGTGACGGCGGGTGGCGTCGGCGCTGTAGTGGTCGAGGACGGGGCCCTCGGCGCCGGCGGCGGCGCGCTTGACGTTCTGCCCGGTGGGTTCGGACCAGACCAGCAGCACCTGCCGCGGCCCGCGCCCGTCGGGCACCCGCACCTCGCCGTCGGTGACCGGCAGCGGGGTGTAGACGTCCGGGGTCTCCTGCTCCGAGCCGTCGCCGAGGTAGGCCGCCACCAGCTCCTCGCCCGGCCAGGGCGAGGTGGCGCCGATCCGCAGCGGTCCGGGGGTGATCTCCCGGCGGTCCCAGCGCAGCCGGCGCGCGGCCAGGGCGGTGTCGATGTGCGGGCCGCCGAAGGACCAGCCGGTGCCCAGGGTGAGGTCGAAGCGCAGGCCGAGCTCACGCGCCCGCTCGGCGGCGAAGCGCAGGTCGGCCAGGAACGACTCCGACAGCAGCGTCGTGGTGGCCGGCTCCAGCGGGTAGACGTAGGCCACCTCGACCCCGCCCAGACCGGCGGCGGCCATCGCGGTGAGCTCGCGGTCGAGCTCGGCCCGCTCCACCGCCGGGCCGAACCACCACCAGCGCATCATCGGCGCCGCCTCGCGCGGCGGGTCGGCGAGACCGGCCCGCAGCCGCTGGACCTGCTGCTGCGGGCTCCCGGCGCCGGCCGGCTCCGCGGCGGTCACCGGCTGAGGTCGACGCCGAGCCCCAGGTCCTCGACCCGGACGGCCTGGCCGGTGCGCAACGACTCGTTGCCGGCCATGCCCACCGCGATCGAGCGGACCCCGTCCACCCAGGTGGAGGGACGCTCCAGCGGGTCCTCGCCGGCGCCGCGGAAGACGTCGGCCAGCAGCAGGGCGTCCCCGCCGCCGTGCCCGCCCTCGCCCTGCACGATCTCGATCTCCTGGGCGGCCTCCCAGTGCCGCTGCAGGGTGAGCCGCTCCCCGCCGTGGCGGCCGGAGGAGGCCGGCAGGGCGCTGGGGTCGACGGTGGTGCCGCCGGCGTCGTCGAGCAGGACGGCAGCCCGCTCGACCACCTCCAGCTCGGCCCGGCCCTCGGTGCCGTTGACGTAGATCCGGTAGCCCTCCCACGGCGCGTGGGCGTTGAGGGCGTAGCTGAGCACCGCGCCGCGGCTGTAGTCGACGACCACGGCGAGGTTGTCCTCGGTGGTGACGCCGGGGCCGAAGACGTCCTGGTCGCGGTGGTAGCCGTCGTGCTGCTCGTTGTCGAGGTAGAGCGCCTTGAGCCGTGGGTCGGTGCGCAGGTCGAGCTCCCAGGGGCTGTGCTCGCCGTCGTGGGTGCCGCGCGGCGGGCGCGGCGCCAGACCGCGGGCGTCGGCGTTCTCCGCGCCGTAGAAGCGCACCCCGCCGCGGGCGTAGACCTGGGTCGGGGCGTCGGCGAGCAGCCAGTTCACCAGGTCGAAGTGGTGGGAGGCCTTGTGGATCAGCAGACCGCCGGAGTTCTTCTTGTCGCGGTGCCAGCGCCGGAAGTAGTCCGCGCCGTGGGCGGTGTCGAGGATCCACTCGAAAGTCACCGACAGCGGCGTGCCGATCGCGCCGTCGCGGATCAGCTGCTTGAGCCCGGAGTTGCGCGGGGAGTAGCGGTAGTTGTGGGTGACCACCACGTCCCGCCCGGTGCGGGCCACGGCGTCCGCGATGGCCCGCGCGCTCTCCGGGTCGATGGTCAGCGGCTTCTCGACCACGACGTCGGCGCCGGCGTCCAGGCTGCGCACGACCAGCCCGGCGTGGGCGTGGTCGGGCGAGGTGACGACGACGCGGTCGGCCCCCGTGTCGGCGATGGTCTGCTCCAGCGCCTCCGGGCCGCCGGTCACCACCGAGGAGACGTCCAGCCCGGCCGCCTCGAGCCGGGCCCGGTGGTGCTCGACCCGGCCCGGGTTGGGGTCGAGCAGGGCGACCAGGACGGCGTCGTCCCGGTGCGCGCCGGCCATGGCGTCGAGGTACATGTGGACGCGGTGGCCGGTGCCGACCACCACATAGCGTCGGGGGAAACCCACAGGACAACCTTTCGTTCGTTCGCCGACCCGGGACGGGGCGAGGCAGCGGGAGGCGGCGGTCACGCGGACCGCCGCCTCCCGTGCCTCACTTGCCGCCGGTGGTCGCGATACCGCGGATGAGGAACTTCTGGCCGAACAGGAAGACGAGGAACATCGGGACGAGGGTGACGATCGACATCGCGAACATCGCCCCCCAGTTGCTGCCGCTGGTGGCGTCCAGGAAGGAGCGCAGGGCCAGCGGCACCGTGTACTTCGTCGGGTCGGTGAGGTAGATGAGCGGGGTGAAGAAGTCGCTCCAGGTCCAGATGATGGTGAAGATGGCCGAGGTGGCCAGCGCCGGACCCATCAGCGGCAGCATCACCCGGGTGAAGATCTGCCAGTGCCCGCAGCCGTCGATGCGCGCCGCCTCATCCAGCTCGCGCGGGATGCCGCGGATGAACTGGACCATGAGGAAGACGAAGAACGCGTCGGTGGCCAGGAACTTCGGCAGCACCAGCGGGATGATCGTGTTCACCCAGCCGAGCAGGTTGAAGATGATGTACTGCGGCACCACGATGACGTGGATCGGCAGCATGATCGTCACCAGCATGATGGCGAACCACAGCGTGCGGAGCCGGAACTTCAGCCGGGCGAACGCGTAGGCCGCGAGCGAGCACGAGACGAGGTTGCCCACGACCGCGCCGACCGTGACCACCAGCGAGTTGAACAGGTAGACGTGGAACGGGCTGCCGAGGGCGAACCAGCCCTCGCTGTAGTTCTGCACGAACAGCTCGTTGAGCCAGAGCCCCGGGGTGCGGAAGATGACCTCGGTGGGCCGGAACGAGCTGACCAGCAGCCACAGCAGCGGGTAGATCATCACGATGCTGGCCAGGATGAGCATCAGGTGCTTGAGCAGCGACCGGGCGATGCGTCCGCCGGAGGAAACGGCCTGCTGCGACCGCGGTGCCGGCTGCTCGGTGCGGGCCGGGGTGGCGGGGAGGGCGGCGGTGTCGAGGTCAGTCATCGTAGAACACCCAGAACCTTGAGAGCAGGAAGTTGACGGCGGTGAGGGCCCCGACGATGACGACCAGGAGCCAGGCCATCGCCGCGGCGTAGCCCATCTCGAAGTTGCCGAAGCCGCGGTCGTAGAGGTACAGCGTGTAGAACATCGTCGAGTCCGACGGGCCACCGGTGCCGTTGGAGACCACGAACGCCTGGGTGAAGGACTGGAACGCCCCGATCACCTGGAGCACGAGGTTGAAGAAGATGATCGGCGAGAGCAGCGGCAGCGTGATCCGGATGAACCGGGACCACCGGGTCGCCCCGTCGACCGCGGCCGCCTCGTAGTACATCGCCGGGATCTGGCGCAGACCGGCGAGGAAGATCACCATCGGCGAGCCGAAGGTCCACACGTGCAGCAGGATGATCGTCCACAGCGCGTAGCTGGGGTCGGAGACCCACCCGATGGTGGCGTCCACCCCGAGCAGCCGGAGCAGCTGGTTGACCAGGCCGTCGGTACCGAACAGCTGGCGCCACAGCAGGGCGATGGCCACCGAGCCGCCCAGCAGCGAGGGCAGGTAGAAGATCGAGCGGTAGAACGCCAGACCCTTCATGCCCTCGTTGAGCAGCAGCGCGATGCCCAGGGCCACCACCAGCTGGAGCGGGGTGCCGACCACCACGTAGATGAAGGTCACCCGCAGCGCGTTGTGCAGGCGGGGGTCCTCCAGCATCCGGACGTAGTTCTCCAGACCCGTCCACTCCGGCGCCTGGATGAGGCTGTAGTCGGTGAACGACAGGTACAGCGAGGCGATCAGCGGACCGATCGTGATGACGACCAGACCGACCAGCCAGGGCAGCAGGAACAGGTAGCCGGCGAGGTTGTCGCGGCCCGCCTCCTTGCGGCGGGCCGCCTTCTCCTCCGGTGTCCTGGCCCTGCTGCCCTTGAGGCTCGTCAGCTCGAAGAGCGCACTCATCCCTCAGACCTTCAGGTTGGAGGTCGCCTCGGTGTAGAAACCGTTGGCGGCGTCGGCCGGGGCGGTGCGGCCGAACAGCATGTCCAGCTGGTAGCGCTGCATGATGTCGCCGAGCTCACCACCGCCGGGCGGCGGGGCGATCGGGGTGGTGCCCAGCTCGGGCTCGATGTCGGCGATGAACGTCGCGACGGCCTGCTGGTCCTCCGACAGCTCCGGGGTGATGCGCTCGCGGATCTCCAGGTTGGCCGGGATGCCGCGCTCGGCCAGGTTGGCATCGGCGCTCTCCGGCGAGTTGACCCACCAGCTGATGAGGGCGACCGCCGCCTCGGGGTGGCGGGTGCGGGCCGAGGCCGACCACAGCATCGACGCCTTGTACCAGGCCTGCCGGTCGGTGGCCTGACCCGTGGTGCTCGGGTAGCGCAGGATCGCCATGGTCTTGCCCGAGGACTTGTTGACGGCCTCGACCTGGTTGGACCAGTACTGCGCCATGGCGCTGTTGCCGACGACGAAGTCGCCCTGGTCGAGCGGCTTGGTGGCGCCCTCGCTGATGCGGGCCGCGTCGGGCAGCGCACCGGAGTCGACGAAGGACTTCATCAGCTCGAACCACGGGATGACGTCCTCGACGGCGAAGCCGAGACCCTCGGGGGTGAACAGCTCCTTGCCCTGCTGGCGCAGGTACGCGCTGAGCAGGACGTCGTTGAAGATCGAGTCCGAGCCGAAGGAGCCGCTGCCCAGCTTGGCGCTGAGCTCCTCCGCGATCGCGCCGTACTCCTCCCAGGTCCAGGTGGTGTCGTCGGGCATGTCGACACCGGCCTCCTCGTAGAGCTCCGGGTTGGCCAGGATCGTCGGGGTGTTGATGCCGGCGTTGACGCCGTACAGCTTGCCCTCGATGCGACCCGAGTCGACCGTGCCCTCGGCGAACTTGGAGACGTCGACGCCGTACTCCTCCAGGTCGAGCAGGGCACCGCGGGTGCCGTACTCGGAGATGTAGGCCATGTCCATCTGGATGATGTCGGGCGCGGTGTTGCCCGCGGTCTGGGTGGCGAGCTTGTCCCAGTAGCTGGCCCACTCCCCCGGCTGGGGCGAGATGGTCACATTCGGGTTGGCCGCGGTGTAGGCGTCGATGGCGGCCGTGGTGTTCGCGTTGCGCACCTCGTTGCCCCACCAGGCGAAGGCCAGCTCCGCCGACCCGTCCGCGTTGCCGCCGCCGCCGCCGCTGCCGGAGCCGCCGCACGCGGCGAGCCCACCGGAGCCGGCCACCGCCGCGAGACCGCCTGCTGCGGTCAGGAACTGCCTACGGTTGACAGCCATCTCTTTCCCCTCGTCGTTGAACTGAAAGAACTCGGATGACGGTAGACGCAAGCGCTTGCTCTGTCTACTGAATCGTCTCAATCGTTATCTTGGGTCGCCGCCCGGACGACCCTCTCGCACCGGACGGCCCGTCGTCGGACCGCCCGGCCAGCGCGTCAGCGCTTGTCGAACATCTTGCGCAGCTCCGGCGGCAGGTCGAAGTCGGCCATGGACTGCTGGCCGTCCTGCGGCGCCTGCGGGAGCTGGCCGAAGGCGGCCGCGCCGTCGGCGGCCGGCGCGCTGGGACGTCCCTGCTCGCGCCGCTTGGCCGGGTTGCCCGAGACGCCCTTGCCGGCCTTCTTCCGCTTGGCCTGCTGCTTGCCCTTGCGGGCACCCCCGCCCCCACCGGCCCCGCCGGGCAGACCGGGCACCGGCGGCATCCCGGGCATGGCGGGCATCTTGCCGCCGGCCAGCTGGCTCATCACCTTGCGGGCCTCCATGAACCGGTTGACCAGGTTGTTGACGTCGGAGACCTCCACCCCGGAGCCGCGGGCGATCCGGGCGCGACGCGAGCCGTTGAGGATCTTCGGGTCGTCGCGCTCGGCCGGCGTCATCGACTGGATGATCGCCTCGATCCGGTCGACCTCGCGCTCGTCGATGTTGGCGATCTGGTCCTTCATCTCCCCCATCCCCGGGAGCATCCCGAAGATCTTGGAGAGCGGGCCCATCTTGCGCACCATCTGCATCTGCTGCAGGAAGTCGGCCAGTCCGAAGTCGCCGCCGCCCTTGCTCTGCAGCTTGGCCGCGGCCTTGGCGCTCTGCTCGGCGTCGAAGGTGCGCTCGGCCTGCTCGATCAGCGTGAGCACGTCGCCCATGCCGAGGATGCGGCTGGCCATCCGGTCGGGGTGGAAGACGTCGAAGTCGGTCAGCTGCTCGCCGTTGGAGGCGAACATGATCGGCCGGCCGGTGACCTTGGCGATCGACAGCGCCGCACCACCGCGGGCGTCGCCGTCCAGCTTGGTCAGCACCACGCCGTCGAAGCCGACGCCCTCGGCGAAGGCCCGGGCGGTGTTCACCGCGTCCTGGCCGATCATCGCGTCGACGACGAAGAGCGTCTCCTGCGGGCGGACCTCGGCCTTGATCGCCGCGGCCTGTCGCATCAGCTCCTCGTCGATGCCCAACCGGCCGGCGGTGTCGACGACGACGACGTCGTAGAGCTTCTGCTGGGCGTGGTACATCGCCCGGCGAGCCACCAGCACCGGGTCGCCGGTCGGCTGGTCGGTGCCGCCGGCGGTGGTCACCCCGGGCTCGGGGGCGAAGACGTGCACCCCGGCGCGCTCGCCCACCACCTGCAGCTGGTTGACCGCGTTGGGGCGCTGCAGGTCGGCGGCCACCAGCAACGGGGAGTGCCCCTGTTCGCGCAGCCAGCGACCGAGCTTGCCCGCCAGCGTGGTCTTGCCCGCGCCCTGCAGGCCCGCGAGCATGATGACCGTCGGCGGCTTCTTGGCGAAGCGGATGGTGCGGGTCTCCCCGCCGAGGATGGTGACGAGCTCCTCGTCGACGATCTTGATGATCTGCTGGCTCGGGTTGAGCGCACCGCTCAGCTCCGCCCCCCGGGCCCGGTGCTTCACCGCCCCGACGAACTCCTTGACGACCGACAGGTTGACGTCGGCCTCGAGCAGGGCGATGCGGATCTCGCGGCAGGTGGCGTCGATGTCGGCCTCGGTCAGCCGGCCCTTGCCGCGCAGCGACTTGAAGGCCGAGTTCAGCCGGTCCTGCAGGGTGTCGAACACGTGGGGATTCCTCAGGTCGGGCGGGTGCGTCAGCGGCCCAGCGTACCGCCCGGGCTCCGGGTCCGACGGGCTTGCGGCCGCGTTCCCCACCGTTGACACGTGACCATTTGGTCACCTATCTTCGCTGTGTGGATGACGACCTCGTGTTCAGGGCGCTGGCGGACCCGGTCCGCCGGCTCCTCCTGGACGCGTTGTTCCAGCGGGACGGGCGCTCGCTCGGCGAGCTGGAGGCCGTCGTCAACGAGCACGTCGAGATGACCCGGTTCGGGGTGGCCAAGCACCTGCGGCTGCTCGAGCAGGCCGATCTCGTCGTGGCGCGCAAGCAGGGACGGGTGAAGGTGCACCACCTCAACCCCGTCCCGATCCAGCAGATCCACCAGCGGTGGATCGGCAAGTACACCGAGCGGGCCGGCGTGGCGTCGGTCCTGCTCGACCTCAAGCACCACATCGAGAACCCGGCACCAGAACCAGACGAGGACGAGTCATGAGCGCACCGCTGACGCAGGTCTACAGCATCTACATCCAGGCCCCCGCCCAGAAGGTGTGGGAGGGGATCACGCAGTCCGAGCACACCAGCCGGTGGGGCTACGGCGGCGACGTCGAGCTCGAGCCCACCCCCGGCGGCGTCTACCGCAACCTCAGCACGCCGCAGATGAAGGAGATGGGGATGGGCGACGTGGCCATCGAGGGCCGCGTGGTCGAGGTCGACCCACCGCACCGGCTGGTCCTGGACTGGACGCCCACCTGGCGCCCCGGGATCGCGCCCACCCGCGTCACCTGGGAGCTGACGGAGTACCCCAGCGGGCTGACCCGGGTGGTGCTCACCCACGACGTCAGCGCCGCGCCCGAGCTGGCCGAGGAGGTCTCCGGCGGGGGCGACCCCGAGCAGGGTGGCGGCGGCTGGCTGTGGAGCCTGTCCGGGCTGAAGACGCTGCTGGAGACCGGCCGGTCGATGGACGAGCCGGCCGCCTGAACGGGAGCCGTGTGCGCCCTGGTGGGATCGATCCTCACCAGGCGCACCGGTGCTCGGAGTCAGCCGATCCGGGACAGAAACTCGTTGTAGCGGATCTCCAGCCGTGCTTCGTCGGGACGCGCAGAGCGCTCTCGCGGCGTCTCGAGGCGCAACCCGTCCAGCTCCTGGATGCCGTGCCGGAGCATCGGCCCGTCGATCTCCACCAACACGTCCCTACGCACCGCGATCTGCAGGTCCGGTCGGACGCCGATGAGGTGTTGGTCGAAGGCGGCGTGGTGGATCTTGCACAGAGACAATCCGTTGGGCACGACCGCCTGACCGAGCTCGTGCCGATCGGCGAGGATGTGGCTAGCATCCAGCAGGTTGACGTGCCGCAGGTGGCACATCGCGCACCGACGCTGGTAGGCGGCCAGGACGCGGGCCCGGAAGATCGGCTGGTGCAGCCGCCGCTGCGTCACCTGCTGAGCCCATCGACGGATGTCCTCGAGTGGCTCAGTGTGCGCGGCACCCAGGATCATCCGCTGTTCCCGGTCGAGAGCAACGACGAACTGCAGATCCTGGGTCTCCTCCGCAACGAGCCGCACCGGATAGATGGGCAGGTAGCGCCCGCTTTCCACCCCGACGAACCAGATCAGGTCGAGCTGGGCTCGCATCGCCGCCCTGAGCGCCCGGTTCTCCGCCTGCTCTGGGTCGTCACCACGCATCTTGTAGCGGAGCAACCCGTCCAAGCCCTCCTGGTCGGCGTACGGCGGCGTCTTGTCAGGCGCGGTGTACACCGTCCGGAAGGACAGTGCTGCGGAGAGCTGCGAGGGCTTACGGATGCCGCGTGAGTAGTCGAGGAGCGGGATCCTCATACCGCGGAAGGTGAAGCGGGCGACGTCCTCGTAGCCGACGTCCTCGCCGATGCTGTCGAGAAAGCGCATGGCCTCGGTTCGCAGCGCGACTTCGTAGGCCACATCCATGCGCTGAGCTTGGACCCGCCACGGGATGCCGTCAACCAAGCGGGCCGGCTCAGGCCTCTGACAGCACCGCGTCGACGAACTGCTCGGCGTCGAAGGGTGCGAGGTCGTCCACACCCTCGCCGAGGCCGATGAGCTTGACCGGGACGCCGAGCTCGCGCTGCACCTGGACGACGATGCCGCCCTTGGCCGAGCCGTCGAGCTTGGTGAGCACGATGCCGGTGACGTCGACCACCTCGCGGAAGATCCGGGCCTGGGTCAGCCCGTTCTGGCCGGTGGTGGCGTCGAGGACCAGCAGCACCTCCCCCACCGGGGCGGTCCGCTCGATCACCCGCTTGACCTTGCCCAGCTCGTCCATCAGCCCGGTCTTGGAGTGCAGCCGGCCGGCGGTGTCGACGAGCACCACGTCGACCTCGCCCTGCTGACCGGCCCGCACCGCGTCGAAGGCGACCGAGGCGGGGTCGGCCTGCTCGGCCCCGCGCACCACCGGGACGCCGACCCGGCTGCCCCAGGTCTCCAGCTGGTCGGCCGCCGCGGCCCGGAAGGTGTCGGCGGCGCCCAGCAGCACGTCCTTGTCCTCGGCGACCAGCACCCGGGCCAGCTTGCCGACGGTGGTGGTCTTGCCGGTGCCGTTGACCCCGACCACCAGCACCACGGCGGGCACGTGGGCGCCGTTGGCGTCGGTGCCGGGCTCGGTGGCCAGGCTGCGGTCCATGGTGGGGTCGACCAGCCGCAGCAGCTCCTCGCGCAGCACCCGGCGGGCGGCGGCGGGGTCGGCGACCCCCTCGACCTTCAGCCGGTTGCGCAGCGCCTCCACCAGCTCGGTGGTGGGGCCGACGCCGAGGTCGGAGGTGATGAGGGTGTCCTCGAACTCCTCCCAGGTGTCCTCGTCGATCCGGTCCCGCGCCAGCAGCGCGAGCAACCCGCGGGAGAGCGCGTTGTCCTGCCCTGCGAGCCGGCGCCGGAGCCGGGTCAGCCGGCTCTCCGGGGCCTCCGGGACGTCCAGCGGCGCGGGGGCGGGCTCGACCTGCGTGTCCGGGCGCGTCTCCGGGGGTGCCGCCGTGCCCGGCGCCCGGTCCTCCCGCTCCTGGGGCGGTGCGGTGGCGGTGCCGCCGGCCGGG
>NZ_QPKK01000126.1 GCF_003344635.1 Desertihabitans aurantiacus
CGGCTCGGCCGTCGCGCCGTGCTGCGGGGTCTCGGCCTGACCGGCCTCGGCCTCGCCACCGCCGGCGGGCTGGCCCAGGCGACGGCCACCCGCGCCGCCGCGGCCGAGGTGTCGCAGAACGGCTGGCCGGCCGCGCCGGACCTGCCGCTGAGCACCCTCACCGTCGACGGCGTCGGCTTCCCGCCCGGTGTCGCCCAGGGCGCCCCGCACGTCATCCTCGGCTGGGTCGCCCGCCAGCTGGCCGAGCGGGTCGAGGCGCCGGTCGACCCCGGGTGCTGGGGCTTCTCCTACCGCCCGGTGACCGGCGGCACCGCGCTGTCCAACCACGCCTCCGGCACCGCCATCGACTACAACGCCCCGCAGCACCCGATCGGCGCCTCCGGCACCTTCAGCACCGCCCAGGTCGGCGAGATCCACGCCATCGTGGCCTACTGCGACGGCGTGGTCCGGTGGGGCGGCGACTACAGCGGCCGCAAGGACGAGATGCACTTCGAGCTCAACCGGCCCCCGGGCGCGGCGGTGGACGCCGTCGCGGCCAAGCTCGGCGGCGGCACCCCGCCGCCGCCCCCGCGCCCGACCATCAGCGAGGGCGACCAGGGCACGGCGGTGAGCGACGCGCAGACCCTGCTCAACGCCAAGGGTGGCTACGGCCTGGTGGTGGACGGCATCTTCGGGCCCGCCACCACCGCCGCCGTGCGTGACTTCCAGGCCGCCTCCGGGCTCGGGGTGGACGGCATCGTCGGCCCGGCCACCTGGGCCGCGCTGGAGGCCTGAGCCGATGTCGATGCGCACGCCGGCGGCCGTCCGCGCCGTCCGTCTCCTGCTCGCCGCCGGCGCCTCCGCTGCCGCGGCCACCGGGTTGCTGCTCGCACCCGCCCCCGCCGCCTCGGCGATCCCGCCCGCGGACTTCCTGGCCAGCTACGCCGACGACGCCCAGGCGGGAGAGCGAGAGCACGGCGTGCCCACGTCGGTGGCGCTGGCCCAGGCCGCCCTCGAGTCGGGCTGGGGCGAGTCCTCGCTGACCCGGGACGGCAACGCCTTCTTCGGCATCAAGTGCGGCTCCGACAACGGTCCCTACGCCACCGGCTGCGTGACCAAGGAGACCACCGAGTGCGACGCCACCGGCTGCCACCCGGTGACCGCGCAGTTCCGCGCCTACGCCAGCCACGCCGATTCCTTCCGTGACCACGGCGACTTCCTGCGCAGCCGGGCGCACTACGCCCCGGCGTTCGCCTTCACCGACGACCCGGACCAGTTCGTCCGTGAGATCCACGCGGCCGGCTACGCCACCGACCCCGACTACCCCGACAAGATCATCGGCCTGATGCAGCGCTACGACATGTACCGCTACGACCTCGGCGGCGGGGACGGGACGCCGGCCCGCCCGACGATCTCCGAGGGCGACCAGGGTGCGGCGGTGAGCGAGGCCCAGACGCTGCTCAACGCCGCGGGCGGATACGGGCTGGTGGTGGACGGCATCTTCGGCCCGGCCACCGCCGCGGCCGTCCGCGACCTGCAGACCCGGCACGGGCTGCAGGTGGACGGCATCATCGGCCCCAACACCTGGTCGGTGCTCGCCGGCTGACCACCGCCGGGTCCTCGCAGGAACTGAGGGACCCCTTATTTGAGTGGGCCGGCCAATAAGAGCATGCTGGCGTTGTGAAAAGTTCCCAGAGCGCCACCAGCGGCGTCCGAGGGAACCGCACGACCCAGGTCCTGGGCACTGCGGACTCCGACGCCTCCACCCGCCAGCGGGTGCTGAGCTCCATCCTGGAGCACGGCCCGTCGACCGCGGCCGCCCTGGCCGACCGGCTCGGTCTGACTCCGGCGGCGATCCGGCGCCACCTCGACGTGCTCGGCGAGAACGCCCTGGTGGAGTCGCGCGAGCAGCGGGTGTACGGCTCGCGCGGGCGCGGACGTCCGGCCCGGGTCTTCGCGCTCACCGACAGCGGCCGCGCCGACTTCTACACCGCCTACGACGACCTGGCCATCGAGGTCCTGGAATACCTGTCCGAGACGGGTGGTTCCGATGCTGTACGGAGATTCGCCGAACGCCGGATGGCCCAGGCCGAGGAGCGCTTCCGCACCGCCGTGGCGGAGACCGAGGCCGGGACGCCCACCATGGCGCTGGCCGAGGCGCTCAGCACCGAGGGGTACGTGGCCTCCACCCGCCCGGCGATGGCGGGGGAGCAGCTGTGCCAGCACCACTGCCCGGTGGCCCACGTCGCCGAGCGGTTCCCCGAGCTCTGCGAGGTGGAGACCGAGGCCTTCGCCCGGGTGCTCGGGGTGCACGTGCAACGGCTGGCCACCATCGCCCACGGCGACGGGGTGTGCACCACGCACGTCCCCGACGTCAGCCAGCTGACCGGCCCGGCCCGTCCCGGCGGGCCCGACCGGACCGAGAACGACGCGAACAGAGAGGCGTGAGGATGACCCAGACCAGTGCCCAGACCGGAGCCACCGCTCCGACGCAGGAGGAGCACATCGACGCCCTCTCGCGCTACCAGTGGGGGTGGCACGACAGCGACACCGCCGGCGCGAGCGCCCAGCGCGGCCTGAACCCCGACGTGGTGCGCCACATCTCGGGGGCCAAGGCCGAGCCGGAGTGGATGCTCGACCTGCGGCTCAAGGCGTTGAAGCTGTTCGACCGCAAGCCGATGCCCACCTGGGGTGCGGAGCTCGACGACATCGACTTCGACAACATCAAGTACTTCGTGCGCTCCACCGAGAAGCAGGCCCAGAGCTGGGAGGACCTGCCCGAGGAGATCAAGAACACCTACGACAAGCTCGGCATCCCCGAGGCGGAGAAGGCCCGGCTGGTCGCCGGCGTCGCCGCGCAGTACGAGTCGGAGGTGGTCTACCACCAGATCAACGAGGAGCTGGAGCGCCAGGGTGTGCTCTTCCTCGACACCGACACCGCGCTGCGCGAGCACCCCGAGCTGTTCCAGGAGTACTTCGGCACCGTGATCCCGGTCGGGGACAACAAGTTCTCCGCCCTCAACTCCGCGGTCTGGTCCGGCGGCTCGTTCATCTACGTGCCGAAGGGTGTGCACGTGGAGATCCCGCTGCAGGCCTACTTCCGGATCAACACCGAGAACATGGGCCAGTTCGAGCGCACCCTGATCATCGTCGACGAGGGCGCCTACGTGCACTACGTCGAGGGCTGCACCGCGCCGATCTACAGCTCGGACTCGCTGCACTCGGCCGTGGTCGAGATCGTGGTGAAGAAGGGCGCGCGCTGCCGCTACACGACCATCCAGAACTGGTCGAACAACGTGTACAACCTGGTCACCAAGCGCGCCACCTGCGAGGAGGGCGCGACCATGGAGTGGGTCGACGGCAACATCGGCTCCAAGGTGACCATGAAGTACCCGGCCGTCTACCTGATGGGTCCGCACGCCAAGGGCGAGACGCTGTCCGTCGCCTTCGCCGGCGAGGGCCAGCACCAGGACGCCGGCTCCAAGATGGTGCACTGCGCGCCGTACACGAGCTCCTCGATCATCTCCAAGTCGGTGGCCCGCGGCGGTGGCCGCGCCTCCTACCGGGGTCTGGTGCAGGTGCAGGAGGGCGCGTCCCACTCGGCCTCCGTGGTCAAGTGCGACGCCCTGCTGGTGGACCAGATCTCCCGCTCCGACACCTACCCCTACGTCGACGTCCGCGAGGACGACGTCTCGATGGCCCACGAGGCCACCGTGTCGAAGGTGAGCGACGACCAGCTCTTCTACCTGATGAGCCGGGGCATGGAGGAGGACGAGGCGATGGCGATGATCGTCCGCGGCTTCGTCGAGCCCATCGCCAAGGAGCTCCCGATGGAGTACGCGCTGGAGCTCAACCGGCTGATCGAGCTGCAGATGGAGGGCGCGGTCGGCTGACCCGCCCCGGTCGGCGGGTCCACCCGGACCCGCCGACCCCGGCCACAACAGCGCCCTGAGCCTGTCGAAGGGCGACGAACCCGCCACCGTACGAAGGACGAGTGTGACCACGACCGACACCAGCACCGACCGCCGCCCCGACGGCACGCACCCGGACCGGGGCGTCGCCGACATCGGTCCCGGCGCGACCGCCGACAGCCTGCCCGCCGGTGAGCCCGGCGGCGCGGTGGCCGGCGCGATCGAGACCTCCACCACGGTGGCCAGCCACCTGCACCCCGGCGGCTCCTTCGAGGTGGACGACCACCCGGTGCCCACCGGGCGCGAGGAGGTCTGGCGGTTCACCCCGGTCAAGCGGCTGCGCCCGATGTTCGAGCCGGTGCCGACCGACGACTCCGCCGTCGAGCACCAGGTGACGCTGCCGCAGGGAGTCGTCCAGGGCGTTCTCGCCCCGGGCCAGGCCCCGCGCGGCACCGTGCTGGTGCCGGCCGACCGGCCCGCCGCGATCGCCTCCGCCCAGGCGGGGGAGGCGCTGCACCTGCAGGTGCCGGCCGAGCACGTCGCCACCGAGCCGATCCGGATCACCGTCACCGGCCGCGCTGCGGACCGCCGGTCCAACGCCCACTACGTGGTGGAGGCCGGGGCGCACTCCGAGGCCACCGTGGTGCTGCACCACCAGGGCAGCGCCCAGCACAACGCCAACCTCGAGGTCGTCGTCGGCGACGGCGCGCGGCTCACGGTGATCAGCGTCCAGGACTGGGACGCCGACGCCCTGCACACCGGCCAGCACGAGGCCCGGGTCGGCCGCGACGCCAGCTACCAGCACATCGCGGTCTCCTTCGGCGGGGACGTGGTCCGGCTGCAGTCCAACGTCAGCTACGCCGGCCCCGGTGGGCGCGCGGAGCTGCTCGGGCTGTACTTCGTCGACGGCGGCCAGCACATCGAGCACCGGCTGTTCGTCGACCACAACACCCCGAAGTCGGAGTCCAACGTGGACTACCGCGGCGCCCTGCAGGGCGCCGGCGCGCACGCGGTCTGGATCGGCGACGTGCTGATCCGCAAGGCCGCCGAAGGCATCGACACCTACGAGTCGAACCGGAACCTGGTGCTCACCGACGGCTGCCGGGCCGACTCGGTGCCCAACCTCGAGATCGAGACCGGTGAGATCGCCGGTGCCGGGCACGCCTCCACCACGGGACGTTTCGACGACGAGCAGCTGTTCTACCTGCGCAGCCGCGGCATCGACGAGACCGAGGCCCGCCGGCTCGTGGTGCACGGCTTCTTCGCCGACATCATCCGCCGGATCGGTGTCGACGAGGTGGAGGAGCTGCTGCTGGCGGCCGTCGAGCGCGAGCTCGAGATCACCGTCGGCGTCCCCGCCGCCCCCACCGCCTGAACCACCCGCGAACCTAGGAGCACGCAACCATGGCAACCCTGGAGATCAAGGACCTGCACGTCCAGGTCGAGACCGAGTCCGGCCCCAAGGCGATCCTCAACGGCGTCGACCTCACCATCCGCAGCGGCGAGACCCACGCCATCATGGGCCCCAACGGCTCGGGCAAGTCCACCCTCGCCTACTCGATCGCCGGCCACCCCAAGTACCAGGTCACCTCCGGCTCGGTCACCCTCGACGGGCAGGACCTGCTCGAGATGACCGTCGACGAGCGCGCCCGCGCCGGGCTGTTCCTGGCCATGCAGTACCCGGTCGAGGTCCCCGGCGTCTCGGTCGCGAACTTCCTGCGCACCGCCAAGACCGCGATGGACGGCGAGGCGCCGAAGATCCGCACCTGGGTCAAGGACGTCACCACCGCGATGGAGAAGATGCAGCTGGACTCCTCCTTCGTGCAGCGCTCGGTCAACGAGGGCTTCTCCGGCGGTGAGAAGAAGCGGGCCGAGATCGCCCAGCTGGAGCTGCTCAACCCGAAGTTCGCCGTCCTGGACGAGACCGACTCCGGCCTCGACATCGACGCCCTGCGGGTGGTCTCCGACGGCGTCAACCGGTTCACCGGGCAGGGCGACCGCGGCGTGCTGCTGATCACCCACTACACGCGGATCCTGCGCTACATCAAGCCCGACTTCGTGCACGTCTTCGTGCGCGGCAAGGTCGCCGAGCAGGGCGGCCCGGAGCTGGCCGACCGCCTGGAGGCCGAGGGCTACGACCGCTACCTGCACGAGTCCACCGGCGCCTGAGCCACCCGCGATGCCCCGGTCCCGGGGCACCGCCCACGAGCGAGGAGAGGAGCAGGAGATGACGACGACACCGACCCGGCCGGCCGACACCCCGGCGGAGCCGTCCCAGGACGTTGCGACGCAGCCGGGCCACGACGTGGCGGCGGTGCGCGAGCAGTTCCCGATCCTGGCTCGCACCGTGGCCGGGCACCCGCTGCGCTACCTGGACTCGGCCAACACCTCCCAGAAGCCGGAGCGGGTGATCGAGGCGGTCGCCGCGCACTACCGCGAGCACAACGCCAACGTGGCCCGCGCCATGCACCAGCTCGGCGCGGAGGCCACCGAGGCCTACGAGGGCGGACGCTCACGGGTCGCCCGCTTCATCGGGGCGGCGCGCGCGGAGGAGGTCGTCTTCACCAAGAACGCCTCCGAGGCGCTCAACCTCGCCGCGCACACGCTCGGTGCGAGTCTGCGCGAGGGCGACGAGGTGGTGGTCTCGGTCGCCGAGCACCACTCCAACATCGTGCCGTGGCAGCTGGCCTGCGAGCGCACCGGCGCCACCCTGCGCTGGTTCGACATCACCGAGGAGGGCCGGCTCGACCTGGCCAAGGCTGAGCGCGAGGGGTTGATCAACGAGCGCACCAAGGTCGTCTCGGTGGCCTGGGTGTCCAACGTGCTCGGCACGGTGCACCCGGTGCGGCGGATCGCGGACTGGGCGCACAGCGTGGGGGCGGTGATGGTGGTCGACGGCTGCCAGGGCGTCCCGCAGCTGCCCACCCGGGTCGCCGACCTCGGCGCGGACCTGCTGGCCTTCACCGGCCACAAGATGGTCGGCCCGACCGGCGTCGGCGTGCTCTGGGGCCGCTACGACCTGCTGGCCTCGCTGCCGCCGTTCCTCGGCGGCGGGGAGATGATCGAGGTGGTCCGGATGACCGGGTCGACCTACGCGCCGCCGCCGGCCCGCTTCGAGGCCGGGACGCCGCCGATCGCGGAGGCTGCGGTGCTCGGGGTGGCCGCGGACTGGCTGGACGAGCTGGGCATGGAGCAGGTCGCCGCCCACGAGCAGGCGATCACCCGCTACGCGCTGGAGGGGCTGCAGAGCATCAACGGCCTGCGCGTCCTCGGGCCCACCGAGGCCGTCGACCGCGGCGGGGCGATCAGCTTCACCGTCGCCGACGTCCATCCCCACGACATGGCCCAGCTGCTGGACAGCCGGGGGATCGCGGTCCGCGGCGGGCACCACTGCGCGCGTCCGCTGCACGAGCGGCTCGGCGTGCAGTCCAGCACCCGGGCCTCCTTCTACCTCTACACCACCCAGGAGGAGGTCGACGCCCTCGTCGAGGGCGTGGCCCACACCGTCCGGTTCTTCGGAGGCACGCCATGACCAACGCCGTGGAGGAGATGTACCAGGAGATCATCCTGGACCACTACCGCGCCAAGCACCACAGCGGGCTGCGCGAGTCGTACGCCGCCGAGGTGCACCACGTGAACCCCAGCTGCGGGGACGAGGTGACCCTGCGGGTCCACCTCGACGGCGGCACCGTCACCGACGTCTCCTACGACGGCGTCGGCTGCTCGATCTCGCAGGCCTCGACCTCGGTGATGACCGACCTGGTCATCGGCAAGGACGTGGACCACGGGCTCGCGCTGCACGAGGAGTTCCTCACCCTGATGCAGGGCAAGGGACAGGTGGAGCCGGACGAGGAGCGGTTGGAGGACGGCATCGCGTTCGCCGGCGTCGCCCGGTTCCCGGCCCGGGTGAAGTGTGCTCTGCTGGGGTGGTCGGCGTTCAAGGACGCGGTGCTGCAAGCCGGAGCCGGAGACCGACGCCCAGAGGAGGGCTGAGATGAGTGAGACGCAGATGAGCCAGCAGGACACCACCGCGGAGGGGACCCGTCCCTCGGACCTGGTCCGCGACACCCTGCCCGACACGGTCGACCCGGCCGCCGGGTCCGCCCCGAGCACGCGGGCGAGCCTGGAGGACCTGACCGAGGCGATGAAGGACGTCGTCGACCCCGAGCTCGGCATCAACGTCGTCGACCTCGGGCTGGTCTACGGGATCCACCTGGACGACGACGGCTCGGCCTCGATCGACATGACGCTGACCAGCGCGGCCTGCCCGCTGACCGACGTCATCGAGGACCAGACCCAGACCGCGCTGGAGGGCCTGGTCACCCGGGCGGCGATCAACTGGGTGTGGATGCCGCCGTGGAGCATGGACAAGATCACCGAGGACGGCCGCGACCAGCTGCGGGCCTTCGGCTACAACCTCTGAGGTCCGACGCGCGACGCCCCACCCGGCTCCCGGGTGGGGCGTCGTCGTGCGTCGGGGTGCGCTCAGACGGTGCACCAGGCGGGCGCTGCGCCCTCGTTCGCGACGTAGCGCGCCGCGACCCAGCCCTGGGAGCCGGCGAGCTTGTACCAGCGGTCGTTCCCCGCGACCGGCTGGCTGGGCAGCCGGCACGCCAGCGAGACCCGCTGCCCGGCCCGCAGCACCCCCAGCGACTGCTCGCCGGTGTGCGGGCCGCGCCGCACGGTCAGCGCGGTGGTGGTCCGCCCGGATCGGGCGGCCTGGTCGCCGGCGCACCGGGGGACGGTCCCGTCCACGGCCACCCAGCGGGCCGAGACCCACTCGTTGAGCGTGGGCGGCAGCGCGTACCACCGGGTGTTCCCGTCGACGGCGGTGCCGTCCACCCAGCAGCTGATCGGGATCCGGCGGCCCTGCGGCTGGTGGCCCTCGACCGGGCTGGACACGGCGGGGGCGTGGCGCACGACGACGCCGCCGCTGGCCGTGACCCGTCCCTCGTCGGCCAGCGGGGCGGCCGTGGCGGTCAGCGGGACGGCGCTGGCCGCGAACGCGGTGGCGAGCGCCCCGAGGGCGGCGAGGACGCGGTGTGCGGTGGACATGTCGTCTCCTTCCGGGCCCGCCTCTCGGGCCTCGTGACCGCACTACGCCGGGCCGGCCCGCACGCGTTGCGTGCGGTGGCTGAGAGGTCGCCAAGTTCTTCCGGCGGGCCACGCCGGCGGAACGGAGTTGAACCCGTCCGGGGGAGCGAGGATCATGGGCGTGTTTGCCTGCGTCCCCGCTGCTGAAGAAGGTCTTCCCCGTCATGCTCGTCGCCCGTGACCTCGAGGTCCGCGCCGGTGCCCGCCTGCTGCTGGAGGGGGCGTCCTTCCAGGTCGCGGCCGGGGACAAGATCGGCCTGGTCGGGCGCAACGGTGCCGGCAAGACCACGCTGACCAAGATCCTCGCGGGGCAGGCCCAGCCGGTGGCGGGCACCGTCAGCCCGGGTGGCCAGGTCGGCTACCTGCCGCAGGACCCGCGCACCGGCGACCTCGAGGTGCTCGCCCGCGACCGCATCCTGTCCGCCCGCGGGCTGGACGCCGCGCTGCGCCGGATGCGCACGGCCGAGGAGCAGATGGGCTCACCCGACGACGACGTCCGCGAGCAGGCGATGGCCCGCTACGCCCGCGCCGAGGCGGAGCTGCAGGCCGGCGGCGGCTACGCCGCGGAGGCCGAGGCGTCCCGGATCGCGAGCAACCTCGGCCTGCCCGAGCGGGTGCTCGACCAGCAGCTGCGCACCCTCTCCGGTGGGCAGCGGCGCCGGATCGAGCTGGCCCGGATCCTGTTCTCCGGCTCCGACACGCTGCTGCTGGACGAGCCGACCAACCACCTCGACGCCGACTCCGTGCTGTGGCTGCGCGGGTTCCTGCAGACCTACCCGGGTGGGCTGGTGGTGATCAGCCACGACACCGGGCTGCTGGACGCCTGCGTCACCAAGGTGTTCCACCTCGACGCCAACCGCTCGGCCCTCGACATCTACGCGATGGGCTGGAAGCGCTACCTGCAGCAGCGTGAGACCGACGAGAAGCGGCGGAAGCGGGAACGGCAGAACGCCGAGCGCAAGGCCGACCAGCTGCTCACCCAGGCCGCCAAGATGGGCGCCAAGGCCACCAAGGCCGTCGCCGCGCAGAACATGGCGCGGCGGGCCGAGCGGTTGCTCGCCGGGATCGAGGGCGAGCGGGTGCAGGACAAGGTGGCCAAGATCCGCTTCCCCGAGCCCGCCCCCTGCGGGCGTACCCCGCTGACCGCGGTGGACCTGTCCAAGACCTACGGCTCGACCGAGATCTTCACCGGGGTCGACCTGGCCATCGACCGCGGCTCCCAGGTCGTCGTGCTGGGGCTCAACGGCGCCGGCAAGACCACCCTGCTGCGGATCCTGGCCGGGCTGGAGCCCACCGACACCGGTGAGGTGCGGCCGGGCCACGGGCTGCGGCTGGGCTACTACGCCCAGGAGCACGAGACCCTCGACACCAGCCGCAGCGTGCTGGAGAACATGGTCTCGGCCTCGCCCGACCTCAACGACACCGAGGTGCGCAAGGTGCTCGGCTCGTTCCTCTTCACCGGCGACGACGTCGACAAGCCGGCCGGGGTGCTCTCCGGTGGGGAGAAGACCCGGCTCAGCCTGGCCATGCTCGTGGTCTCGGCCGCCAACGTGCTGCTGCTGGACGAGCCCACCAACAACCTCGACCCGGCCTCGCGGACCGAGGTGCTGGAGGCCATCCGCAGCTACGCCGGCGCGGTGGTGCTGGTCACCCACGACGAGGGCGCGGTGGAGGCCCTCGACCCCGACCGGGTGCTGGTGCTGCCCGACGGCACCGAGGACCTCTGGAGCCCGGAGTACGCCGACCTGGTGGCGCTGGCCTGACCGCCCTTCTCGGCGCCGGGCCGCTGCGTCATAGTGGTCTCGATCACGTGATCGAGACCAGGAGGTTGGCATGGCCGTCCCGCGAGGAGCACGGATCACCGGCGACCAGCGCGCCACCATGGCCCGCGAGCTCGGTGAGCGCTATGCCGCCGGGGAGAGCATCCGCGCTCTCGCCGACAGCACCGGACGCAGCTACGGGTTCGTGCAGGCGCTGATCCGGGAGAGCGGGGTGAGTGTCCGCTCCCGCGGTGGGGCGGTGGCGCGCCCGGCCGGCTCGACCCAGCGCTCGGCGGCCCGCTCCACCGGCTCGGGCAGCGGCCGCGAGGGTGGCCGCCGCGCACCCGGCCG
>NZ_QPKK01000127.1 GCF_003344635.1 Desertihabitans aurantiacus
CGGCGACCACCGCGTCGGCGAGGGCGGGGTCGTCGTGCGCGGCGACCGCGAGCAGGTCGGGGGTGCCCCAGGGCAGCCGGTAGCCGGTCCCGGCCGGCAGCGCCTCCAGCCGGGACAGCCACCGCCGGGCCGCCTCGGCGTGCTCCCCGGGCCGTTCCTCCTCGCCGGCCACCCGGTAGCCGTCGGCGAGGTCGGCGACCTCGGCGACCAGCAGCGGGTCGACCGCCCAGCTCACCCCGTCGCGGGAGGCGCTGGTGAGCAGGGTGTCGAGGCGGCCGCCGTCGGTGAGGTCGCGGCCCAGGCCGTCGTCGGCGAAGAGGTCGGGCGCGAGCCGGGACGGGGCGGCGTCCAGCTGCACCACCGAGACGAGGTCGACGGGGTCGGGCCCGGTGTCGACCACCGGCACCAGGGTGCGGACCCGGCCGACCGTCTGGCTGCCGCTCTCCCGGGCGTGCACGCCGACCAGCGCGGCGCCGGTGCCGGCCGGCAGCCCCAGCTGGTCGACGGTGGCGCTCAGCTCGAACGGCACGCTCTGCCCGGGTTGGAGCACCGGCGGCAGGTCGGTGGTGTAGGCGGTCTCCACCTCGAACACGCGGGCGCCGACCGGCAGCGTGGCCGGGGCCAGCGCCAGGTCGGAGAGCTGGTCCTCGGCGGTGTAGAGGGTGCCCTGGTCGCGCCACAGCATCAGCTGCAGGTTGCGCACCGGCGTCTCCCGGGTGTTGGTCGCCGTGCCGCGCAGGGTGAGAGCGGTGTCGCCGGCGGCGTCCAGCACGCCCGGGGTGACGGCCTCCAACCGCAGCGACACCTCCTGCGGCTCGGCGGCGACCGCGGCCGGTGCGGGCGGCAGCGCCCCGAGCAGGACGGTCAGCAGCACCAGCGCCAGCGCGCACCGGGTCGCCACACCCCGCAGCCGGGGTCGGCGCGGTGGCGGAGCGGTCACCCGGTCATCCTACGGTCGGCGTCCGGCCCGGCGGTGCTCCCGCGCGGCCGGTGCCGGCCGGCGGATCGCCTCCGACGGCCGTGCTCGGTAGTCTGGACGGTCGTGCCCAGCCTGAACCAAGCCCAGTCGAACGCCGTCGGCGAGATGCTGCGGATCACGCCGGTGGTGGGGCGTCTGGGACGCCTCTTCGCCGACGCCGGCCACGAGCTCTACCTCGTCGGCGGATCGGTCCGCGACGCCCTGCTGGGCCAGCTCGGCCACGACCTCGACCTCACCACCTCCGCGCGGCCGGACGACATCGAGCGGCTGCTGCGCGGGTTCGGCTCCGCGGTGTGGACGGTGGGCAAGGCCTTCGGGACCATCGGCTGCAAGGTCGAGGCCGCCGTCCCGGGGGCGGGGGTGGAGGAGTGGGTGGTCGAGGTGACCACCTTCCGCAGCGACGCCTACCGCTCCGACAGCCGCAAGCCCGAGGTCTCGTTCGGCGACTCGCTGACCGAGGACCTGGTGCGCCGCGACTTCCGCATCAACGCGATGGCGATCGACGTCACCGTCCCCGGCGGCACCTTCGTCGACCCTCACGACGGTCTGGACGACCTGGCCGCCGGCGTGATCCGCACCCCGGGGACGGCCGAGCAGTCGTTCAGCGACGACCCGCTGCGGATGATGCGGGCGGCCCGCTTCGCCAGCCAGCTCGGCTTCACCGTCAGCGAGGACGTGGCGGCGGCGATGACGGCGATGGCGGACCGGATCGAGATCATCTCCGCCGAGCGGGTCCGCGACGAGCTGACCAAGCTGCTGCTGACGTCCTCACCGCGCGCGGGTCTGGACCTGCTGGTGCGCACCGGGATCGCCGACCGGGTGCTGCCCGAGCTGCCGGCGCTGCGGCTGGAGCGCGACGAGCACCACCGGCACAAGGACGTCTACCAGCACAGCCTGACGGTGCTGGAGCAGGCGATCGACCTGGAGCACCGGCTGGAGCGGCGTCCCGACCTGGTCAACCGGCTCGCCGCGCTGCTGCACGACATCGGCAAGCCGGCCACCCGCCGGTTCGAGCCGGGCGGCAAGGTGTCGTTCCACCACCACGACGTGGTCGGGGCGAAGCTGACCCGCAAGCGGATGAAGGAGCTGCGGTTCTCGGCGGAGGAGACCAAGGCGGTGAGCCGGCTGGTGGAGCTGCACCTGCGCTTCCACGGCTACCGCGACGGGCAGTGGACCGACTCCGCGGTGCGCCGCTACGTCCGCGACGCCGGGGACCAGCTGGAGCGGCTGCACATCCTCACCCGGGCCGACTGCACCACCCGCAACCAGCGCAAGGCGGCCCGGCTGCGGCAGGCCTACGACGACCTGGAGCGCCGCATCGGCGAGCTCGCGGAGCAGGAGGAGCTGGAGGCCATCCGCCCCGACCTGGACGGCAACCAGATCATGGCCCTGCTGGGCCTGCCGCCCGGCCGGGAGGTGGGCGAGGCCTACCGGCACCTGCTCGACTACCGGATGGAGCACGGCCCGGCGACCCCCGAGGAGGCCGAGGCCGAGCTGCGCCGCTGGTGGGCCGAGCGCTCCGCCTGAGCTTCCCCGACCCCCGCGCCCCGAGCCGACCCCCAACGCCCTGAGCGACCCCCAACGCCCTGAGCCGACCCCCAACGCCCTGAGCCTGTCGAAGGGCGAGCTGCTTGCGGGAGGGAAGAAGAAGGACCGGCACGGTGGTCGCCTCGCGGCGGGTGGCGCACTCGCGGCCCCGTCGGACGGGTTCCGCGACGGCTCTAGTTGGGGCCCGGGGACTCGGTCCGTGCCGGTCACCTGGTCCAACCGGTGCCTCCGGTGGATCATTCCCACCCGCGCGCACCGATCTGCGACGCCGGCGGCAGGTGCCCCGGCGGACCCACTAGCATCCTCAGCAGCCGGCCACCGGGGGCTGCGCAGGTCCCGGGAGGCGGCTGTCGCCGACGTCCCCGTCCCAGGAGCACCGATGTCCCACGCCTGGTCCGCCCGCTTCGTCACCCCCGCCACCGAGCTCGACGGGGCCCCGTTGCTCCGCGGCGACGTCCGGCTCGACCCCGGGCACGGCGAGGTGGCCTCGGCGACGCTGCGGTGGTCCGCGCTCGGGGTGGTCGAGGCCTGGCTGGGTGGCCGTCCGGTCTCCGCGGACGTCCTCACCCCGGGCTGGTCGGCCTACGAGTGGCGGCTGCGCTACGCCGAGCACGACGTCACCCGGCTGCTCGCCGACGGCGCCGACACGGTGCTCGCCGTCGCGCTGGGTGACGGCTGGTGGCGGGGCCGGCTGGGCTGGGACCCCGGCTGCCCGCCCTACGGCGAGCAGCTGGCGGCGATCGCCGAGCTGACCGTGCGCTTCGCCGACGGGCACGTGCAGGTGGTCGGCACGGACGGGACCTGGCGGGCCGCGGCCGGCCCCACGACGGCCGACTCCCTCTACGACGGGCAGAGCATCGACGCCCGCCGCCACGACCCCCGGTGGACCCAGCCCGACTTCGACGACAGCGGCTGGGCGGGGGTGCGGGTGGTCGAGCACGACCTGGCCCGGCTCGAGCCCTACGTCGGCCCGCCGGTGCGCCGGATCACCGAGCTGTCCCCGGAGCGGGTCTGGACCAGCCCGGCGGGACGGGTGCTGGTCGACTTCGGGCAGAACCTCGTCGGCTGGGTGCGGGTCCGGGTGCAGGGCGAGGCCGGCAGCACGGTCACCCTGCGCCACGCCGAGGTGCTGGAGCACGAGGAGCTCGGCACCCGTCCGCTGCGCTCGGCGCAGGCGACGGACCGGTTCACGCTGTCGGGCGGAGCGGACGTCTTCGAACCCACCTTCACCTTCCACGGCTTCCGCTACGTCGAGGTGGACGGCTGGCCGGGCGGGGTGGACGCGATCGGTCCGGAGGCGCTGACCGCGGTGGTGGTGAGCTCCGACCTGCGCCGGATCGGGCACTTCGACTGCTCCGAGCCGCTGCTGTCCCGGCTGCACGAGAACGTGGTGTGGGGGATGCGGGGCAACTTCCTCGACGTCCCCACCGACTGCCCGCAGCGCGACGAGCGGCTGGGGTGGACCGGTGACATCGCCGCCTTCGCGCCCACGGCCGTCCGGCTGTTCGACGCCGAGGACTTCCTCCGCGACTGGCTGCGCGACCTCGACCTGGAGCAGCGCCACCAGGACGGGCTGGTGCCCTACGTGGTGCCCGACCTCATCCGGCGGATGCCGAACCCGCCCGACTTCGTGCCGGTCGACAGCACCGCGGTGTGGAGCGACGCGGCGGTGTGGGTGCCGATGGCGGTCTACCGGGCCTACGGCGATCCGACGGTGCTGGCCGAGACCTTCGAGTCGATGGCCGCCCACGTCCGGCGGGTGCGCTCGCGGCTGTCCGAGGACGGGCTGTGGGACAGCGGCTTCCAGTTCGGTGACTGGCTCGACCCCGACGCCGACCCGCACCACCCGGCCGAGGCCAAGGCCGACCGCTACGTGGTGGCCACCGCCTGCATCGCCCGCAGCGCCCGGCTGGTGGCCGAGGCGGCCACCGTGCTGGGACGCGCGGAGGAGGCGACCGAGTTCGCCACCCTGGCTGATGAGCTGCGGACCTCGTTCAACCGGGCCTACGTGCAAGACGGCAAGGTCAAGAGCGACTGCACCACGGTGTACTCGCTGGCGCTGGTGTTCGAGCTGCTCGACCCGGCCGACCGCGAGCGCGCCGGGAAGCGGCTGGCCGAGCTGGTGGCCGAGAGCGGCTACCACATCTCGACCGGGTTCGCCGGGACGCCGTTCATCGCCGACGCGCTCAGCAGCACCGGCCACCTCGAGGAGGCCTACCGGCTGCTGCTGCAGACCGAGTGCCCGTCGTGGCTCTACCCGGTGACGATGGGGGCGACCACCATCTGGGAGCGCTGGGACTCGATGCTGCCCGACGGCTCGATCAACCCCGGGGAGATGACGAGCTTCAACCACTACGCCCTCGGTGCGGTGGCCGACTGGGTGCACCGCGTGGTCGGCGGCCTGGCCGCGCTCGAACCGGGCTACCGGCGGCTGCTGGTGGCGCCGCGTCCCGGCGGCGGGCTGACCTGGGCCGAGACCTCGCTGGAGACCCCGCACGGGCTCGCCCGGGTGCGCTGGGACGTCGCCGACGGCCAGCTCGACGTCCGGGTCACCGTGCCGGAGGGGACGTCCGCGCTGGTCCGGCTGCCCGGTGCGGAGGAGCAGCAGCTCGAGCCCGGCGAGCACACCCTCACCGCCACCGCCCCCTGACCCACCCCGAAGCCCTCCTCACGGCCGCGGGTGTGGCGGAATCGTCGCTTCCCCAGGGTCCGGACCGACGGTTCGTCCACACTCGCGGGGGGTGGGGCGGGGGCGGCCCGTGGAGGGAGTGGGAGGCTGGGAGCATGCTCGTCGCGTTCAGCATCAGCCCAGCCGCCGGTGACGACACCGGCGGGGTGTCCGAGGCCGTCGCGGAGGCGGTCCGCATCGTCCGGGCGTCCGGTCTGCCCAACGAGACCAACGCCATGTTCACCAACATCGAGGGCGAGTGGGACGAGGTGATGGCGGTGGTCAAGCAGTGCGTGGACGCGCTGGCCGCGCGCTCGCCGCGGGTCAGCCTGGTGCTCAAGGCCGACATCCGTCCCGGGCACACCGGGCAGCTCACCGCCAAGGTGCAGCGCGTGGAGGACCTGCTCTGAGCGGGGGCTCCGCCGAAAGCTGTCGATAGCGTCCCAACAGGCCCGTATCGAGGCTGTCGGGACGCCATCGACAGGTTCTGGCGGCCGCCCCGCGCCCGTCCCCGGCCCGGACTCAGAGCACCACGAGGATGCCGACCGGGCTGGCGACCAGCACCGCGGCCAGCGCGTAGACCGCGACCGCCAGCGCGCGGTGCTCGCGGTCGTCCGACAGCCGTCGCACCCGCTCCACCAGACCCGGACCGGCCGCGCCGAGGGCCTCGGTCGGCACCGGGCTGCCGGCCATCCGGACCAGCGCACGGGCCACCGGCACCGAGCCGACCTCCCGCCGGGCCGCGTCGTCGGCCAGCATCTCCACCAGCAGCCGCCCCTCGTCCAGCGCGACATCGCTGCGGACCACGTGCGGGAAGGCGCGGTGCACCGAGGCGAACCAGTCGAGGACGACGTCGTGCCGGGCCCGCAGGTGCGCCCGCTCGTGGGCGAGCACCGCCTCCAGCTCGTCGCCGTGCAGCTGCTCCAGGGTGCCGGTGCTGACCACCAGCCGCGACTGGCGCACCCCGGGCAGGCAGTAGGCCATCGGCATCGCCTCGGCCAGCACCCGGACGCGGTCGGCCGCGATCCCGCGGACCGTCGGCGCGGCGGCGTCCACCCGGGCGAGCAGGTCGACCGAGCGGCGGTGCCGGATCCGCCGGGTGGTGCTCTGCCGGGTCACGACGACGACACCCCAGACCAGTCGCACCACCACGTTGAGGGCGAAGGCGGCGGCCGCCACCATCAGCACCGCCACCACCGGGTGGCCTTCACCGAGGTGCCACAGCTGCCAGGCGGCGACCACGCCGGCGCCGACCGTGGCGATCAGGGCGCTCAGCGTGCCGGCCTGCCAGAGCACGGTCGCCGGCCGCGGCACCAGGTGCAGGAAGCCCCACCGGCGCACCCAGGACGGACCGGGCTTCACCAGCACCAGCGCCAGCCCGGCCAGCACCGGCGCGACCAGCCAGCCGCTGGGCAGCCAGGGGAGGTCGAGCAGGGGGCCGCCCATGGCCGGTCAGTCCCGTCGAGGGCTGTGGCGTTCCTCGACCTGGCCGAGGGCCTCACGCAGCAGGGCCATCTCGTCGGGGGAGACCCGGTCGACGAAGGCCATCAGCGCCGCGCTGCGGTCGACCTCCTGCTCACCGAGGGCGGAGTGCATCACCTCGGCCACCATCGCCTCGCGGGTGCTGGTCGGCCGGTACATCCAGGCCCGTCCGACCCGCTCGCGGCTCACGACGTCCTTCTTGGCCAGGCGGTCGAGCACCGTCATCACGGTGGTGTAGGCGAGCTCGCGCTCGCTGCCCAGCGCCTGGTGCACCTCGCGCACACTGAGCGCGGAGTTGGCAGCCCACAGCTGCTCCATCACCGCTCGCTCGAGCTCACCCAGGGTCGCCACGCCGCCGATACTACTACGACGCCGTGTAGGACGTCCGCTCCGCAGGTTCACGTCCGCCGACCGCGTCGGCCGCTTCCCGCGGCGCGTGTGAGCATCACGACATGTCGTAGTACGACGTTGCGTAGTAGATTGAGGGCATGGAAGCCGTCGACCTCGCGCGGTGGCAGTTCGCGATCACCACCGTCTACCACTTCTTCTTCGTCCCGCTGACGATCGGCCTGTCCGCGCTGGTCGCGGTGATGCAGACCGTCTGGGTGCGCACCGGGAACGAGCGGTGGCTGCGGCTCACCCGGTTCTTCGGCAAGCTCTTCCTGATCAACTTCATCCTCGGTGTGGTCACCGGGATCGTGCAGGAGTTCCAGTTCGGCCTGAACTGGTCGGAGTACTCCCGCTTCGTCGGCGACATCTTCGGTGCGCCGCTGGCCCTGGAGGGCCTGGTCGCCTTCTTCCTGGAGTCGACCTTCCTCGGGCTGTGGATCTTCGGCTGGGACCGGCTGCCGCGCCGGCTGCACCTGATGACCATCTGGCTCGCCTCGATCGGCACGGTGTTCAGCGCCTACTTCATCCTGGCCGCCAACTCGTTCATGCAGAACCCGGTCGGGTTCACGGTGAACGCCGAACGCGGTCGGGCCGAGCTGACCGACATCGGCGCGGTGCTGACCAACCCGGTGGTGCTCGTCACCTTCCCGCACCAGATCTTCGCCTGCTTCATGGTGGCCGGCGCCTTCGTCGCCGCCGTGGCCGGCTGGCACCTCCTGCGGTCGTCCCGAGCTCCCTTCGACGGGCTCAGGACGACGCGTCGACAGGCCGACGGCGTTGCGGTGGAGGAGGACGAGGTCCGCACCTGGCGCTCGGCGATGCGGCTCGGCGCGGTGGTGCTGCTGGTCGCCGGGCTGGGGGTGCTGATCTCGGGCGACCTGCAGGCCAAGGTGATGTACGACGTCCAGCCGATGAAGATGGCCGCGGCCGAGGCGGCCTACGAGACCGAGCAGCCGGCGAGCTTCTCCGTCATCACCATCGGCTCCCTCGACGGCGAGCGCGAGCTGTTCTCGATCAAGGTGCCCTACCTGCTGAGCTTCCTCGCCACCGGCGACCCGACCGCGGAGGTGGAGGGCATCCGCGACCTGCAGGAGGCCTACGAGGCGACCTGGGGGCCGGGCAGCTACGCGCCCAACATCCCGCTGGCCTACTGGACCTTCCGGCTGATGATCGGGCTCGGGGTCGCGGCGATGGGGGTCGGCGCGGCGATGCTGTGGCTCACCCGGCGCGGCCGCGTCCCGCAGGGGTGGTGGACGACGCCGGCGCTGGTGGTGCTCCCGCTGCTGCCACTGCTGGCCAACTCCTTCGGCTGGATCTTCACCGAGACCGGCCGCCAGCCCTGGCTGGTGTTCGGGCTGATGCCGACCGCCGCCGGCGTCTCGCCCTCGACCACCGTGCTCGAGGTGGTCGTCTCGTTGTTCGCCTTCACCGCCGTCTACACCGTGCTCGCGGTGGTCGAGGTGCGGCTGATGCTCACCTGGATCCGCAAGGGCCTCGACGACGCCCCGCCGCCCAAGGTGCTCGAGGACGACGAGCCCCTCACCTTCGCCTACTGACCTGACCTGACGAGGAGATGATCATGGACCTGCCGGTGCTGTGGTTCGGCCTGGTGGCCGTGCTGTGGACGGGCTACCTGGTGCTCGAGGGCTTCGACTTCGGCGTCGGGATGCTGCTGCCGGCCGCCCGCGACCGCGCCGAGCGCCGCGTCATGATCAACACGGTCGGCCCGGTCTTCGACGCCAACGAGGTGTGGCTGATCACCGCGGTGGGCGCCACCTTCGCCGCGTTCCCCGACTGGTACGCCACCTTGTTCTCCGGCTTCTACCTGCCGATGCTGCTCGTGCTGCTGGCCCTGATCGTGCGCAACGTCGGCTTCGAGTTCCGGCACAAGCGCGCCGACCTCACCTGGCAGCGCCGCTGGGAGTGGGCGATCGTGCTCGGCTCGGCCGTGCCCGCGGCGCTGTGGGGGCTGGTGCTGGCGAGCCTGGTGGGCGGCGTCCCGATCGACGCCGAGGGCGAGGTGGTCGGCAGCGTGCTGACCCCGTACGGGCTGCTCGGCGCCCTGCTCACCACCAGCCTGTTCCTCACCCACGGCGCGCTGTTCGTCGGGCTCAAGACGGTCGGCGACATCCGCGTCCGCGCCCGCCGCTGGGCGCTGACGAGCGGGCTGCTGACGGTGCTGGTCGCCGCCGTCTTCCTCGCCTGGACGGTGCTCGGTCAGGCCACCAGCCCGTGGCCCGCGGTGCCGGCGGCGCTCGTCCTGGTCGGGCTGGTCGGAGGGCTGGCCGCCGCCCGGGTCGGTCGGGAGGGCTGGGCCTTCACCGGGACGGCCCTCGCCACCGCCGCGCTGGTGGCGACCCTGTTCACCACGCTCTTCCCGCGGGTGATGGTCTCCTCGCTCGACCCCTCCTGGAGCCTCACCGTCAGCGGCTCCTCATCCACCGACTACACGCTCGGGATCATGACCGTCGCCGCGATCGTGGTGACGCCGGTCGTCATCGGCTACCAGTGCTGGACCTACTGGGTCTTCCGCAAGCGGCTGGGCACCCAGCACATGCCCGACGCCCAGCTGGTCGCCGCCGGGAGGCGTTGATGGCCTCCCGGGCACCGGTCGACCCCCGTCTGCTGCGCCGCAGCCGTGCCACCCGCGGGGCGGTCGCGCTGCTGGTCGTCCTCGGCACGGCGCAGGCCGTGGCCACCGTGGCGGGGGCGTGGCTGCTGGCCGGACTGGTCGCCGGTCTGGTCGGCGGCGTGCCGGCCGATCCGCGGGCCCTGCTCGGGCTGGCCGGCGTCCTCGCGTCCCGCGGGCTGCTCGCGGCCGCCCAGCAGCGGGCAGCGCACCGGGCGTCCGCGGCGGTGAAGACCCAGCTGCGGGAGGAGCTGCTCGCCGCGCGGCTGGCCCGACCGGGAGAGCTGGGTGGCGGTGCGGACACCTCCGGCGGCGCGCTGGTCGGGCTGGTGACCCGCGGCGTGGAGGCGCTGGACGCCTGGTTCTCCGGCTACCTGCCGCAGCTGGTGCTCGCCGTGGTGGTGCCGGTGGTGGTCGGGGTGACGATCGGGCTGGCCGACCTCGCCTCGCTGGTCGTGGTCGTGGTGACGCTGCCGCTCATCCCGCTGTTCATGGTGCTGGTGGGTCTGGTCACCCGGGACCGGCTGGACGCCCGCTGGCGCGCGCAGTCCCGGCTGGCGCACCACTTCGCCGACCTGGTGGCCGGGCTGGGCACCCTGCAGGTGTTCGGCCGGGCCCGCAGCCAGGTGGCCGGGCTGCGGCGGGTCGAGCAGCGTCACGAGCAGGCGACGCTGCAGACCCTGCGGGTGGCCTTCCTGTCCGCGCTGGTGCTCGAGCTGCTGGCCACCCTCTCGGTGGCCCTGGTGGCGGTGGGCATCGGCCTGCGGCTGGTCGACGGCGAGCTCAGCCTGTTCACCGGGCTGCTGGTGCTCGTGCTCGCTCCGGAGGTGTACCTGCCGCTGCGGCAGGTGGGCGCCCGCTACCACGACGCCGCCGACGGGATGGCCGCCGCCGAGCACGCCTTCGCGCTCCTCGACGAGGCGCCGGCCGCTACCGGGGAGCCTTCTGCACCGAGTTCGGTGCAGAACCCACCCCGCGACGACGGCGACGGGCGGGTGGCGCCGGTGGAGCTCCGCGACGTGACCTTGTGCCGGGGTGGCGTGTCGGTGGTCAGCGGGCTGTCGCTCACCCTCGGGCGCGGTGAGGTGGTGGCGCTCGGCGGGCCGAGCGGGTCGGGCAAGTCGACGCTGCTGACGGCCCTGCTCGGGCACCTGCGGCCGGCCTCCGGTGCGGTGCTCGTCGACGGCGTACCGCTGGAGCAGGTGGACGCCGCGTCCTGGCGACGCCGGGTGGCCTGGGTGGGCCAGGTGCCGGATCTCTGGCCGTCCACGGTCGGCGACAACGTCGCGCTCGGCGCGCCGGGTGCCCCGCTGACGCGGGTCCGCGCCGCGCTCGACCGCGCCGGCGCCC
>NZ_QPKK01000128.1 GCF_003344635.1 Desertihabitans aurantiacus
CGGGCCGTGCCACCGGCGTCGGGGCCGAGCGGACGCCGGCACGCGGTGGCCGTGGCCGCCCTCGATGCGTCCGGGCGCGAGCTGGCCCGGGTGCCGGCCGACGTGGGCGCCGACCCGGTGGTGCCCGAGGGGCTGCCGACCGGCGACGACGTGGTGTGGGTGCCCGACGCCGGTGACGAGGACTGGGCGCGGGTCCGGCCGTCGGGCGGCTGGGACGCGCTGAGGCGGATCGCCCGGGTCGCCGACCCGGCCACCCGGATCGTGCTGTGGAACGCGCTGCGCGACGGCGTCCTCGACGCCGAGCTGGACCCGCTCGAGGCGGTGGCCGTGCTCACCTCCCAGCTGCCGGGGGAGTCCCTCGACATCGTGGTGCAGACGGTGCTCGGGTTCGCCACCGGTCCGCTGGCCGGGGCGTTCGTCCCCGCCGACCGCCGGGCCGGGGTGGTCGCCGACCTGCGTGCCCTCGCCGGCACCGTGCTGGAGCAGGGTGAGCCGGGCAGCGACCGCCAGCTGGTCGGCTGGCGGCAGCTGGTCGACCTGGCCGACGACCCCGCGCTGCTGCGCCGCTGGTGGTCCGGGGAGGACCTGCCGGCGGGCCGGGAGCTGGACGAGGAGCTCACCTGGCGGATCGCGGTCCGGCTGAGCGAGCTCGGCGAGCCCGACGTCATCGCCCCCACCCGGGAGCGCCACCCGACCTCGACCGGACGGGCCCGGGCCGCCCGCGCCCGCGCCGGCGTCCCCGACCTGGCGGACAAGGAGTGGGCCTGGGAGGTGCTCACCCGGCCCAGCGAGCTGAGCGCCTACGAGGTGTACGCCGTCGCCGACGGGTTCTTCCGGCCTGGCCAGGAGGAGCTCACCGAGCCCTTCGTGGCGGCCTGGTTCGAGGCGGTGCCGGGCACCGCGGCGTTCCGCAGCGGCTGGTCGCTGAGCACCGTGGTGACCCGCTCCTTCCCGCTCGCCCACGTCACCGCGGCCACCGCCGAGGCCGCCGACCGGCTGCTCGCCCGCACCGACCTGGACGCCGGGCTGCGACGCGCGGTGACCGACCAGACCGACCTGCTGCGGCGCGCCCTGCGCTCCCGGGAGCGGTTCGGCGGCTGAGCCGGCACCGGCCTCGCTGGCCCGTCACACCCGTGGTGCCGCCGATGACGTCGCACATCACGATTGCGTTGCGAACCCGCGCGAGCCCCCAGATTGCTTGCACCGACCGGACCGGTCTATTAGAAAGACCCAGTCTGTACCCGGGGAGCACGAAATCTTGTCGGCTGCCCACGTCAGGGGTCCGCGATCCGGACGCCCATCACCAAGGAGGACACCACATGCGGGCACGCTCGCGAGCGATGGTCGCCGCCCTCTTCACCTCCGTCGCCCTCGTGGCGACGGCCTGTGGAGGCAACGGCGGCGACGGCGGCAACACCGGTGAGGAGCCGCAGGCCCCCGGCGCCGCCGGTGGCGAGATCACCATCAACGGCTGCACCCCGGAGAACCCGCTGGTGCCGGGCAACACGTCCGAGGTGTGCGGCGGCAACGTGCTCGACGCGATCACCGCGAAGCTGATCCACTACGACCCCGACACGACCGAGCCGCAGATGGACATCGCGGAGTCGATCGAGACCGAGGACAACCAGAACTTCACCGTCACCCTGAAGCAGGGCTACCTGTTCCACGACGGCACCGAGGTGAAGGCCCAGAACTTCGTCAACGCCTGGAACTACACCGCGGCGGCCGAGAACGGGCAGACCGCCTCCTACTTCTACTCCCCGATCGAGGGCTACGAGGCCACCCAGTGCGCCGAGGGCGACTGCGAGGCCAACCCGGCCGAGACCAACGAGCTGAGCGGTCTGGCGGTGGTGGACGACTACACCTTCACCATCAGGACCACCGAGAAGGTCTCCAACCTGCCGGTCCGTCTGGGTTACACCGCCTTCGCGCCGCTGCCCGACATCTTCTTCGACGACCAGGCCGCCTACGAGGCCGACCCGGTCGGCGCCGGCCCGTTCCAGGTCGAGTCGCTGTCCAGCACCGAGATGGTGCTGACCAAGTTCGCCGACTACGCCGGTGAGTTCCCGGCCAGCGTCGACAAGGCCACCTTCCGGATCTACCAGGACCCGGCCGCCGCCTACGCCGACGTCGTCGCGAACAACCTCGACGTGATCGACCAGATCCCGACCGACAACCTCATCGGCGACCAGTACCAGGCCGACCTGCCCGACCGGAACGCCCAGCGCGAGACCGGCGGCCTGCGCTGGTGGACCTACTCCCCGGCTGATGAGCAGCTCGCCGACAACCCGGACCTGCGCAAGGCGATCTCGATGGCGGTGGACCGTCAGGCCATCGTCGAGACCGTGCTGAGCAACAGCGCCACCCCGGCCACCGGCTGGGTCTCCCCGGCCGTCGACGGCTTCATGCCCGACGTCTGCGGCGAGGCCTGCACCTTCGACGCGGCTGCTGCCAAGGCGCTCTACGACCAGGCCGGCGGCTACGAGGGCACCCTGACCTACACCTCGAACACCGACGGTGCGGGCAACCAGCAGATCGGTGAGGCCATCTGCAACCAGATCTCGAACAACCTGGGTCTGGACTGCCAGTTCCAGGGTGTGGTCGACTTCGCCACCTTCAACGAGGGCATCGACAACGACGAGTACAAGGGCATCTTCCGCTCCGGCTGGCAGATGGACTACCCGTCGATCGAGAACTTCCTGGCCCCGATCTACGCCGAGGGTGCCGACTCCAACTGGTCGGACTACGCCAACCCGGAGTTCCAGCAGCTGCTGGTCGACGCCGCCGCGGCCGAGGCCGGGGACGCGTCCAACCAGCTGTACCAGCAGGCCGAGCAGGTCCTCGCCGAGGACTTCCCGACCGCCCCGTTCACCTACGCCAAGGCCACCATGGGCTGGTCGGACCGGGTGACCAACGTCAAGATCACCGCCTTCGGCACCCCTGACCTGGCCAGCATCCAGGTCATCCAGTGACCGACTGACCCTCACGGTCGACCCCGGGACCCACCGGTCCCGGGGTCGACTGTGTCACTTCCGGGTCGGTCTGCTCTGATGAGCGGACGACCGGCCCCCAGAGAGGAGGCAGCGTGGGCAGCTACGTGCTGCGGCGGCTGCTGCAGATGATCCCCGTCATCATCGGGGCCACCTTCCTGATCTTCGCCATGGTCTTCGGGATCGGCGATCCCGCCGCGGGACGCTGCGGCGAGCGGGCCTGCCCGGAGGCCTTCCTGGTGCAGTTCCGCCAGGAGTACAACCTCGACGAGCCGCTGATCGTGCAGTACGGGCTCTACATGGCCAAGCTGCTCACCGGCGACTTCGGCGAGTCCTTCAGCGGGTTGAGCGTGGCCGAGGAGCTGATCAACCGCTGGCCGACCACCATCCGGCTGGCCGTCATCGCCGTCTGCTTCGAGGCCCTGGTGGGCATCGCGGCCGGCATCCTGGCGGCCCTGCGCAAGGGCCGGTTCCTCGACTACCTGGTCACCCTGTCGAGCCTGCTGGTCATCTCGATCCCGGTCTTCGTCGTCGGCTCGCTGTCCCAGCTGGTCTTCGGCATCCGGCTCGGCATCTTCCCGGTGACCGCCACCGAGGGCGGCTGGTTCGACCTGCTGCTGCCCGGTCTGGTGCTGGGCTCCTTCTCGGTGGCCTACATCGCCCGGCTGATGCGCAGCACGATGATCGAGAACCTGCGCTCGGACTACGTCCGCACCGCCCGGGCCAAGGGGCTCGGTCCCGGTCGCACGGTCGGCGTGCACACACTGCGCAACTCGATGATCCCCGCCATCACCTACATCGGCTACGACCTCGGTGCCCTGATGGGTGGCGCGGTGGTGACCGAGCGGATCTTCAACATCAACGGCATCGGGGGGTTCCTCTTCTACGGCATCAACACCAAGGACGGCACCATCGTGGTGGGTACCGTGACCTGCCTCGTGCTCGTCTACCTGCTCGCCAACCTGCTCGTCGACGTCCTCTACGGCGTCCTGGACCCGAGGATCAGCCATGACTGACCCCAGCGGAGTGGCCGTCTCGGAGTTCTCCACCCCGCCGGCCGGGGAGGTGCGCGAGGGCGGTCAGGACCGTCAGGAGGCGCGCTCGCTGTGGAGCGACGCCTGGCGCGAGCTGCGGCGCAACCCGCTGTTCTGGATCTCGGTGGTGCTCATCGTGGTGCTGCTGACGATGGCGGTCGCGCCGCAGCTGTTCACCTCGACCGACCCGCGCTACGGCGACCTGGCGGTGGCACGCCAGCCACCCTCGGCCGAGCACGTCTTCGGGACCACCAGCCAGGGCTACGACGTCTACGCCCGCGTCATCCACGGCGCCCGGGCCTCGATCCTGGTCGGCGTGCTGACCAGCATCGGCACCGTGGTGGTCGGTGGCCTGATCGGGCTGATCTCCGGCTTCTACGGCGGCTGGCTGGACGCGCTGCTCTCCCGGGTGGGCGAGATCTTCTTCGCGATCCCGCTGCTGCTGGCCGGCATCCTCACCTTCTACCTGTTCCCGCCCGACCTGGAGGACCCGCTGATCCTGCAGGTGCTCACCGTGGTCGGGGTCCTGGTGCTCTTCGGGTGGCCCTCGCTGGCACGGCTGATGCGCGGTGCGGTGCTCCAGGTGAAGCCGAACGACTACGTCAACGCCGCCCGGGCGCTGGGGGCGTCCGCGCCCCGGCTGATCTTCCAGCACATCCTGCCCAACGCGGTGGCGCCGATGATCGTGGTCGCCACCCTCAACCTCGGCACCTACATCGCGGTCGAGGCCACGCTGGCCTTCCTCGGCATCGGGCTGCGCTCGCCGGCGATCTCGTGGGGGATCGACATCTCCCTCGCGTCCTCGATCGGGCTGGTCCGGGCCGCCCCGCACATGCTGATCTTCCCGTCCATCTTCCTCACGGTCACGATCCTGGCGTTCATCATGCTGGGCGACGCGATCCGTGACGCGATCGACCCCAAGCTGAAGTGAGCCGCTGATGAGCGACACCCTGTCCGAGACCGACGTCGCCCGCGGCGAGTCGTCGTGGACGCCGACCGACGGCCGGCTGCTCGACGTGGAGGACCTGCAGGTCGAGTTCCGCACCCGCGACGGCGTGGCCAAGGCCATCAACGGCGTCAGCCTGCACCTCGACGAGGGCGAGACGCTGGCCGTCCTGGGGGAGTCCGGGTCGGGCAAGTCGGTGACCGCGCAGGCGATCATGGGCATCCTCGACACCCCGCCGGGGTTCATCACCGGCGGCAGCGTCCGCTACTGCGGCACCGAGCTGCTCACCATGACCGAGAAGCAGCGCCGCGAGATCCGCGGCCCGGAGATCTCGATGATCTTCCAGGACGCCCTGAGCTCGCTCAACCCGGTGTTCCCGGTCGGCTGGCAGATCGCGGAGATGCTGCGGGTGCACCGCGGGGCCAACCGCAGCGACGCCCGGGAGGCGGCGATCCGGCTGATGGAGCGGGTCAACATCCCCGGCGCCCGGCAGCGGGTCAACGCCTTCCCGCACCAGTTCTCCGGCGGCATGCGGCAGCGGATCATGATCGCGATGGCGATCGCGCTCGACCCGGCGGTGCTCATCGCCGACGAGCCGACCACCGCCCTCGACGTCACGGTGCAGGCCCAGATCATGGCGCTGCTGGCCGAGCTGCAGGAGGAGCGCCGGATGGGGCTCATCCTCATCACCCACGACCTCGGGGTGGTGGCCGACGTGGCCGACCGGATCGCGGTGATGTACGCGGGCAAGCTGGTGGAGACCGCCGACGTGCACTCCATCTACGCCGCGCCGGCCCACCCCTACACCCAGGGCCTGCTGGCCTCGATCCCGCGGCTGGACCAGAAGGGTCAGGAGCTGGCGGCGATCGGTGGTCTGCCGCCCAACCTCACCCGGATCCCGCCGGGCTGCCCGTTCAACCCGCGCTGCCGCTACGCCCAGGACGTCTGCCGGCACGACCCGCCGCCGGCGCTGCGGGAGGTGCGTCCCGGACGACGGGCCGCCTGCCACTTCGCCGAGGACGTGCTGGCCGACAGCGCCCGTGAGTTCGACCACCCGCACCACGTGCACGGTGACGGGGGAGAGGAGCGACGATGAGCAGCAGCGACGGATCCGCCGCACGGACGTCCGACCGCGAGGTCATCCTCAGCGCCCACGACCTGGTGAAGCACTACCCGATCCGCTCCGGCGTGGTGAAGCGCACCGTCGGCCAGGTCAAGGCCGTCGACGGGGTCAGCTTCGACCTCTACAAGGGCGAGACGCTGGGCATCGTGGGCGAGTCCGGGTGCGGCAAGTCCACGCTGGGACGGCTGCTGGTGCAGCTGGAGCGGCCCACCAGCGGGTCACTGCACTTCGACGGGGTCGACATGACCCAGCAGTCGGGGAACGCCCTGCGCCGCCTGCGCCGCGACATCCAGATCGTCTTCCAGGACCCCTACACCTCGCTCAACCCGCGCAAGACGGTGGGCGACATCATCGGCGAGCCCTTCGACATCCACCCCGACGTGGTGCCCAAGGGCGGCCGACGCCGGCGGGTGCAGGAGCTGCTCGACCTGGTCGGGCTCAGCCCCGAGCACATCAACCGCTACCCGCACCAGTTCTCCGGCGGTCAGCGCCAGCGGATCGGGATCGCCCGCGGGATCGCGCTGAACCCGAAGGTGCTGGTCTGCGACGAGCCGGTCTCCGCGCTGGACGTGTCGGTGCAGGCCCAGGTGGTCAACCTGATGGAGCGGCTGCAGGACGAGCTCGGGCTGTCCTACGTGTTCGTCGCCCACGACCTGTCGGTGGTGCGCCACATCTCCGACCGGGTGGCGGTGATGTACCTCGGCCGGATCGTCGAGATCGGCGACGAGGAGCAGATCTACGAGCGCCCGACGCACCCCTACACCCAGGCGCTGCTCTCGGCCGTCCCGGTGCCGGACCCGACGCTGCGGGGCAAGCGGGAGCAGATCGTGCTGAGCGGGGACGTCCCCAGCCCGGCGAACCCGCCGCGGGCCTGCCGGTTCCACACCCGCTGCTTCAAGGCCCAGGACATCTGCTCGGTCGAGGACCCGGCGCTGGACCCGCGCCCGGACGGCCGCGGCGCCCACCCCTCGGCCTGCCACTTCGCCGAGCCGCGGACCATCGTGGAGACCATCGACGTCTCCTCCTGACGTCCACGACGGGCACGCCGGACGCCGGCGTGCCCGGTCGCGGTCCTCAGACCAGCCCGTGGGCGTGCACGGCCTCGGCGACCCGGAGGAAGCCGGCGACGTTCGCCCCGAGCACGAGGTCGCCCGGACGTCCGTACTCCTCCGCGGTGGCCTGGCAGCGTTCGTGGATGGCGCGCATGATCTCCTCGACCCGCGCCTCGGTGTGCTCGAAGGTCCACCGGTCGCGGGAGGCGTTCTGCTGCATCTCCAGGGCCGAGGTCGCGACCCCGCCGGCGTTGGCCGCCTTGCCCGGGCCGAAGCCGACCCCGGCCTCCCGCAGCACGCGCAGCGCGCCCGGGGTGGTGGGCATGTTCGCCCCCTCCACCACCACCTGGCACCCGTGGCGGGCCAGGGTCGTCGCCGCCTCCTCCGGCAGCTCGTTCTGGCTGGCCGAGGGGATCGCCACCTCGCAGGGGACGTCCCACACGCTGCCCCCGGCCACGTAGCGGGCCGAGGGCACCCGCTCGGCGTACTCGCTGATCCGGGCCCGCTCGACCTCCTTGACCTGCTTGAGCACCTCGAGGTCGATGCCGCGCTCGTCGACCACGTAACCGCCGGAGTCCGAGACCGTCAGGACCCGCCCGCCCAGCTGCTGCACCTTCTCCACCGCGTAGACCGCGACGTTGCCCGACCCCGACACGCTGACCGTCCGGCCGTCCAGGGAGCTGCCGCGGGCGCGCAGCATCTCCGCGGCGAAGTAGGCCGCGCCGTAGCCGGTGGCCTCGGTGCGCACCTGCGCGCCGCCGTAGGACAGCCCCTTCCCGGTGAGCACCCCCGCCTCGAAGCGGTTGGTGATGCGCTTGTACTGGCCGAAGAGGAAACCGATCTCCCGCGCGCCGACGCCGACGTCGCCGGCCGGGACGTCGGTGTGCTCACCGAGGTGGCGGTACAGCTCGGTCATGAAGGACTGGCAGAAGCGCATCACCTCCGCGTCGCTGCGACCCTTGGGGTCGAAGTCGGCACCGCCCTTGCCGCCGCCGATCGGCATCCCGGTCAGCGCGTTCTTGAAGATCTGCTCGAAGCCGAGGAACTTCACCACGCCGAGGTTGACCGACGGGTGGAAGCGCAGCCCGCCCTTGTAGGGGCCCAGGGCGCTGCTGAACTCGACCCGGAAGCCGCGGTCGATGTGCACCTCGCCCCGGTCGTCCTGCCACGGCACCCGGAAGATCAGCTGCCGCTCGGGCTCGCAGATCCGCTCGACGGTCTTGCGGGCGGTGTACTCGGGATGGCGGTCCAGCACGACCGCGAGGGAGTCCAGCACCTCCCGCACCGCCTGGTGGAACTCCGGTTGGGCGGGGTTGCGGCCCACCACGTCCTCGTAGATCTGCTCGACCCGGTCACGGATCTCGGTCTTCACACGTGCTCCCTCGGTCGCCGTCGACTGAGGGCCCACGCTAGTGCCCCGTCCGGCGGGCTCAGCCGGACCGCTCGGTGCCGGACAGCGGCGTCACCCGGAACACCAGCGGACGCCAGGGACGGTAGGGCTCACGGACCTCGAGGTTCTCGAAGGCCACCCCGCCCGGGATCGGGGCCGAGCTGGCCCAGTAGGTGACCCGGCCGTTCACCTGCGCCCGCAGCCGCGGGTGCGGGTCGGGCACCACCCAGGCCTGCTCGGCCCGGTCGCCCTGCCAGTGCCAGTGCGGCAGCACCGACGGCTCGTAGGCCGCGCCGGCCGGGTCGTCCTCGTCGCCGCGGGCGGCGACCACCACGGTGCCGTCGGCCTCCCGCGGCAGCGCGCCCAGCCCGAAGGAGGCGCGCAGCGTGAACCGGTCGCCCCGGTGCCGGGGCCACAGCCGCCCGGCGTGCACCTCGTGCTCGGCCAGCCGCAGGGTGCGCAGCCGGGCGTAGTTGCCCATGGTGGCGGTGAGCACGCAGGTGCGCAGCGGCCGCGAGGTGGCGGTGGCGGCCGCGGCCAGCTCGACCTCGTACGGCCGGTCGGCCCGGAACCGGACGCGCAGGTCGACCTCGGCCCCGCTGGCGAACCGCTCGCAGCGCACCAGCACGGTCAGCACCTCCCCCCCGTCGACCACGGTGAGCTGTCCAGGGTCGGGGACACGGCCGTCCCCGGTCCACATCGTCAGCCCGGGCTCGTCGTCCAGCCGGCTGCGCTCGAGCTCGGAGAAGCCGCGCCGCAGCCCCCGGCGGGTGACCGGCTCGACCGCGACGTAGTTGACCATCCGCTCCGGCCGGTGCCCGAGGTAGGGGGTGTAGACGCGCAGCAGCCCCCGCGGGCCGGGCAGCGGGGACAGTCCCACCGTGAGCCCGTCGCGGTGGCCCCAGCGCGGGGGGTCGGCGGGTCCGGGACGGAGCCAGTCGGCCTCGGTGCGCACGGGGCGAGGTTAGTGCGCCGGGCTGTCCTCCCCGCCTCCTAGAGTGAGCGGGTGACTTCGCACGAGGTGCCCGCGCGGCGGGTGATGTTCGTCCACGCCCATCCCGACGACGAGTCCAGCCAGACATCGGCCGCCATGGCCCGCTATGTCGCCGAGGGCGCCCAGGTCACCCTGGTCACCTGCACCCTCGGCGAGCGCGGCGAGATCGTGTCCGACGACCTGTCCCACCTGAGCCCGGGTGAGGAGCTGGGCCGGCACCGGGTGGGCGAGCTGGCCGAGGCGATGGCGGTCCTCGGTGTCACCGACTTCGTCCGTCTCGGCGGCGACGGCGCCTACCACGACTCCGGCATGGCCGACGGCGAGGACGGGATGGCCACCGTGGGCGCCGAGCTCGACCCGCGCGCCTTCTGGCTGGCCGACCTGCGCGAGGCCGCCGAGCACCTGGTCGCGCTGATCCGCGACCGGCGTCCGCAGGTGCTCGTCACCTACGACCAGATCGGCGGCTACGGCCACCCCGACCACGTCCAGGCCCACCGGGTGGCCACCTACGCCGTCGCGCTGGCCGGGGTGCCCAGCTTCCGCCGCGACCTGGGCGAGGCGTGGGCGGTGCCGCGGGTGCTCTGGTCGGCGATGTCGGCCTCGGCGATGAAGCGGGCGGTCGAGCGCATGCGGGAGAGCGGCGGCGACCCGGGCGACCTCGGCGGGTTCGACCTCGACAACCCCCCGCCCATGCTGATCCCCGACGAGGACCTCGCGGTCCGCATCGACGGCACCCCCTGGGCGGAGCAGAAGGCGGCCGCGCTGGCGGCCCACCGCAGCCAGGTCAGCCTGGAGGACCCGTTCTGGCGGCTGTTCACCACCGGCACCGGCTGGGCCGACGAGTACTACCGGCTGGCCCAGGGCGTCCCGTTCCCCGACGGGGTGCCCGGCGACGGGCTGGCCGACGACCTGTTCGCCGGTCTGCGGTGACCGCCTCCCCGGGCGGCGGAGCAGGGGTCGACGGCGGCGAGCTGCGGGCCGCGATGAGCCACTTCGCCTCCGGCGTCACCGTGGTCACCTGCCTGCGCGCCGACGGCTCCCCGCAGGGGATGACCTGCAGCGCGTTCACCTCGATCTCGCTGGACCCGCCGCTGGTGATGGTCAGCATCCGCCGGGACGGCCGCCTGCACCCGGTGCTGCTGGAGGCCGGCAGCTGGGCGGTCTCGGTGCTCGCCGCCGACCAGGCCGAGCTCGGCCGCCGGTTCGCGCTGTCCACCCGCGACCGTTCCCAGCAGTTCGACGGCGTGCCCACCACCCCCGCCCCGACCGGCGGGGCGCCCGTCCTCGACGGCGCGCTGACCTGGCTGGAGTGCCGCACCGAGCACGTCACCCCGGCCGGGGACCACTCCCTGGTGCTCGGCCGGGTGCTGGCCACCGCCGGCACCGAGACCGACGCGCCCGCCCTCGTCTACCACCGCCG
>NZ_QPKK01000129.1 GCF_003344635.1 Desertihabitans aurantiacus
CCTCGCCCTGAGCGGCGCCCCGGCCGCAGCGACCCCGGCCCCGCTGACCCCGCCCCGGGTGCCGCCCGGCTCCGGGCCGCTGCCACGGGTGGCCGCCCTCGCCGTCCCGCCGGACCGGAGGCTGTTCGCCCCGGCGGAGCAGCGCTACGCCTCCTACCTCGTCACCCTCGCCGCGATGGTGAACGACATCGACGACTCCGACACCGCGCTGCGCGGATTCCAGGCCGGCGGCTGGTGGCGCACCCCCAGCGAACCCTTCAACGCCCGCACCTGCGAGCACGTCGCGACCTTCGCCTGGTTCCTGACCGCCGAGCGGCCCTGGAACCCCTACCGTGGCGACCCGGCGCTCGCGGCCCGCCTCGACGCCGCCGTCGACTACTACCTGCGGCTCCAGCACGAGGACGGGTCCTGGCCCGAGTACGCCCCCGACGAGCACTCGCGGGCCGCCACCGCGTTCGCGCTCGGCTACCTCAGCAAGACGCTGGAGCGCCTGCGCGGGGCCGATCTCCTGCCGCAGCGGTGCGCCGCGATCAGCGCCGCCCTGCGGCGGGCGACGACGTGGTTCCTCGACCCCGACAACGACGGGGTCTGGACGGGCGGGATCGTCGAGTTCGCGAACCAGCCGGCGGCAGGGCTCGCCGGAGCCGCCAAGGCGCTCGCCCTGGACCCCGACCCCGTGCTCGACGCGCTGCTGCGGGATCGGGTGCGCCACTTCGCCGCCTCCGCGCAGAGCCCGGCCGGCTTCCTCTACGAGCCGCGCGGGATGGACATCGCCTACAACCTCAACGTCACGCTGACCGAGATCCACGAGCTGCACACCGAGCTCGGGGCGCCGGTGCTGCTGCCACTGGTGCGCCGGCTGGCGGAGTGGCTGAGGTACACCGTGGTGCCCGAGCCCGACGGAGCCGGACTGGTGTCCTTCGCCTCGGGCGCGGCCCGGACCCCGATGTACTACCTGGACGCCGTGACCGTCGACCGCCAGCAGCGCGACCTGGGCTCGGTGTTCTGCTCCGAGGTGCCGGACCTGGCGGTCTTCTACCCCGCACGGGAGGACCGCGAGGCCGGACGGGAGGCCTGGGCCGCGTCACCGGAGCCCGTGCCGGCCCTGGCGCCGGGGGACACCAACCCCCGGATCCCGGCCAACATCCCCTACGGCGAGGGCTACCCCAGGCGCCGGCGGCGCGACGTCGCGCTGCGCCGGCTGCCGGCCGTCCGGCACGAGCGGTTCAGCGAGCTGCGCGTCGATCCGCAGGACCAGCACTACCTGTTCGTGCGCCGGCCGGGCTACTACCTGCAGGCCTTCTTCGGGGTCCGGCCGAACGCGGTGGTCCGCGCCGGGCTCGGCCTGCTGTGGCACCCCCGCGCGGGCACGTTCGTCCACGGCGGGCAGAGCTCGAACACGGAGTGCTGGGCGACCGTGCTGCCCAACGGCGGCACCGACGGCGCCTCCGACCTCACCCCGCGGTACCACCAGGGGCCGGTGTCCGACGGTCGGGTCGTCGAGCCCGGTCGGGTGGGCCGGGTGCACGACGACCTCGGGATCTCGTGGACCACCACGGGCGGCAACGTCACCGGATCGGTCCTCCTGCAGGACACCGGACTCGTCCGAGAGGTCACGACCACGATGGACGGCACCGAGCAGGTCCCGCTCGTGCTGCGCCACGACGACGTGGTCACCTGGGTGGGTGGCCGCCAGGCCGCCGTCGGGGAGCCCACCTCCGCCCGCACCACGGGGGTGACGGTGTCACGCGGCGGCGTCACCCTGACGATCGACTGGGGCACCGAGGCCGACGCCCGGCTGACGCCGACGACGCGCACCTACTTCGCCGATGCCTCCCGCCGGCTGTCCGTGCTGCGGGTGCCACTGGGCCGGGCGGCGGAGGTGGGCTACACCTTCGGCTGATCCGGCGGTCGACCTGCGCCGCAACCCGCGAGGGGACCTGATCAGGGCCGGCCGGTAGGGGTCATCCGCCTCTCCGCCCGGGCCCGGCGCTCGGCCAGCTTGGCCTCCCGCGCCTTCTCCTCCGCCTGCTGGGAGGAGGTCTCGAACCAGCCGAGGGTGCCCCGGGCGCCGGTGTCGTCGTTGCGGCCGTAGCGGATCCGGGTGTAGACGGTCGGCAGCCGGGTGGCGAGGTAGCCGGTGGTCAGCCGTCCCAGCAGCCCGTAGCCGAGCGCGCCGTTGAGCACGCCGACCGCCACCGCCGCCCAGGGCCCCCAGCCGGGCAGGGCGACGAAGCCGACGACGAGTGCGACGGCCGTCGGCAGCACCAGCAGCAGGGTGCCCCACAGCGCCACCTGCGCCTGCAGACCCATGTCGCCGCCGGCGTCGTTGGGTCCGGTCCGCGCCCGCGGGTCGACCCCGGGCGAGACCCCGACGGCCGAGACCAGCACCGCGATCCCCGAGGCCACCCCGGCCAGTGCCGGCAGACCGGCGGCCACCACGGGCCAGGCCCACGCCGCGTCCGAGACCAGCACCAGCACCACCGAGACGACGGCGGCCGGCGGCAGCACCAGCAGCACCACGGCCAGCTGGCGTCCGCGGACGTCGGCGGTGACCGTGTCGGGCCGCTGGTTGACGATGCTCACCCACACCGCCGACCCGTCCTGGCCGTAGAGGTTGCAGGCGGCCAGGCAGATCATCAGGGCGATCACCAGCCCCGAGAGCGGGGCCACCACCGCGAAGTCGCCGGAGACGGCGCTGAACACCCCGAACACCACCCCGGTGTAGAACCCGCTGCGCAGCTCCAGCGCCCGCCACGGGTCGCGCCACCACTGGCGCAGCTCCTTGCCGAGCACCGCACCGAGCGCGGTGTCGGGCAGCAGCCGGCGGCCCCGCCGCGAGCCGAGCGGTCGACGGGTGCGTCGCCGGCTGCGTCCGTCCAGGTTCGGGCGCAGCAGCACCGCCGCCAGCGCGAGCAGCAGCGCGGCGAGCAGCACCAGTGCGAGCAGCCAGGCCAGCCCCGTCCCGGTGCGTCCGGTGCCGACCGCCTCCGCCGCCCGCACCGGCCAGGAGGTGGGCAGCACCGCGAGCACGGCGGTGACGTCATCGGGCAGGCCCTCGGCGAGCAGCAGCGGGACGGTCTGGAACGCCGCCGCGACCACCATCCAGCCGGCCAGCATCGCCCCGATCAGCAGCCCGAACTGCAGACCGGCGATCTCCACCCCGAGCCAGGTCCGCATCGCCGAGCCGAGCGCGGCGTAGACCAGCCGGGCCAGCGTGATGACGACCACCCAGGCGAGCAGCGCGCCCAGCACCGCGACCGCCATGGCGAGCGGGCCGAGCGCGACCGCCGGCACCACCGCGGCCAGCAGGGCCAGCAGCAGGTAGCCCGAGGCCACCGAGGGGAAGACGGCGGCGAGCAGCCCGAGCGCCAGCCGGGAGCGGTCCAGGGGCAGCAGCGTGAAGTACTCCGCGCGCAGCACGCCGGCTCCCGACATCAGCACCGGACCGAGCACCGCACCGACCCCCCACCCGACCGCGGTCAGCACCTGCACCTCCACCCGGACGGCACCGGCGGTGGCGAGCAGGACCCCGGCCCAGGTGCTGAGCACCAGCAGCGCGCCGAGCACCCAGCCGGTCTGCCGCAGACCCTTCGGGGAGTGCCGCAGCAGGGTCAGCTTCAGCGAGATCAGGACCCCAACCACGTCAGGTCCTCCTCCTCGAGCCGGCGCTCACCCACCAGCGAGACGAACCGGTCCTCCAGGGTGCCGGCGCCGCGCACCTCGGCCAGCGTGCCGGCGGCCAGCACCTGCCCGCGGGCGATGATCGCCACCCGGTCGCACAGCTGCTCCACCAGCGACATCACGTGGCTGGACATCACCACCGAGCCGCCGGCGGCGACGAACCGCCGCAGGATGCTGGTGAGCACCCGCGCCGAGACCGGGTCGACCGCCTCGTAGGGCTCGTCCAGCACCAGCACCCGCGGCGAGTGCAGCAGCGCGGTGGCCAGCCCGATCTTCTTCCGCATGCCGGTGGAGTACTCGAGCACCACCGTGCCCAGCCGTTCGGCCTCGTCCAGCTCGAGGATGCGCAGCAGCTCCGCCGCCCGGTCCTCGACCACGGCGCGCGGCATGCCGCGCAGGCGTCCCCAGTAGTCGAGCAGCTCCCCGCCGGTGAGCCGCTCGGGCAGCGCCAACCCGTCGGGCAGGACGCCGAGCGCGGTCTTGGCCCCGATCGGGTCGGCCCACACGTCGGTGCCGAGCACCATCGCCCGCCCCGCGGTCGGGCGCAGCAGCCCGACCGCCATCGACAGGCTGGTGGTCTTGCCCGCCCCGTTGGGCCCGACGAGGCCGAAGAAGCTGCCCCGTGGCACCACCAGGTCGATGTCGTCGACCGCCACCTTGTCCCCGAACTGCCGGCGCAGCCCGCGCAGCTCCAGCGCCGGGCTCGTCGTCTCCGTCTGCGTCACGGCGTCCAGGCTGCCGGGACGGACCGGCCGGCGGCACCCGCCGACCGGCCAGAACTCCTGGCCGGTCGGCCAGCACGCGGACGCGTACAGTCCGGCAGGTGAGCACCCCGGCCGTGGTGACCCCGGCAGCGGCGCAGGCGCGGGCCCGCCCGTCCCGGGTGGTCGACGTCGCGCTGCCGGTGACCGCGCTCCTCTACTGGGCCTACACGGTCGCGACCAGCGGGGCGCTGTTCGCGCTGCTGCCGACGTGGTGGGTCGGGCTCGACCTGGTGGTCGGCGTGCTGGCCGCGGTGGCGCTGGTGTGGCGGCACCGCCACCCGGTGGGGCTGGCGCTGGCCCTCGCGCCGGTGGGCGGGCTGTTCCTCACCGCGGGGCTGCCGGCCCTGGTGTCGGTGTTCGTGGTGGCCGTCCGGGCGCGGGTGTGGGTGGCTCTGCTGGCCACCGGGGTGCACCTGGCGATCGCGGTGCCGTACTACCTGGTGGTGCCGGTGGGCGGGATGACCCTGCCGGTGTGGACCGTGCTGATGTTCATGCTGTACGCCACCGCGCTCAGCCTGGGCCTGGCCGTCCGCTCCCGCCGCCAGGTGGTGGACGGGCTGCTGGCCAGCGCCGAGCGCGACCGGGCCGAGCACGAGGAGCAGCTGCGCCGGGCCCGCCGCGACGAGCGCACCCAGATCGCCCGCGAGATGCACGACGTGCTGGCCCACCGCATCTCGCTGCTGTCGGTGCACGCCGGCGCCCTGGAGTTCCGGGTGCGGCCCGGGACCGACGGTCGGCCGGGCGCCCCGCTGACCGAGGAGGAGCTCCGCTCGGCGGTGACGGTGATCCGCGAGTCCGCCCACCGCGCGCTGGAGGAGCTGCACGACGTGCTGACGGTGCTGCACGACGAGGACGGCCCGGGCCGCGGCCTGGAGGGGGCGGCGCTGGGCACCGCGCGGCCGGCGGTGGACCTGCCCTCGCTGCCGGCCCTGGTGGCGGAGGTGTCGGCGTCCGGGCAGCCGGTGGAGCTGCGCTCCGAGATCGACCTCGCGGGCCCGGTCGGGCTGCGGCTGCAGAGCCAGCGGACGGCCTACCGGGTGGTGCAGGAGGGGCTGACCAACGCCCGCAAGCACAGCCCGGGCGCGCCGGTGACGGTGGTGCTGCGCCGGGTGGACGGGCCGGCGCTGGAGGTGGAGGTGCGCAACACGCTGCCGCTGGGCACCACCGGCTCGCAGATCCCGGGCGCCGGCTCCGGTCTGGCCGGGCTGGCCGAACGGGTCGGGCTGGAGGGCGGCCGGCTCCAGCACGGGGTGGTCGACGGCGACTTCCGGCTGCGGGCGGTGCTGCCGTGGCGGGGATGAGCGCGGACGCGGTGGTGCGGGTGCTGCTGGTCGACGACGACCCGCTGGTGCGGGCGGGGCTGCGGATGATGCTGGCCGGGGATGCCCGGGTGGTGGTGGTCGGCGAGGCCGAGGACGGCGACGAGCTGGGGCGGGCGGTCGCCGAGCACCGGCCCGACGTGGCCCTGGTGGACGTCCGGATGCCGCGGCTGAACGGGGTGGCCGCGGTGGCGGAGCTGCGCCGGCGGCCCGGGCTGCGCGCGCCCGCGGTGATCATGCTGACCACCTTCGACGCCGACGAGACGGTGCTCTCGGCGCTGCGGGCCGGCGCCGACGGCTACCTGCTCAAGCACGCCCCGCCGGAGCAGATCGTCGACGCCGTGCACCGGGCGGCGGCCGGGGAGCCGGTGTTCAGCGCCAGCGTGCTGCGCACCCTGATCCGCCACAGCACCGCCGACCCCGACGCGCCCGACGAGCGCTGGGCGTCCCTGGGTGAGCGGGAGCGGCAGGTCGCCGAGGCGGTGGCGCGCGGGTTGTCCAACGCCGAGATCGCCGCCGAGCTGTACCTGTCGCTCGGCACGGTCAAGGCCGAGGTGTCGGCCCTGCTGGAGACGCTGGGGGTCGCCAACCGGATCCAGCTGGCGATCCTCGCCGCCCGTCAGCGGCGACCCTGAGCCGTCCGGTTCAGCCGAGCAGGTGGCGACGCATCGCGTCGGTGTCGCGCTCGGTCCAGCCGAGACGGCCCAGCATCGCGGCCACCCCGCCGTGGGACTCCTCGACGTAGCGCAGGAAGGCGTCCATGGTCTCGGCCTTGGTGGCCTGCGCGGCGTGCGAGCGTCCGCGCAGGTTGGCGGCGTAGACCGGGGACCCCATCAGCCGCTCCATGATCAGCGGGACCCGCTCGTCGCTGGCGGCGTAGTCGGCGACCACCGCGTCCCGCTCGGCCCCGACGAGGGAGAGCGCCAGGGCGACCGTGGTCCCGGTGCGGTCCTTCCCGGCGGCGCAGTGCACCAGAGCCGCACCGTCGGCGTGGGCGATCGCCCGCAGCGCGCCGACGACGGAGTCGGGTCGGTCGGACAGGTAGCCCCAGTAGGTGGAGGCGAAGTGGTCGTCGAGGTGCTCCTCGATCTGCTTCTCGACCCAGGGCAGCGCGTTCTCGGGCAGCTCGTCGCCGGTGGCCGGGGAGGTCGCCTCGCCGTGCTCCTCGACGAAGAAGCTGAAGTGGTGGTGGCGGATCTCCTCCAGCGCCCGCAGCGGGCCGTCGCCGGTGGCGTTCACCTCGTAGGCGCTGCGCAGGTCGATGACGTCGGTCAGCCCGCGGCGGCGCAGCTCCTCGATGTCGGCGGGGGTGAGGTCCTGCAGGTTGTCCGAGCGCAGCAGCCGCCCGGGCAGCACCTCTCCGCCTCCGGCGACCGGCGTCCCGCCGAGGTCGCGCGCGTTGACCAGTCCGTCCAGCTCGATCCAGTTCGGCACGCGGGAAGTCTAGGCCGGTCCCGGCGACACGACGGTGGACGGCGGGTGACCTCTCGGCTCCGGGTGGGCGAGCGCCACCGTCGCCGCGCCGCTCAGGCCGTCTGGGCCCGGACCAGCTCGGCCACCCGGGCGCCGCTGGCCAGTGCGCCCTGCTGGGAGCCGGTGTCGCGGTGGTCACCGCAGACGAACAGCCCCGGCGCCAGCTGCTGGGGCTGACGGACGTGCAGCGGTGGTGGCTGGGCCGGCAGACCGCGGTCGACGTCGTGGCGGACCAGCAGCTCCGCCCGGCCGGGGGCGAGCTGCAACAGCTCCTCGAGGTGGCGGCGGGCGGCCTCGTCGGTGACCCGCTGCCCGGGGCCGAGCAGCGCCGAGCCCTGCAGCAGCGCCCGACCCGGTGGGGCGTAGCTGGGAGCGGCCGCGCTGACGACGGCGGCGTTGACCAGCGGGCCGCGGCGCTCCCGGCCGTCCACCCGCAACGCGTCGGGCAGGGCCAGCCCGGCGACCTCCTCGGCCGCGACGGCGTACCACCAGGTGGTGACGCCCTTCATCGGTGCCGGCGGCAGGTCGGGGAGCAGGCCGCCGGCGTCGGCGGTGTCGGTGGCGACCACGACGGCGCGGGCCGTCCACGTGGCCGCCTCCGTGGTGACCCGCCAGCCGCTGCCGGCCCGGGTGATCGAGGTGACCGGTTCGGAGCAGCGGACCGGCCGGGGCAGCCGGTCGGCGAGCTGGCGGGGCAGCGCCTGCACGCCCTCCCGCGGCAGCGACGGGGTGCCGAGGGCGAAGGAGCGCAGCAGCAGCCGGACGAGGTGGGCCGAGCTCGACCCGTCGTCCTCGAGGAGGACCCCGGCCAGGAACCGCACGAGCAGCCGGTGGCGCACCGCGCCGGTGGCACCGAGCCGGTCGAGCGCCTCGCCCCAGGCCTGGTCCGGGCTGCGGAGCATCCGCTGCGGCGCGACGAGCACCGGAGCGACCCAGCGCCCGATCCGGGCCAGCTCGACCGGGTGGACGAACCCCGAGCGCAGGGTGTCGGGCACCAGCCGCGGGTGGCGGCGAGGGTCGGCCACGGTGACGTCGCCGTGCTCGGTGCGGGCGCGGACGCCGGCGACGAAGGGCTGCAGCCCGAGCGCTTCCAGGTCGACGTCGGCGCGCAGCCGCGGGTAGCAGGGGTTGACCAGCTGGAACCCGACGTCGCAGCGGAAGCCGTCGACCACCTCGGTGCGCACCCGCCCGCCGATCTCGCCGCGGGCCTCCAGCACCTCGGTGTGGCGGTCGGTCAGGCCGACGGCGGCGCGCAGCCCGGCCAGGCCGGCGCCGACGACCAGCACGTCGCAGTCCATGGCGGCCATGCTGCCACCCGGGGTCTGCGCCGCCCGCGGACCGGTCGGCTCAGGCCGTCCGCGGCCGCAGCAGGACGACCGGCTTGACCGTGCGCTGGCGCAGCACCGCGAGCACGCTGGCCGCGACCGCGATGAGCAGCCACACCACCACCGTCATCACGTTGCCGCCGAGCCCCGGCCCGTCGGTGAGCAGCGCCCGGACCGCGTCCAGGGCCGGACTCGTCGGCAGCAGCGGTCGGATGGTGTCGAACAGCGCCGGCACCGCCGAGGTGATCGAGCCCGCCGCGGCGAGCACAGCCACCGTCACCGAGATCACGCGGCCGACACCGCCGAGCCAGGCGACCAGGGCGTGGTTGAGGCCCACGAACGTCCACCCGATGAGCAGCAGCAGGAGCAGCAGCCCCACCACCCGGCCGGCGGAGAGGTCGAGCACGACCTGCCCGACGATGGTCAGCGCGACGGCCTGCACGGTGGCGACTGCCGCGCCCGGGGCGATCGCCAGCAGCGCCAGCTGCCAGGACGGGCGCGAGGACATCCAGGTGCGCGCCGAGACCGCCTGCACCACCAGGAAGGTGGCCAGCCCGCCGAGCCACAGCGCCAGCACCATGAGCAGGCTGGTGGAGGCCGCGATCGGCAGCAGGTCGACCGACTCGTCGCCGGTGGTGACCGGCTCGGCGACCACGCTGGCGAGGTTCTCCCGCTCGGAGTCGTCGTAGGTGGGGATCTGGGTGGCGCCCTCGGCCAGGCCGTCGGCGAGCTCGCGGGACCCGTCGGCCAGCTGGCCTGCGCCGTCGTCGAGCTGGCCGAGCCCCTCGGCGAGCTGGGTCGCCCCGGTCGCGGACTGGGCGACGCCGTCGGTGTACTGGACGATGCCGGCGACGTAGCCGCCGAGGCCGGTGCCGAGCTGCGTGACACCGTCGGTGTACTGCGTGACCCCCGACGCGAGCTGACCCGCACCGGCATCGAGCTGGGTGACACCGTCGGTGTACTGCGTGATCCCCGACGCGAGCTGACCCGCACCGGCATCGAGCTGGGTGACACCGTCGGTGTACTGGGTGATGCCTGAGGCCAGCTGACCCGCACCCGCGTCCAGCTGGGTCACCCCGTCGGTGTACTGCGTGATCCCCGACGCCAGCTCGCCGGCACCGGCGTCCAGCTGGGTCACCCCGTCGGTGTACTGGGTGATGCCCGTCGCCAGCTCACCCGCACCGGCGTCCAGCTCGGTGATGCCGGTGCCGAGCTGCTCGATGCCCGTGCTGAGGCCGGTGGCCCCGTCGGCCAGCTCCTCGGCGCCGGTCACCAGCTGCGCTCCGTTCTGGTCGAGCTCGGTCAGACCCTGGTCCAGCTGGTCGACGCCGTCGACGAGCTGCTGCAGCTGCTCACCCAGACCGCCGAGCGCCCCGAGCTGCGTGGCCAGCTCTCCGATGCCGCCTGCGAAGTCGTCGGCGCCGTCGGCCAGTGCGGCGACACCGCCCCGCAGGCTGCTCGGGTCATCCTCCTCGCCGAGCCCGGCGACGGCCTGGGTGGCCGTGGCCCGGGAACCCGCCTGCACGCCCTGCTGGAAGACCTCGCACGACTCGTCGTCGAGCTGGTCCGGGCACGCGACCGCGCCCTCGGGCAACCCGTCCTCGGCCAGGTCGGCGAACCCGGACTGGTACTGGCCCAGCCCCTCGTCCAGCCCGCCGATGCCCTCGGCGACCTCGGTGGCGCCTCCGGTGAGCTGCTCCAGCTCCTCCTCGCTCGGGCCGGACACGTCGGCCCCGCCGAGCCCCGCCTGGAGCTGGTCGTTGAGCTCGCCGACCCCGGCCGCGGCCTGACCCACCCCGTCGGTGTACTGCTCGACACCCTGGGCGTAGGCGGTGGCACCCTCGCCGAGCTGGGCGGCGCCCTCGGTCAGCGCGGGGACGCCCTCGGCCAGCTGCCCGGTGCCGTCGGCGAGCTGGGTCGCCCCGTCGCTCAGCGCCGGGCCGTTCTCGGCGAGCTGGGAGACGCCGTCGGCCAGCTGGGTGGCGCCGTCGGCCAGCGCCGGACCGTTCTCCGCCAGCTGGGACACGCCACCGGCGAGCTGGGTGGCGCCGTCGGCGAGCGCCGGACCGCCGCCGGCGAGCTGGGAGACCCCGCCGGCGAGCTGGGTCG
>NZ_QPKK01000013.1 GCF_003344635.1 Desertihabitans aurantiacus
CCGCGGGCCGAGCCGGTGGCGCCGCGGTCGGTGGAGCCGGGACGGGCCTCACCGCCGGAGCGGCGCGAGCCGGAGCCCGTCGCGGGACGGGGGCGCCGGCTGGGGTGCGGACGCCGACCGGGCTGCGGGCTTCGGGGCTCAGTCATCGGCGTCCTCCTGCTCCTGCTGCCGCTTCTGCTCGCGCTGGGCCTGGGCCTGCTGCTCCTTCTTCCGCTGGGCCTGCTGCTGGGCGGCCTGCTCCGCCCGCTGCTGCTGGGCACGCTGCTGGGCGGCGGCTCGCTCGGCGGCCAGCCGGGACTGCGACTTGGTGACCAGGCTCTCCATCTCGTCGCCCTCGACCTCCTGCGGGTCACCGGTGACCTCGCCGGTCTCCAGGTCGATGAAGGCCGGGTAGGGGTTGGGGCGCATGCCGAGGTCGGAGGCGCGGGTGGCCAGCGTCGCGGGCGAGCGCGCCTCGTCGAGCTGGGTCTTCAGCTCGGCCTCGGTGTAGCTGAGCGAGGTCAGCTGCTGCTGCAGCGTCCGCACCTCCACCGCGTTGGTCTGCACGGTGGTGTTGAGCACCAGCAGCCCGGCCATGCCCAGGCCGAGGGTGGCGGCCAGCACCAGCAGGAACGGGACGCGGGAGAGCCGGGCCCGCACCGGGGCGGGGACCGGGGACAGGTGCGGTCGCCGCTGCGGACCCGGGTCGGGTCGGCGCGGCCCGACGTTCAGCAGTGCGCTCACGCGGCCTCCTTGATGCGCTCGGCGGCCCGCAACCGGGCCGAGCTGGATCGGGGGTTCTCCTGGATCTCCTGGGCGTCGGCCTTCTCCGCGCCGCGGGTGAGCAGGCGGAGCTCGGCCCGCATCGACTCGGGCACCACCGGCAGGTGCGGCGGCGCGGTGTCGGTGCTCGCGGCGGCGAGCACCCGCTTGACCATCCGGTCCTCCAGCGAGTGGTAGGCCAGCACGGCGATCCGCCCACCGACGGCGAGCGCGTCGACCGCGGCCGGCAGCACCCGCTCCAGCGCCGCGAGCTCGTGGTTGACCTCGATCCGCAGCGCCTGGAAGGTGCGCTTGGCCGGGTGCCCGCCGGTGCGGCGGGCGGCGGCCGGGATGGCGCGGGTGAGGGTCTCCACCAGCCGCGCGGAGGTCGTGAACGGCGCCACCTCGCGCTCGGCGACGATGGCGCGGGCGATCCGGTCGGCGAAGCGCTCCTCGCCGTAGGTGCGCAGCACCCGGGCCAGCTCACCGGCCGGGTAGGTGTTGACCACGGTGGCGGCGGTGAGCGGCTGGTGGCCGTCCATCCGCATGTCGAGGGGGGCGTCCACGGCGTAGGCGAAACCGCGCTCGGTGGAGTCGATCTGCAGCGAGGACAGCCCGAGGTCGAGCAGCACCGCCTGCACCCGCGGCTGACCGAGCCGGTCGAGCACCTCGGGCAGCTCGTCGTAGACGGCCTCCACCAGGGTGACGCGGTCGGCGACCGGGGCCAGCCGGCGCTCGGCCCGGGCCAGCGCCTCGGGGTCGCGGTCGAGCCCGATCACCCGGCTGCCCGGGCAGGCGGTGAGCAGGGCGAGGGTGTGGCCGGCGAGTCCGAGGGTGCCGTCGACGAAGACCGCGCCCTCGGTGCCGAGCACCGGGGTCAGCAGCTCCAGCACCCGGCGCTGCATCACCGGGACGTGGGTCCGGTCGTCCGGTCCCGGCCCGTCGCTGCTGCTCACCTCGACCCTGCCTCCTCGACCCCGGTCCGGACGTCGGGCTCACGCCGTGCACCGGGGTTTCAGTCCGAGGGCGGTGGGAAAGCGCCGCCTGGCACCGGGGAAGGTGCGCCAGCCGGCGTCCGCGCCTCGGGCTGAAACCGCGTCACACGGTGTGGGCCCCTGCATCGGTGAGGACGTGGACCCGGTCAGAGACCGGGGACCACCTCCTCGTTCATGTCGGCGAACGCCGACTCCTGCTCAGCGGAGTACTCCTGCCAGGTCTGGACGTCCCAGACCTCGACCCGATTGATCGCACCGATCACGACCACGTCCTTCTCCAGTCCCGCGTAGCTGCGCAGGTGGGGAGGGATGGTGATCCTGCCCTGCTTGTCCGGCGTCTCGTCCGATGCCCCGGCCGCCAGCATGCGCTGGTAGTCGCGGACCTGCTTGACGCTGGTCGGTGCGGAAGCAATCTCCGACGTCATCCGGACGAACGTGGCCATGGGGTAGATCGCCAGGGCGCGGTCCTGCGTCCTGGTGATGACCAGCCCCTCGGCCAGCTCCTCGCGGAACTTCGCCGGGAGGATCAGACGGCCCTTCTCGTCGAGCTTGGGGGTGTGCGTACCGAGGAACACCCGGATGCACCCCCTCGCCCCACATTCGCACCGCCTTGCTCCACTTTCCTCCACAGTACTCCACTTCGCCCCACTCGGCCACGCCACGCCGGTCGGGCGCCCCATTTCGCTCCCCCGTCGGGTCCCCGGGGTGCCGCAGGGCCCGGGGGGCTCGCGCCCGGACGGGGTCTAGGGAGGAGCACGTAGAGTGAGCGTCTGGGCCGGCAGGCGGCCCGCCACCCGTGCGAGCCCGGAGGAAGAGTTGAGCCTGGACCACGTCCGCCAGACGGCCCCCACCCAGACCCTCGACGACGTCATCGACGTCACCGGCCGCGTGCGCGCCGCGATCGAGACGGTGATCGAGGGCAAGCGCGACAGCATCGACCTGGCACTGGTGGTGCTGCTGGCCGAGGGGCACCTGCTGGTCGAGGACGTCCCCGGCGTCGGCAAGACCATGCTCGCCAAGGCGCTGGGCCGCTCGATCGACTGCACGGTGCGACGGCTGCAGTTCACCCCCGACCTGCTGCCCTCCGACATCACCGGCGTCTCGGTGTACAACCAGGAGCGGCGCGAGTTCGAGTTCAAGCCCGGCGGCATCTTCGCCAACATCGTGGTGGGTGACGAGATCAACCGCGCCTCGCCCAAGACCCAGTCCGCGCTGCTGGAGTCGATGGAGGAGCGCCAGGTCTCGGTGGACGGCACCACCTACCGGCTGGACGCGCCGTTCATGGTCGTCGCCACCCAGAACCCGATCGAGATGGAGGGCACCTACCCACTGCCCGAGGCCCAGCGCGACCGGTTCATGGCGCGGATCGAGATGGGCTACCCCACCGCCAGCGCCGAGCTGGAGATGCTGGAGCACCACGGCACCGCCGACCCGCTGGCCGAGCTGCGCCCGGTCACCGACGCCGCGACCGTGACGGGTCTGATCCAGGCGGTCAAGGAGGTCTACGTGGCGCCGGCGGTCAAGGAGTACGTGGTGGGCGTGGTGAACGCGACCCGGCACTCCCGCGACCTCCGTCTGGGCGCCTCCCCGCGCTCCTCGCTCAGCCTGCTCCGCGCCGCCCGCGCCCAGGCAGCGCTGGCCCGCCGCGACTACGTCACCCCCGACGACATCTCCTCCCTGGCCGTCCCCGTGCTGGCGCACCGGGTGCTGCCCTCCACCGAGGCGCAGCTGGCTCGCCGCAGCGCGTCGGAGGTCGTCACCGCGGCCGTGCACACCGTGGCCATCCCCGAACGGGCCTGACCCCCGGGGAGCTCGTGATGAGGAATCCGTGGCGACTGCTCACCTTCCGCGGCCGCGTCTTCGTGGTGGCCGGGGTGGCCGTCGGCGCCCTGGCCGCGCTGATCGGGCAGCGCGACGTCGTGTGGATCGGGCTGCTGCTGGTGCTGCTGCCGTTCACCGCGGCGTTCCTGGTGGCGCGGACCCGGCTGCGGCTGTCCTGCGAGCGCGCCGTGGTGCCCAGCCAGATGGCGATCGGTGAGTCCGCGGTGGGGCGGCTGGTGCTGGAGAAGACCGGACCGATCCCCTACGGCATCCTCCGCTTCGAGGACTACGTCCCGCGCCACCTCGGGGTGCGGCCCCGCTTCACCGTGCAGACGCTGGCCTCCCACTGGCGCCGCGAGTTCACCTACCCGCTGCAGGGCTCGGTCCGCGGCCGCTACAGCACCGGGCCGCTGATGGTCCGCAGCAGCGACCCGCTGGGGCTGGCCCAGCTCGACCGTTCCTTCCACGCCACCTCGGAGGTGATGGTGACCCCCCGGATCTTCCCGCTGGAGGAGATGCGCAACGCCGGCGGCGGCGGCGCCACCGGCGAGTCCCGCCCGCAGCGGCTGGGCGTGGTCGGCCAGGACGACGTGCTGGTGCGCGAGTACCGCCACGGCGACGACGTCCGCCGGGTGCACTGGCGCTCCACCGCCCGCCGCGGGGAGCTGATGGTGCGCCGCGAGGAGCAGGCCTTCGACCCGAGCGTCACGGTGATGCTCGACTCGCGGGCCAGCGCCCACGGCGGCCACGGCAAGGACTCCTCCTTCGAGTGGGCGGTCTCGGCCGCCGCCTCGGTCGCCATGCACTTCCTCACCGACGGCTTCGAGCTCAACCTGCTGGAGACCCGCGGCCCGCTGACCATGGTCGGCGACCTCAGCAGCAACCAGGTGACCACCCGCCACAACGTGGTGCACAAGCTGACCGACATCACCACCACCAGCGAGGCCACGCTGCGCCCGATGATCGACGCCGCACTGGTGCACCAGGGCAGCCAGCTGGTGGTCGCCGTGCTCGGCCGGCTGACCCGCGGCGAGGTGGAGCAGCTCGAGCGCACCCGCCACAACAGGGCCGCCGGGCTGGCGCTGGTGGTGGACGCCGACAGCTTCGCCATCCGCTCCGAGCGGGCCGACGCCGAGGTGCGCGAGGAGCACGCCCGGGCCGTCGCGCTGCTGCGCGAGCACCGCTGGCGGGTGGTCACCGCCGACCGCACCCGCACGGTGACCGACACCTGGGGTGATCTGGAACGACTCGGGGAGCTGGTCTGATGCGTGCCACCGACCGCAGTGCCGTCGCCGTCTTCCTCTCGGTGACGCTGGCCAGCCTGACGCTGCTGCCACTCACCCAGGACACCTCCTACATCCCGCTGGGTGTGGTGATCACGCTCGCGGTGACCCTCGTCGGCGCCGTGGTGCGCCGGATCGGCCTCGGCAACGGGGTGGTGCTGGGCGTCCAGGCGCTGGTGCTGCTCGCGTTCGTGGCCGGCATCGCCTGGTCGCTGGGCGGCACGGAGGGGAACCTGCTGGCCCAGGTGGGCGGGCTGTACTCCTCCGCGGCCGAGCACATGCGCACCCAGGCCGCGCCGATGATCCCCCACCCGGGCGTGAAGCTGCTGCTGGTCAGCGCGATCGGCGTGGTGGCCGTGCTCACCGACGTCCTGGTGGAGGGCATCGAGCGTCCGGCCTGGGCGATCGCCCCGCCGCTGACGCTGTACCTGGTGCCGGCGCTGGGGCTGAACGACGACCTCACCTGGTGGCCGTTCGTGCTGCTGGCGCTCGGCTACGCGGTGGTGCTGCTGAGCGAGGGGCTGACCGCGGCCACCCGGTGGCCGCGGGCGGTCGGCACCCCGGACCACCCGCAGTCCGACCAGGGCCTGCACGTCGGCTACGCGGCCCGGGCCGCGGCGATGGTGGTGGTCCCGGTGCTGCTGGCGACCGTGCTCATCGGCGCCGTGCTGCCGCTGCCGGGCCAGCTGGGCTGGGGGGTCGGGGCCGGACGCGGCGCCCAGGGCCCGATCCAGATGACCGATCCCACGCTGGACCTCAAGCGCAACCTCACCCAGCCCGAGAACTACACGGTGCTCTCCTACCAGACCGACGCCCCCAGCGGGTCCTACCTGCGGATGGCGAGCCTCCCGGTGTTCAACGACGCGGGCTGGCAGAGCGCCGGGGTGTCGCTGCAGCCGGGCACGACCCTGCCGCCGCCGCCGGGGCTGACGGTCGAGGCGGCCCGCGAGCGGACCACCGAGATCCAGGTGGGTGACTTCCGCTCGGAGTACCTGCCGCTCCCCTACGCCCCGCGCAGCGTCGGCGTGGAGGGCGAGTGGGCCTACGACCCGCAGTCGATGATGATGCTCGCCACCGGGCAGGACCGGGTGGAGGCGACCCGCAACCTCAGCTACCAGGTGACCAGTCTCGACATCGAGCCCGACGGCGAGCGGCTGTCGACGGCCGAGGCCGGCGCCCCGGTGGATGCGAACCTCACCGCCGCGCTGCCGCCGGACCTGCCGCCGGAGATCATCGACGTGGCCCTGGAGCGGACCGCCGACGCGAGCACACCGGCGCTCAAAGCCGCGGCGCTGCAGGAGTGGCTGCGCTCCTCCGACTTCACCTACAGCACCGAGCAGGCCCAGGGCACCACCTACGAGCAGCTGAGCGACTTCCTGGTCGAGGACCGCCGGGGCTACTGCGAGCAGTTCGCCGGCGCGATGGCGGTGATGGCCCGCGTGGTGGGGATCCCCAGCCGGGTGTCGGTGGGCTTCCTGCCGGGCGAGCGGATCGCCAACGGGTTCGAGGTGCGGGTGCGCGACATGCACGCCTGGCCCGAGCTGTACTTCGAGGGCGAGGGCTGGGTGCGCTTCGAGCCGACCCCGGCCGTCGTCACCGGCAACGCCCCGCCGTGGACCATCGCCGGCACCAACCAGGGCGGCACCTCCACCGAGGAGGGTGCCGACCCGTCGTCTGAGCCGGTGCCGAGTGCGGAGGAGAGCACCCCGCCGCCGCCCTCGCCGACCCCGAGCGACTCCGCCAGCGCCCCGGCCGGGCCGGGTGGCGGTTTCCCGTGGGGCCGGGTGGCCCTGGCCGGTGGCGTGCTGCTCGGCGTGCTGGCGCTGATGTCGCTGCCGGCCGTGCTCCGGCTGCGTCGCCGGCGGGCCCGGCTGGACCACAGCGGCGAGATCGTCGACCGGGTGGAACGGGCTTGGGCCGAGCTGCGCGACACCGCCCGCGACATCGGCCATCCCTGGCCGAGCGGGTCGCCACGCAGCATCGGCGCCGAGGTCTCGCGCGGACTGGACGCCGGCTCCGGCCGGGCGATGACGGCGATGTCGCAGCTGGTCGAGCGGGCCCGCTACGCCCGCAGCCTGGAGACCCACGCCAACGTCACCGGGTTGACCCAGGAGGTGCTGGACGGGATGACCGCCCCGCTGAGCTGGGACAGCAAGCTGCTGGCCTGGATCTGGCCGCGCTCGCTGTTCACCGGGCTGAGCTGGCAGCTGCCGGAGCGGCTGCGCGTCTGGGAGCGGCTGCGCTGGCCGGAGAGGCTCACCCCGCCCTGGCGCCGCTGACGTCGCGCTGCCGCACCTCCCCCACCTCCGGCTGGTTCGAGGTGATGGCGCACTCCCCGGCGCGCGACATCACCTCGAACCGCCGATGGCGACGGTGCGCCGCGGTCCTTCCGCTGGTTCGAGGTGATGGCGCACTCCCGGGCGTGCGGGATCACCTCGAACCGCAGGGTGGAGGGCGGACGCGGGCGCTGGTGCGGAGGTGCACGGAAAGCACGAGACCCGCGGACAGCGTCCGCGGGTCTCGTCAGGTTCGGGGAAGGAGGCGGGTCAGAAACCCTCGTCCTGGCGTCGCCGCCAGCGCTCCTCCATCTTGTCCATGAAGCCGGCGTTCGGTCCGCCGGATCCGGGGGTGCGGGTGGGGTCGGGACGGCGGCTGTCCTGCCCGACGCCGTCCTCGCTGGGACGCCAGGCCGTCACGGCGACCGCCACCGAGGCGAACATCAGCACGAACCCGATGACGCTGACCCACCACTGGGTCTGCAGACCGGCCAGCAGCAGCGCCACTCCGGCGAAGAACCCGACACCGGCCAGCGCGGCTCGCCGCCGGTGCACCCCTCGTCGGTTGGTGCCGCGCAGCGTGTGAGCCAGCTTGGGGTCCTCGGCCGCGAGCGCGGCCTCCATCTGCTCGAGGAGCCGTCGCTCTTCCTCGGAGAGGGCCATCCGTCACCTCCGGACTGATCGGGGGTTGTCCCCTTTGACGGCCCGTCCCGGGCTCGCGGAACAAAGTCTAGGTCGCGGTGGGGTGCAAAGAAACTCCCGGGTCACGCCGGTTCCAGCGGATCCTCCGGCCGGGCACCAGCCGGGCCGCGTCGCCGGGTCGTCGCCCCCTCCACCACCTGCTCCGAGAGGCGCTGCGGACGTCCTCCGTCGTTCTCCGGCGGCCGGGCCCGGGTCAGCACCGCCCGCTGCACCGCCGCCGCTCCGAACCGGCGGGTGGCGGCGTCGATGGCCTCCTCGGCCTCCCGCCAGCCGCGGTCCGGCTCGGTCAGCTCCGGCTGGCGGTAGGCCTCGGCGCGCTCGACCAGGCCCTCGACCCGGACCCCGACCCGCCGGATCCGCACCCCCTGCAGCCCGAGGCGGGCATACAGCGCCACCGCCTGGGCGTAGATCTCCTCGGTCACGTCGGTGGGCCCGGGCACGGTGGCCGAGCGGGTGAGGGAGGTGAAGTCGGCGAACCGCAGCGAGATGGTGACGGTCCGGCCCAGCACGCCGGCCCGCCGCAACCGGGTGGCGGTCCGGTCGGCCATCCGCAGCAGCTCCCGCCGCACCTGCACCGGGTCGACGATGTCGGCGGGGAGGGTGTGCTCGCTGCCGAGGCTGCGCTCGGGCGCCCGGCCGACCACCACCCGTTCGTCGCGACCCCAGGCCAGCCGGGCCAGGTGGCTGCCGGCGTGCGGCCCGAAGGCCCGTCGCAGCGTCTCCTCCGGGGTGTGGGCCAGCTCGGCTACGGTGCGCAGCCCGAGCCGGTGCAGCTTCTGCGCCGTCGCCTCCCCCACACCCCACAGCCGCTCCACCGGCAGCGGGTGCAGGAACTCCACCACGCCGTCGGCCGGCACCTCGAGCAGGCCGTCGGGTTTGCAGGCCTGGGAGGCCAGCTTGGCCACGAACTTGTTGGGCCCGATCCCCACCGAGCAGGTGATCTGCTGCTCGTCGGCCACCGCCGCCCGCAGGGCCTCCCCGATCGCGACGGCGCTGCCGAACATCCGCAGGCTGCCGGTGACGTCGAGGAACGCCTCGTCGATCGAGGCCGCCTCGACCACGGGGGTGAACCGGTCGAAGACCGCCATCACCGAGCGGGACACCGCGGAGTAGTCCTCCATCCGCGGCGGCAGCGAGACCAGCGTCGGGCAGAGCCGTCGCGCGGCGGCGACCGACATGCCCGAGCGGACGCCGGAGGCGCGGGCCTCGTAGGTGGCCGAGAGCACCACCCCACGCGTCGCCCCGCCGACGATCACCGGCCGGCCCACCAGGTCGGGACGCTGCCGCAGCTCGACCGAGGCGTAGAAGGCGTCCATGTCGACGTGCATGACGACCCGGCTCACGACCACACCTCCGGCCGGCGGGACGGGATCAGCCGGGGGTGGCGAGGAAGTGCACCCAGGGGGCGACCGAGGCGAAGGCGGGATCCTCGCTGACCTCGCGCTCGAGCGCGAGCAGCTCGCGGTAGCGGTCCGGACCCTCCAGGTGCCGTTCGGGCACGTGCTCGGAGATGGCGCCGATCCCGTGCACCGCGCGGACGTCCCAGCCGGCCTCCTCCAGCAGCCGCTGCACCCGCGTCCGGTCCAGCATCCGGGCGTCGGCCCAGGTGCGGCGGGCGTGGGCGAAGTCGCCGGAGACCGCCTGGCTGACCACCACCGGGTGCCGCTGGGCCACCAGCAGGCTGAGCGCGCCCTGCTCGTGCAGCACCCCGGCGATGTCGGCCAGACCCTGCCGGGGGTCGGGCAGGTACTCCAGCACCCGGTGGCAGACCACGACATCGGTCGAGGACGGCCCGAGCAGGCTGGACAGATCGCCGGTGTCGCCCTGCAGGGCCGTGATGTAGTCGGTGAGGTCGGCCTCGGCGGCACGCCGCTGCAGCGCGGCCAGCGCGTCCGGACTCGGGTCGACCACCGTCACCGTGTGCCCCTGGGCGGCCAGCCCGACCGCCAGCCCACCGGTGCCGCCGCCGATGTCGACGACGCTGGCGCTCCGGCCCCCGACCCGGCTCTGCCACTCCGCGAGCTGGCTCTCGAGCAGGTCGGTGAGGAAGGTCTGCGCGACCGACCGGGAACGGCGGTGCTCCGACATCTGCCCTCCTCGACGACGTGCCGACCGGCGCCCGGCCATGGCACCGCCAGCCTAGTGGCGGACGGCGCCACCCGCGGAAGCGGATCGAATCGAACACACGTTCATGGTAGGCCCTGGCGCCGACAGTGTGCCGCAGCCGGCCTCGGTAGGGTCGCCGGGATGGAGGAGCTGCGCACTCTGGCCCGGCACACCGGCCCGCACGGCGAGCTGGCGCTGCGGCTGCGCACCGGGCCCGACGGCGAGGTGCACGAGCTGGTCGTCGACGGCGCCTTCGCGATGGACAGCCGGGAGACCGCCTCGGAGCGCCGGCTGGCCGGGCTGGTCGCCGAGCACGGCGCCCTGGGACGGGTGCTGGTCGGTGGGCTCGGGCTGGGCTACACCGCCACCGCGCTGCTGGAGGCCGGGGCCGGGCGGGTGGAGGTCGTCGAGCTGGAGGCGGCGCTGGTGCGGTGGGCCCGCGAGGGCGTCACCCCGCAGCTGGGTGCGCTGGCCACCCACCCCCGCTGCCGGTTGCACGTCGACGACGTGGCCCGCTGGATCGCGACGGCGGAGCCCGGCAGCCTGGACGCCGTCGTGCTGGACGTCGACAACGGCCCCGACTTCCTCATCCACCCCGGCAACGCCGAGCTGTACCAGACGCCGCGGCTGGCCGCTGCGCTCCGGCTGCTGCGCCCCGGCGGCGTCCTCGTCGTGTGGTGCCAGCACCGGACGCCGCAGCTGCGCGAGCGGCTCTCCGAGCTCGGCCCGACCACCGAGGAGGTGGTGCCCGTCGAGCGCGAGGGCCACCGCCTGGAGTACGCCCTCTACACCGTGCGGGCCGACCCCTCGGGCACGGCTATCGTGCAGCCATGACGACGCAGAACCCCGAGACCGACGTCCGCATCGAGCACGACACCATGGGCGAGGTGCGGGTCCCCGCCCGGGCGCTGTACCGGGCGCAGACGCAGCGGGCGGTGGAGAACTTCCCGATCTCGGGCACCCCGATCGAGCCGGCGCTGATCCGCGCGCTGGCCACCATCAAGGGGGCCGCGGCCGGTGTCAACGCCGAGCTGGGGGTGCTGGACGCCGAGATCGCGGCGGCCATCACCGCGGCGGCCGCCGAGGTGGCCGAGGGACGTCACGACGCCGAGTTCCCCATCGACGTCTTCCAGACCGGCTCGGGCACGTCGTCGAACATGAACACCAACGAGGTGGTCTCCACGCTGGCCAGCCGCGCGCTGGGCCACGACGTCCACCCCAACGACCACGTCAACTGCTCCCAGTCCAGCAACGACGTCTTCCCCAGCGCGATCCACATCGCCGCCACCCGCTCGCTCACCGAGGAGCTGCTGCCGGCGCTGGAGCACCTGGCCGGCACGCTGCGCACCAAGTCCGCGGAGTTCGCCGAGGTGGTCAAGAGCGGCCGCACCCACCTGATGGACGCCACGCCGGTCACCCTGGGCCAGGAGTTCGGCGGCTACGCCCGTCAGGTCGAGCTGGGCGCCGAGCGCGTTCGTGCCGCGCTCCCCCGGGTCGCCGAGCTCCCGCTGGGCGGGACGGCCGTCGGCACCGGGATCAACACGCCGGCCGGGTTCGCGGCCAAGGTGATCGCCAGCATCGCCGAGCAGACCGGGCTGCCGCTGACGGAGGCCGCCGACCACTTCGAGGCGCAGGGCGCCCGCGACGCGCTGGTCGAGGCCTCCGGGGTGCTGCGCACCATCGCGGTCAGCCTGACCAAGATCGCCAACGACCTGCGCTGGATGGGCTCGGGCCCGACCGCCGGGCTGGGCGAGATCGCCCTGCCCGACCTGCAGCCCGGCTCCTCGATCATGCCGGGCAAGGTGAACCCGGTGATGTGCGAGGCCACCCTGATGGCCTGCGCCCAGGTGATGGGCAACGACGCGACGGTCGGCATCGCGGGCGCGGCGGGCAACTTCGAGCTCAACGTCATGCTGCCGGTGATCGCCCGCAACCTGCTGGAGTCGATCCGGCTGCTGTCCTCGGTCAGCGTGCTGCTGGCCGACCGCTGCGTGGCAGGGATCACCGCCAACGAGGAGCACTGCCGGGCGCTGGCGGAGTCCTCGCCCTCCATCGTCACCCCGCTCAACCGCTACATCGGCTACGAGAACGCCGCGAAGGTCGCCAAGACCGCGCTCAAGGAGGGCAAGACCATCCGCCAGGTGGTCGTCGAGTCCGGGTTCGTCGAGCAGGGACGCCTCACCGAGGAGCAGCTCGACACGGCGCTGGACGTGCTGTCGATGACCCGGGCACCGCAGGCCTGATCCTTTTCTTGACTCGTTCCAGAAAAGACAGCAGACTGCGGCCGTGGTCACCGAGCCGGAGCTGCACCCGCTGCTGAGGGCAGCCGGGTTGCGCGTCACCCGCCCGCGGGTGGCGGTGCTGCAGGCGGTGCACGCCGCCCCGCACGCCGACACCACCGAGCTCCTCCACCGCACCCGGCAGACCCTGCCCGAGGTGTCGCAGCAGGCCGTCTACGACGTGCTCGCCGCGCTCACCGACGCGGGTCTGGTCCGCCGGTTGCACGCCGGGGGTTCGGTGGCCCGCTACGAGGCACGGGTGGACGACAACCACCACCACCTGCTGTGCCGCTCCTGCGGCACGATCGTCGACGTCGACTGCGCCGTCGGGCCCGCCCCCTGCCTGGCCCCCGACGACGCCCACGGATTCACCGTCGAGCAGGCCGAGGTCGTCTACCGCGGCCTGTGCGCCTCCTGCTCCTCCGCACCCGACCCCGTCACCACCTGAGGAAGGACCGTCATGACCGACCAGAACGACGCCCCGGAGCCCACGCCGGGCAACGCCCAGGGGCTGGACGCCAAGACCGAGGGCGGCTGCCCGGTCGCGCACGGCAGCGTCACCTCCCACGGCAGCGAGAGCGAGAACCCCGCGATCGACTCGCCCACCCCGGTCAACCCGCGCCCGCGCACCAACCAGGACTGGTGGCCCAACCAGCTCGACCTGTCGGTGCTGCACGCCCACCACCCGGCCGGCAACCCGCTCGGCCCGGACTTCAGCTACCGCGAGGCCTTCGCGACCCTGGACGTCGAGGCGCTCAAGCGCGACATCGTCGAGGTGCTCACCACCCCGCAGGACTGGTGGCCGGCCGACTTCGGCCACTACGGCGGCCTGATGATCCGGATGAGCTGGCACGCCGCCGGCACCTACCGGGTGCACGACGGCCGTGGCGGCGCCGGTGACGGCGGGCAGCGGTTCGCCCCGCTCAACAGCTGGCCCGACAACGCCAACCTCGACAAGGCGCGCCGGCTGCTGTGGCCGGTCAAGCAGAAGTACGGCCAGGCGCTGTCCTGGGCCGACCTGCTCGTGCTGGCCGGCAACGTCGCGATGGAGTCGATGGGCTTCAAGACCTTCGGCTTCGCCTTCGGCCGCGAGGACGTCTGGCAGCCCGAGGAGATCTTCTGGGGTCCCGAGGACACCTGGGTCGGCGACGAGCGCTACCTCGGCGAGCAGGAGATGAGCGAGGGCGTCGGCTCCACCGAGATGGGTCTGATCTACGTCAACCCCGAGGGCCCGGCCGGCAACTCCGACCCCAGGGCGGCCGCCTGGTTCATCCGCGAGACCTTCAAGCGGATGGCGATGAACGACGAGGAGACCGTCGCGCTGATCGCCGGTGGGCACACCTTCGGCAAGACCCACGGCGCCGGACCCGCCGACGACCACGTCGGCCCGGAGCCGGAGGGCGCCCCGCTGGAGGCCCAGGGCCTCGGCTGGCTCAGCAGCTACGGCAGCGGGAAGGGCGGCGACACCATCACCTCCGGTCTCGAGGTCACCTGGACCGACCGCCCCACCGAGTGGAGCAACCGCTTCTTCGAGATCCTCTTCGGCCACGAGTGGGAGCTCACCGAGAGCCCGGCCGGGGCCAAGCAGTGGGTGGCCAAGGACGGCGAGGCGATCATCCCCGACGCCTTCGACCCCGAGAAGAAGCACCGGCCCACCATGCTCACCACCGACCTGGCGCTGCGGGTCGACCCGGTCTACGAGAAGATCTCGCGGCGCTTCCTGGAGAACCCCGACGAGTTCGCCACCGCCTTCGCCAAGGCCTGGTACAAGCTGCTGCACCGTGACATGGGCCCGGTGGGGCCGCACATGCTCGGTCCGTGGGTGCCGGAGCCGCAGCTGTGGCAGGACCCGGTGCCGGCCGTCGACCACCCGCTGGTCGACGAGGCCCGGGTGGCCGAGCTCAAGCAGCGCCTGCTCGACTCCGGTCTGTCGGTCTCCCAGCTGGTCTCGTTGGCCTGGGCCTCGGCGGCCACCTTCCGCAAGACCGACAAGCGCGGCGGGGCCAACGGCGCCCGGATCGCGCTGGAGCCGCAGCGCGGCTGGGCGGTGCACGCCGACGTCCAGGACGCCCTGGCCACCCTCGAGCGGCTGAAGCAGGAGTTCGACGGCGCCCAGACCGACGGCACGCGCATCTCGCTGGCCGACCTGGTCGTGCTCGGTGGCTGCGCCGCGGTGGAGCAGGCGGCCCGCGAGGCCGGTGTCGAGGTGGTCGTGCCGTTCCGTCCGGGACGGACCGACGCCACCCAGGAGCAGACCGACGTCGAGGCGGTCGGCTACCTCGAGCCCCGCGCCGACGGGTTCCGCAACTGGGTCGGCGAGGGCCAGAAGCTGCGTCCGGAGACCCTCCTGCTGGACAAGGCCTACATGCTCGACCTCTCCGCACCGGAGATGACGGTGCTGCTGGGCGGTCTGCGGGTGCTGGGGGCGAACGCCGGTGGCTCCGCGCACGGCGTCCTCACCGGGCGTCCGGGGGCGCTGACGACCGACTTCTTCGTCAACCTGCTCTCCCCCGGGGCGAAGTGGCAGAAGAGCGGCGAGGACGGCGTCTACGAGATCAGCGACGCCACCACCGGTGAGCTGCGCTGGACCGCCACCGCGGTCGACCTGGTGTTCGGCTCGAACTCCCAGCTGCGCGCGCTCTCGGAGGTCTACGCCAGCGCGGACGCGGGTGAGAAGTTCGTCCGCGACTTCGTGGCCGCCTGGGTGAAGGTCAGCGAGCTGGACCGCTTCGACCTGCGCTGAGCGCACCGAACCCCTGCCGACGCGGTGGGCTGTCCCCCGACGGCCCGCCGCGTCGGCGTCTCTGGGGTCAGTACCAGTTGTGGGCCCGGTGGAAGGACCAGGCCCGGCACGGTGTGGAGTAGCGCTGCTCGATGTAGTCGAAGCCCCACCGCAGCTGGGTCGCCGGGTTGGTGCGCCAGTCGTCCCCGGCGGTGGCCAGCTTCTCCGCCGGCAGGGCCTGCACCAGCCCGTACGCCCCGGAGCCCGGGTTGACCGCGAGCGGGTCCCAGGACGACTCCTGGGTGATCAGCGCATCGATGCACCCCCACTGCTCGCCGTCCCAGCCGTGGCGGGAGGCGGCCAGCTGGCGGGCGATCTGGCGGGGGTCGGTGAGGTCGGGGTCGTAGCCGGCCCGCTCGGCCTCACGCCGGGCGCGTTCCAGGTCGGCGGTCAGACGCTCGTCGACCTCGCGCAGGGTCTCCGCCCGGGCAGCCGCCTCGGCCTCCAGCACCGCCTCGTCCACCGGGACGCGGGTGCTGGCCCGGGAGAACGCGTCCTCCACCGCCGCCCGGCGCGCCGCCCCCTCCACGTCCCCGCTCGAGACCGTGCCGCGCGCCGGTGCGGGCTGCTGGCCGTGCACGTCGGGGGCTGACGCCGAGGCCCAGGGCCGCACCAGCAGCACCACCACGGTGAGGACCAGGGTCGCCACCACCACCACGGCAGCACGGAGCAGTCGAGGGGCAGGCATCCGCAGCAGACTGGCAGATGAGAAGTTCTTGGTCAACTCTCAGGTGCTGCACGGTTTCTGACGGCCGGGGTGGCCCGTGGCGCGGGCCACCCCGAGAACCGGTCAGCCGAGGGGTTCGCCCTCCAGCATCTCCGTCACCAGCGCCGCGATCGGCGAGCGCTCCGAGCGGGTCAGCGTGATGTGGGCGAACAGCGGGTGGCCCTTGAGCTTCTCCACCACCGCGACCACGCCGTCGTGGCGGCCCACCCGCAGGTTGTCGCGCTGGGCGACGTCGTGGGTGAGCACCACCCGGGAGTCCTGCCCGATCCGGCTGAGGACCGTGAGCAGGACGTTGCGCTCCAGCGACTGGGCCTCGTCCACGATGACGAACGCGTCGTGCAGCGAGCGTCCGCGGATGTGGGTCAGCGGCAGCACCTCGAGCATCCCGCGGTCGAGCACCTCGTCGATGACGTCGCGGCCGGCGACCGCGCCGAGGGTGTCGAAGACCGCCTGGGCCCAGGGCGCCATCTTCTCGTGCTCGGTGCCCGGCAGGTAGCCCAGGTCCTGCCCGCCGACGGCGTAGAGCGGCCGGAAGACGACCACCTTGGAGTGCTGGCGACGCTCCAGCACCGCTTCCAGACCGGCGCACAGCGCGAGCGCCGACTTGCCGGTGCCGGCCCGGCCACCCATGGAGACGATGCCGATGCTGGGGTCGAGCAGCAGGTCGAGGGCGATCCGCTGCTCGGCCGAGCGCCCGTGCAGCCCGAAGGCCTCCCGGTCGGGCTTGACCAGCCGGAGCTGCTTGCCCGGCGTCACCCGGGCCAGCGCCGACGTGCCGTTGCCGAGCACCACGACACCGGTGTGGCAGGGCAGGTCGCGGGCGGCGTCGGAGTCGATGACACCCTCGGCGTAGAGCGCGTCCACCTCGGCCGGGCTGGCCGCCAGCTCGGCCATCCCGGTCCAGCCCGAGGCCGGGGCCAGCTCGGCCCGGTACTCCTCGGCCGGCAGGCCCACCGCGCTGGCCTTGACCCGCATCGGCAGGTCCTTGCTGACCAGCACCACGTCGCAGCCCTCGGCCTGGAAGTTCAGCGCCACCGCCAGGATCCGCGAGTCGTTGTCGCCCAGCCGGAAGCCGGCCGGCAGCACCGTCGGGTCGGTGTGGTTGAGCTCGACGCGCACCGTCCCCCCGCTGTCGGTCACCGGGACCGGGGCGTCCAGCCGGCCGTGGGCGATCCGCAGGTCGTCCAGCTGCCGCAGCGCCGAGCGGGCGAAGTAGCCGAGCTCGGGGTGGTGCCGTTTCGCCTCGAGCTCGGTGATCACCACCACCGGCAGGACCACGTCGTGCTCGGCGAACCGTGACAGCGCCCGCGGGTCGCTGAGCAGCACGGAGGTGTCGATGACGTAGGTCCTGCGACCGGACGCGGGCGTCGCGGCGGATTCGATCGTCACAGTGAGTCCTTGTCCGGGACCGCACGTCACCACCCGCCGGCCCCACGGTGCTACGTGGTCAGCCGGGTGGCCTGCCGTGGCCGCCGAAGCAGCCGGTGGTGTCCATGCAGTGCGCCTCCGGACGGGCAGCTTCCCCACTCCCCGTGACCCCGACGCTACGCCCGTCGGGGCGCCGACCCCGGCCCGGACACGCCGGGGACGGCTCCGTCACCGAGTCGTCATCCGCCTGCTGCCCGGCCGTCATCCGGACCGCCGCGGGGAGCGCGCTCAGCGGTGGCTGCGGCGGCGGACGAAGTCGGCCAGGTCGGCGCTCTGGCGCACCCGGCTCTCCTCGTGCACGTACATCATGTGGCCGGCCTCGTAGTAGCGGTGCTCGATGTTGGCGCGCAGCTCCTCCGGCACCCGCAGGTGGGCGATCGAGTCCTCCGCGCAGGAGTAGGGCGTCGCGCCGTCGTAGTAGCCGTAGGCCACGTGCACGGCCAGGTGCGGGTTCTGCCGCATCGCCCGGGCCAGCCGGTCGGTGACGACCACCGGGGAGTTCTCGAACTCGCGGTAGCTCCACTGCTCGATGACCCCCTTGCCGAACACCCGGAACGGGGTGTCCAGGCGCACTCCGAGGTCGTGGTGCAGGTAGTGCTGGTAGGCCGCGGCGTAGGGGCCGAGGATGGCGTCCATCGACGGGTCGGCGTCCATCTGCTCCGCGATCGCGCTGGCGGCCGGGCCGGTGAAGCGGGAGTCCAGCCGTCCGACGGTGAGCCCCTCGTCGCGGCGCAGCTCGCCGAAGTAGCGCCAGTGCTCGATCCGCAGGTCGGCCCGGTCCACGTAGTCCTCGCTGAGCCCGGTCAGCCGGGCCACCGTGGCGACCGCGCGCGCCCGCTCCCCGGCCTCCAGCCGGGAGCCGCGGGCCAGCACGTAGGGGTACTCCCGGGCGGCGTACTGCTCCGCCTCGGCCAGCACCTCGGCGAGCGGGCGGTCGCCGTGCCGGCCGTGGTAGTGCGCGGTGGCGGCGTAGAAGGGCAGGTAGAGCGCGACGGCGCGGTCGTTGCCGCGCTCGAAGTTGAGCACCCCGAAGTCGAGGACGGTGGAGATCAGCAGCAGCCCGTTGAGGTACATCCCGTACTCGCCCTGCAGGTGGGCGGCCAGCGCGGCGGCCCGGGTGGTGCCGTAGGACTCCCCGGCCAGGAACTTCGGCGAGAGCCAGCGCCCCTCGGCGCTGACCCACTGCCGGATGATCTCCCCCACCGACTCCAGGTCGGCGGTGAAGCCGTGGAAGTCGCGGGCCTTCTGCCCCTCCACGACCCGCGAGCGACCGGTGGAGACCGGGTCGATGAAGACCAGGTCGCTGACGGCGAGCAGCGACTCGGGGTTGTCGGCCACCGCGTACGGCGGCGTCTCCAGCGCACCGGCATCGCCCATCAGCACCCGGCGCGGGCCGAGCAGGCCCATGTGCAGCCAGACGCTGGAGGAGCCGGGGCCGCCGTTGAAGGCGAAGGTCACCGGGCGGGTGGTCGGGTCGGCGTCGTCGGCGGTGTAGACGGTCACCCCGACATGGGCCCGCGGGCGGCGGCCCTTGGAGACGCCGTCCTCGACGTGATCCTCCCACAGCACCACGCTGCCGGCGCGGGCGGTGTAGGCCAGCGGACCGTCGGGGGTCTGCAGCTGGTGGCGGGTGGTGACCAGCTCGTCGGCGACGGCGGTCGGCGGCTCGGGCTCGGCGGGCGCGCTCGGGGCTGGCTCGGTCATGTCAGCCGACCCTAGCGACCTGCTCCGACGACGCCGCGCGCACCGCCTCAGCGGCCGAAGCGGCGCTCCCGGCTGGCGTAGGAGCGCAGCGCCCGGACGAAGTCGACCTTGCGGAAGTCGGGCCACAGCGCGTCGCAGAACCAGAACTCGCTGTGCGCGGACTGCCACATCAGGAACCCTGACATCCGCTGCTCGCCGGAGGTGCGGATGATGAGGTCGGGGTCGGGCTGGCCGCTGGTGTAGAGGTGCTCGGCGATCTCGTCGATCTCCAGGGTCCGGGCCAGCTGCTCGATCGAGGTGCCGCGGCGGGCGTGGTCGGCCAGCAGCGAGCGGACCGCGTCGCGCAGCTCGTGGCGGCCGCCGTAGGAGACGGCGATGTTGATGTGCATGCCCTCGATGTGGCGGGTCTCCTGGTCGGCCACCCGCAGCCGCTCGGCGGTGGCCTCGGGCAGCAGGTCGAAGGCCCCCACCGGTTTCACCGGCCAGCGCCCGGCGTCCACGAGGTCGGCGACCATCTGCTCGATCACCTCCAGCAGCGGCTCCACCTCCTCGTCGGTGGTGCGGCCGAAGTTGTCGGTGGACAGCACCCACAGCGTCACCACCCGGATGCCGGCCTCGTCGCACCACTCGACGAACTCGCGCAGCTTGCGCGCCCCGGCGCGGTAACCGGCGACCAGGGGCTGGCCGGGGGCGTTGAGGCGGGCCCAGCGCCGGTTGCCGTCGGCCAGCACCGCGACGTGGCGCGGCAGCCGGCGGGGGTCGATCTCGGCCAGCAGCCGGTGCTCGTAGGTGCTGTAGAGCAGCCCGGCGGGGTGCAGGCGGTCGAGCCACTCCCGGACCCGCAGCGCTCGCACCATGGGTCGGACTCTACGCGCTGGGTACCTGGAGGTGCTGCGCGCCGGCCTTGACGCGCGGCGCTGACGACCTACTATTCCTACGGTGCCGTAGGTTACGGTCACGTAGCTGGAACCGCACCGAGGTGCGGAGGAGGTGGTGGAGCCGGTGGCGACCTGGTCCTCGTCCAAGGACTCCGGGACCGACCCCATCAGCGGGGCGGTCCGCGAGATCAAGCCGCGGCTGCGCGGCTGGCTGCACTTCGGGATGACGCCGCTGGCCGGCATCGCCGGGGTCGTGCTGGTGGTGCTGGCCCCCACCGCGGCGGGCCGCATCGGCGGCGCGGTGTTCCTGGCCGCCTCGCTGCTGCTGTTCGGCACCAGTGCGCTCTACCACCGCTTCTACTGGAGCCCTGCCGGCGAGGCGGTGCTGCGGCGGATGGACCACGCGAACATCTTCGTCTTCATCGCCGCCACCTACACCCCGATGGCGCTGACCATGCTCACCGGCGCCTCCCAGGCCGTCCTGCTGGTGCTGATCTGGTCGGTGGCGCTGCTCGGCCTGGTGTTCCGGATCGCCTGGCTGGGGGCGCCGCGCTGGCTCTACACCGTGCTCTACCTCGGCATGGGCTGGGGCGCGCTGGGATGGTTGCCGCAGTTCTACCGCAGCGGTGGACCCGTCGTGCTCGGTCTGGTGGTGGCCGGCGGCCTGCTCTACTCCCTCGGCGCGGTGGTCTACGCCCGCAAGCGGCCCAACCCGTCCCCGCGCTGGTTCGGGTTCCACGAGATCTTCCACGCCGCCACCATCGGCGCCTTCGCCTGCCACTACGCCGCGATCAGCATCACCACCTACGCCCACTGACGCCCGGCCGCGCCACGGCGGGTCGGCTCAGGTGGTCAGGCGCTCGATCGTCTGCCGGGTGAGCCTGCGCTGCTCCTGGCCGTGGTTGCTGCGCGTCCGGCCTCCCCACGCGAAGACCAGCCGGACGTGACGGCTCACCCGTGGAGGGTAACCAGGGGGTGCCGGCGCATCCGCACCGGTGCCCGGCCCCGAACCAGGACCGGCCGAGCCAGCTGCGGGTCCGCGGACCCCGAGGAGGACGACGACGTGACGAAGAGCAAGACCTGGTGGATCTGGATCTTCCTGGCCGGGATCGTGGTGGTCGCCGTGCTGCTCACCTCGTTGTACTTCGCGAACAACTGACCTCCCGCGCTCAGCCGCGCCGGCGACCGTCCTGCTCGCCGGCGCCCGGCCCGTCGCCCCCGGCTCCCGGGTCGTGGGCCGCACCGTCCCCGGCGTCCGGGCTGTCGGGGCTCTGCGCCGACCAGTTGGCGTGCAGCCGCTTCATCTGGCGCTGCATCAGCACGAACAGCACCCCGGCGATCGCCACCATCACGACGACGAGCACCAGCGGGGTCCAGTCCGACGGCACGTCCAGCTCCATGCCGGCGACCCTACCCTGGGCCGGCTGATCGGCTCAGCCGACGGCGGGGACGGCGATACCGGCGAACAGGTCGTCCTCCAGGCCGCCCTCTGGGCGGGTCGGGCCGATCCGGCTCTGCGCCAGCTCGAAGTCCTCGGTCGGCCACACCTCGGTCTGCACGTCGAGCGGCACGGCGAACCAGGCCCCGTGGGGGTCGACCTGGGTGGCATGGGCCAGCAGCGCGGCGTCGCGGACGGAGAAGTACTCCGCGCACGGCACCCGGGTGGTGATCCGGTCCTGGTGGGCGGGGTCGCGGGTCCAGTCCTTCATCCGCTCGGCGTAGGGCGACTCCAGCCCGTGCCGCAGCATCGCCTCGTGCAGCGCGAGCATGCGGTCGTAGTGGAAGGAGAAGTGGTAGTACAGCTTGCTCGCCGCCCACGGCTCGCCGAGCTCGGGGAAGGCCTGCGGGTCGGCCGCCGCCTCCCACGCCGCCACGCTCACCCGGTGGCACATGATGTGGTCGGGGTGGGGGTAGCCGCCGTTCTCGTCGTAGGTGGTGATGACGTGCGGGCGGAACTCCCGGATCACCCGCACCAGCGGCGCGCAGGACTCCGCCGGGTCGGTCAGCCCGAAGCAGCCCTCCGGCAGCGGGGGCAGCGGGTCGCCCTCGGGCAGCCCGGAGTCGACGAAACCGAGCCAGACCTGCTCGACGCCCAGCAGCTGACGGGCCCGTTCCATCTCGGCCCGCCGTACCTCGGTGATGTTGGCCAGGATGTCGGGACGCTCCATCGCCGGGTTGAGGATCGAGCCCCGCTCCCCGCCGGTGCAGGTGGCGACCAGCACCTGCACGCCCTCGGCCACGTAGCGCGCGGTGGTGGCCGCACCCTTGCTCGACTCGTCGTCGGGGTGGGCGTGCACGTGCAGCAGGCGCAGCGGCTCCCCGTCGGCGTCGACGCGCAGCGGCGTGGTGGTGCGGGGACGGGAGGATCGGTCGAGCACGGGCGAAAGGCTAGCCCGAGGGGTCGGGGCGCCTGAGCCGGAGTGGGAGGATGGACGGGTGCCCGAGCCCGTCCCGACCCTGACCGACGCCGACCGGGAGCGGATCCGGCGGCGCTACCCGCGGTCCTGGTTCGCCCGGCCGGCCGGGTTGGCGGGGCTCGCCGTCACCGCCGTGCTGCTGCTGGCCTGGCTGGTGTGGGCCGGGCTCGACCAGTCCACCCCCGAGGTCAGCGGACGGGTGGACCGCTACACGATCAGCGACACCCACCTCGACGTGACGGTGAGCATCCAGCGCCCCGACCCGGGGGTGCGGGCGTCCTGCCTGCTGGTGGCCTCGGCGCAGAACTTCGAGCGGGTCGGCGAGGTGGAGGTGGTGCTGCCCCCCGGCGGCGAGCCGCTGGTGCAGCAGGACGTCCGGGTGCGGACCTTCCGGCGGGCCTCCACCGCGAGCCTGGAGGACTGCTCCGCCGGATGAGCCCGCCCCGCCCCCACCGGCGGGTGCGGCGTCTGAGAAGATGCCAACGACAGGCTGAGGGTCGCCTGACCCCTTCGGTCGCTGGTGTCTGCGCTGCTAGGGTCTCCCGATGGACAAGACCGACGCGAACACCATCTGGTTGACCCAGGAGGCGTACGACAAGCTCACCCAGGAGCTGGACCACCTCATCAACGTGGGTCGCGACGAGGTGTCCCAGCGCATCGCCGCTGCACGCGACGAGGGCGACCTCAAGGAGAACGGCGGGTACCACGCCGCCCGTGAGGAGCAGGGCCAGATGGAGGCCCGGATCCGCCAGCTGCAGGACATGCTGCGCCGCGCCGAGGTGGGTGAGCAGCCCGACGACCCCGACGAGGTGGCCGCGGGCACGCAGGTGACCATCGCCTTCGACGGCGACACCTCCGACACCGACACCTTCCTGCTGGGCTCGCGCGAGGTGCTCGGGCTGGACGAGGCCGCCGACACCGTCAACGTGTACAGCCCGCAGTCGCCGCTGGGCACCGCCATCCTCGGCAAGAAGAAGGGGGACGAGGTCACCTACGAGGCCCCCAACGGCCGCCCGATCTCGGTGACGATCATCGGCGTCGAGCCCTTCCGCTCCTGACCACCCGGGCCGACCCGACCGCCGACCTCGCGCACGACGCCCCGGACCGCCTCAGGGTCCGGGGCGTCGTGCGTGTTCGGCCGCGCTCAGGAGGACAGCAGCCGCTGCGCCTCCTCCGGCGTGGTCCGACCGGCTGCCACGTCGGCCAGCACCTGCTCCCGGTCGACCTGCGGGGCCGGCTCGCCCAGGCCGAGCTTGTCGAGCAGCCGGGTGAACCGCTGCCGCGCCGTCGGGTAGGAGACGCCGAGGTGCTTCTCGACCTCGCGCAGGTTGCCCCGCGAGGCGAGGAAGACGTTGAGGGTCTCGCGGTCCTCGGCGCTGAGCGCGCAGAACTGGCACTGCTGGAAGAACCCGGCGAGCTCGGTCCCGCAGCCCGGGCAGCCGAGCCGCGTCACCTCCAGCCGCTGCGCGCACACCGGGCAGGTGCTGGGAGCGGGGTGCAGCCCGTGGTGCCCGTGCCGGGCGGTCTGCTCGCTCATCGGCGCCACCCCCGTCCGGCCCGGGTCGCCCGCGGGGCCGTCACGCGGTGCCCACCCGGACCGAGGCGTGACCCATCACCACGCCGACGTCGAGCCGGGCGTTGCCCTGGCCCATGACCACCTCGTCGCCGGCGCCGGTGTGACCGCCGGACCAGCTGACCTTGCCGAGCTGGGCGTCGGAGCGGATGGTGACGTTGGAGCGGTCGTCGAGCTCGATGGTCAGCGAGCCGGACTCCACCTTGACCCGCGAGCGGCCGGTGCGCAGGGCCCCGGTGAGGGTGGCCTGGCCGGCCTGCACCAGGGCGTCGTTCACCTCGGCCACCTCGCTCATCCTGGCCCCCCCGGCGGTGACCCGGATCCGGCCCAGCCACGGCACCTTCTCGGTGGTCAGGCTGCCGGCGGTCACCTCGGCGTCGACGGCCAGCACCGGGTTGACCCGGACCACCAGCTCCTTGCCCAGGCCCATCGCGCGGACGTCGTCCAGGCTGCGCGGCGGGCGGAGCACCGAGAACCCGTCGAAGGACGGGCCGACCTCGCCCTCGCTGGTGATCTCCAGCACGTCGCCGTTGCGGCGGACCACGTTGGGCCCGTCGACGGCGGCGGTGCTCACCTTGCGGTCGCCGATGATGCGGACCCGCCGGCCCACCGTGCGCACCGAGACCCGGTCCACGCCGTTGACGCTGCCGCGGTCGGGGGCGGAGAGGTCCTCCTGCTCCCGGGGCCGCGCCGGCTCCTCGGCGGCGCCGGTCGGCGTGGGATCGGGCTCGTCGGTGCCGGCGTCGTCCTCGACCAGCGGCCAGACCCGCTCGGAGGTGTGGGTGGCGTGCTGGGGACGTCCGTGCTGGACGTCCTCGACGGGCTCGGCCTTGAGGGCGTCGATCCGTCGGGCGGCTTCGGCCGGGGTGAGGCGGCCGGCGGCGAGGTCCTCGAGGATCGGACCCAGGTCAGGTTGGCTCATGCCACGAATCTAAACCCGACTTGCCACACTGGGAAGGCCGCTTTCCTCATCTCAGGGGACGCTCGGGGGTGACCCTCTCAGGTGGTCGGCTCCTCCGCCGGTTCGGGCAACGCGAGCCGGCCGAAGTCGTCGCCACGGACCAGCGTGGAGACGAAGCTCTGCACGAAGGCCAGCACCGGGATGGCGATCAGACCACCGACGATGCCGCCCAGGGTGATCCCGACGGTGATGGCGAGGATCACCGCCAGCGGGTGCACCGAGACGGCCTTGCCGAGCAGGAACGGCTGCAGCACGTTGCCCTCCAGCTGCATCACCAGGATGACCCCGCCCAACATGATCAGCGCCTGCACCCAGCCGACGGCCACCAGCGCCACCGCCACCGCGACGAACCCGGTGACCACCGCGCCGACGATCGGCACGAACGCGCCCAGGAAGACCAGCGCGGCCAGCGCCGGCGCCAGCGGCACCTGCAGCACCAGGGCCACCACCAGCACGCCGACCGCGTCCACCAGGGCGACCAGCACGGTGGCCCGGACGTAGGAGATCAGCGAGGTCCAGCCGGTGCGCGAGGCGACGTCCACCCGCTCGCGGGCCGCCCTGGGCACGAACCGCAGCACCGCGTTCCAGATCCGGGGACCGTCGTAGAGGAAGAAGAACAGCGCGAACAGCGCGATGGCCAGACCGGCGAAGAAGCTGCCGACCGCTCCCCCGGCGGTCTGCGCCCAGCCCAGGAAGGTGTCCTGGGAGCTGCGGGCCCAGTCGACGATGCGGTCCTCGAACTGCTGGATCTGGCCCGCGTCGACGGGCAGCGGACCCTCCTGCAACCAGGTGAGGAAGGTCTGCACCCCGGCCAGCGTCTGGTCGTAGAGCTCACCGGAGGCCTGCACGATCTGCTGGACGATCAGCGCCAGCACGCCGACCACCACCAGGAACCCGCCGACCACCCCGAGCGTGACGGCCAGGCCCCGCGGCCAGCCGTGCCGGGTGAGGAGACCTATCAGCGGCTGCAGCAGCGCGGCCAGCAGCAGCGCCACCGCCACCGGGACGGTCACCCCCGAGAAGTAGGTCATCGCCCAGCCCAGACCGATCACCAGGGCGGCGATCGCCAGCAGCCGCCAGGACCAGCCGGCGGCGACCCGGATCCCGAACGGCACCGCCCGGCCGAAGTCGCCGGTGCGTTCGGTGAACGGGGTGGCCGCCTTGGCCTCCTGCACGGCCGGGTCGGCCGCGGCCGCCTGCATCGCGGCCTGCTCGCGCTCGGCCTTCTGGATCGCGCCGCGACGAGCGGCCTCCTCGCGTCGTGATGCCATGGCCGCAGTCTGTCACCCCGCCCCGGCGGGTGGGCGCAGCGGAGCGAGCGTGGCACCATGCGGCGGGTGAGCCCACGACCCCTGCACGAGCTCGTCGCCCCGGACTGGGCCGAGGCCCTGGCGCCGGTGGCCGACGAGATCGTCGCGCTGGGCGACTTCCTCCGTGCCGAGGTCGCCGCCGGCCGCGGCTACCTGCCGGCCGGACCGGACGTGCTGCGGGCCTTCCGGCTGCCGCTGGCGACGGTCCGCGTGCTGGTGGTCGGCCAGGACCCCTACCCCACGCCGGGGCACCCGGTCGGGCTGTCGTTCTCGGTCGCCCCCGACGTCCGGCCGCTGCCGCGCAGCCTGGTCAACATCTACACCGAGCTCCAGGCCGACCTCGGCATCCCGCCCGCCGAGCACGGCGACCTCACCGCCTGGTTCGAGCAGGGGGTGCTGCTGCTCAACCGGGTGCTCACGGTGCAGCCGGGCCAGCCGGCCTCGCACCGGGGTCGCGGCTGGGAGCGGGTCACCGAGGTGGCGATCCGGGCGCTGGTGGCCCGGGGCGGCCCGCTGGTGGCACTGCTGTGGGGCCGGGACGCGCAGTCGCTGCGGCCCCTGCTGGGCGACGTCCCGGTGGTCGCCTCGGCACACCCGTCACCGCTCTCGGCCAGCCGCGGGTTCTTCGGCTCGCGCCCCTTCAGCCGCATCAACGAGCTGCTGGCCGCGCAGGGCGAGGCGCCGGTGGACTGGCGGCTCGACGGCGGGAATCAGCCGACGTCGGCGGCGTTGTCCTAGGTGCACAGCGACCCCAAGGAGAGAAGCTTGTTCGAGCGCCTGTTCGCCCAGCAGTCCATGGTGGAGCCCGACCGGGCCCTCCCAGGCCGGGACACCCCCGTCCTCACCGGGCAGCACGTCCACGAGGTCCTCGGGACGCCCCTGGAGCCGGTGCCCGCCGGGTCCGAGGTCGCCTACCTCGCCCTCGGCTGCTTCTGGGGCGCGGAGAAGCTGTACTGGCAGCTGGACGGGGTCACCTCGACCGCGGTCGGCTACCAGGGCGGCTACACCCCCAACCCGACGTATGAGGAGACCTGCTCCGGACGCACCGGGCACGCCGAGGTGGTCCGGGTGGCCTACGACCCGTCCCGGATCGGCTACGCCGACCTGCTGAAGGTGTTCTTCGAGAACCACGACCCCACCCAGGGGATGCGCCAGGGCAACGACTTCGGCACCCAGTACCGCTCGGCGATCTACACCGCCGACGAGGCCCAGGCCGAGACCGCCCGCCGGGTGCGCGAGGAGTTCCAGGCCGAGTTCAGCCGCGCGGGCTACGGCGAGATCACCACCGAGATCGCCCCCGCCGGCCCGTTCTACCTGGCCGAGGAGTACCACCAGCAGTACCTGGACAAGAACCCGAACGGCTACTGCCCGATCCACGCCACCGGCGTGACCTGCAACCCGGGCGCCTGACTCCCCCGGCCGCGCCGTCCGGCCGCTGCCGGGCGGCGCGGCGTCCGGGCGTCAGGCCAGGGTGAGGTCGGCGCCCAGCCACCGCGTCGGCCGCAGCACGACCACCACCTCCGAGGACAGCGTCTCGTCGCTGCGGGCGTGCTCCAGGTAGGCCTCCAGGGCCTCGCCCTGCAGGTAGCGGCTCGCCATCGCGCGCTGGTCGTCCGGCGTGCTGGGGCGCTCCTCGACGAGGCGGCAGGCCACGCTGACGTAGCGGACGCGCGGTTCGACCGTCTGCGTGACCAGCGTGCACGTCCCGGTCGAGCGGAGGGCGGCGGCCTTGCGGGAACGCGGGCCGGTGAGCACCCAGACGTCGCCGCCGGGCGTGTAGTGGTACCAGATCGGCACCGCCAGCGGCGGCCCGTGCGGCTCGGGGACGGCGATCACGCCGACGTGCGGTGCGGCGAGGAACTCCTGCTTCTCTGCCTGGCTCAACCTCATGCTGGTCACGCTAGGGCGGGCCACCGACAACCCCGCCGCCGGACGCCCGCGGCGCACCTGCTGGGATGGGCCCATGCTGAGCGACAGAGTGGCTTTCGTGACAGGAGCAGGGTCCGGGATCGGCGCGGCGTCGGCCCGGCTGATGGCCCGCCAGGGCGCCGCCGTGGCGCTGGTGAGCCGCACCGCCGAGGAGCTGGAGGAGCTGGCCGAGCAGATCCGCGGCGACGGCGGGCGGGCGCTGCCGGTGAGCGGCGACGTCAGCGACGAGGAGTCGGTGGTCGAGGCCTACGCCAAGGTGCTCGAGGAGTTCGGACGGCTGGACGTCGTGGTCGCCAACGCCGGCGTGAACGGCCGCTGGGCCGGGATCGAGGACCTCACCGCCGACGACTTCCGCTCCACCCTCGACATCAACCTCACCGGCACCTTCCTCACCATCAAGCACGCCGTGCCGCACCTGCGCCGCCAGGGCGGCGGCTCGGTGGTGGTCGTCGCCTCGGTCAACGGCACCCGGATGTTCTCCAACACCGGCGCCACCGCCTACTCCAGCAGCAAGGCCGGCCAGGTCGCGATGACCAAGATGCTCGCGGTCGAGCTCGGCCCGTCCAAGATCCGGGTCAACGTGGTCTGCCCCGGGGCGATCGACACCGACATCAGCGACAACACCCAGGCCGACAACGCCGACGTGATGATCCCGGTCGAGTTCCCCCACGGCGCCATCCCGCTGACCGGGACGGAGTCGGGCTCGGCCGAGCAGGTCGCCGACCTCATCACCTTCCTCGCCTCCGACGCCGCCAGCCACGTCTCCGGCTCGGAGATCTGGATCGACGGGGCGCAGTCGCTGCTCCAGGGTTGAGAGCCCGGACGGGGTAGGTGCCGCGGGTCCGGCCCGCGGCGCCTACCCCGACGCCGGACCGCTGATCCCCAACCGGTCGGTGAGCAGCAGGAAGGCCTCGGCGAACGGCTGGTCGTGCGCCTCGTCGCGCAGCCGGCCCCAGTCCAGCTGCTCCCGGACGGCCCGGGCCACCCCGAGCAGGGGTGCCAGGTCGCAGTAGTGCTCCGACAGCGAGCCGAGCTTGGCCGCCATGATCTGCGTCGGCGGCATCACCGGGATCCGCAGCCCGAGGATCTCCTGCTCACCCGACGCGGTGATCACCAGGGAGTCGACGGGGTGGCCCTGGAGCCGGTGCAGCACGTCCACCATGGCGCCGTCCCGGTGGGCCTTGAACAGCCAGTCCTCCGGCGGACGCTCCACCTCGAACCCGGCGGCCGCGAGCGACTCAGCCGCACGCTCGACCTCGTCCTCGGGCACCGCGAAGTCGACGTCGTGGGTCGGCTCCGGCGCCCCGTGCACCCACAGGGCGTACCCGCCGGTGAGGGCGAACGGGACGCCGTCGGACTTCAGCGCCGAAGCCGCCGACCGCAGCGCGGCCCGCAGCCCGGGCTCGGTCTCGGGGTCGCTGCTCATGCTGGATACCGTCGGTTCATGCGTCTGGCCACGTTCAACATCCTGCACGGTCGCACCCCCGCCGACGACAGCGTGGTCCTCGACCGGCTGCGGGCGGCCGTCACCACCCTCGACCCGGACGTGCTCGCCCTGCAGGAGGTCGACCGCGACCAGCCCCGCTCCCACCTGGCCGACCTGACCGCGGTGGCGGCCGAGGCGATGGGTGCGGTGAGCTCGCGTTTCGCCGCCGCCCTCACCGGGACGCCCGGGGCCACCTGGCTGGCCGCCACCGAGCGGGAGGTGCCGGGCCAGGCGTCCTACGGCATCTCGCTGCTGTCGCGCTACCCCGCCCGCAGCTGGCAGGTGCTGCGGCTGCCGCGGATCCGCCCGACCGTCCCGGTGTGGCTGCGCGAGCCGCGGAAGCTCATCTGGGTGCGGGAGGAGCCGCGGACCGCCCTGGTGGGCCAGTTCGACACCCCCGCCGGCAGCCTGGTGGTGGCCAACACCCACCTCTCCTTCGTCCCCGGCTGGGGCCGGCTGCAGCTGCGGCGGGTCCGCCGCGACCTCGCCACCCTGCCCGGGCCGGTGGTGGTGATGGGCGACCTCAACATGGCCGACGCACTGCCGGCGCAGGTCACCGGCTACACCCCGCTGGCCAGCCACCCCACCTTCCCGCTCGAGGAGCCGACCCGGCAGCTGGACCACATCCTGCTGCGCGGACGGCTCGGCGAGGTGGTGCGCAGCGAGGCGCCGCGGCTGCCGCTGTCGGACCACCGGGCGCTGGTGGTGGAGCTGCGTCCCGACGCCGGCCGGGACGTCTGGGGCTGAGGCCCGGCCGGCGCGGGGGCGTCAGGCGGTCGGGACGGTGCCGGCCCACTCGACCAGGCGGTCGAAGGCCGCGTCGAGGTCGGCGTCCACCTGCTGGCGGGAGGGGTCGGCCTCGTACCAGGCGACCTGGTCGGAGGCGGCCTGGTCGTAGCGGATCGTGGTGGCGAACTCGGGCACCAGGGCCTGGAGCTTCGCGCAGTCGAAGACCATCGAGTGCGCCTTGTCCCCGACCAGGCCGTCCCCCAGCGACGGGACCGCGCGGGCGATGGTCTCCGAGGCCACGTGCACCAGCTGCGGCTCCACCCCGGCCGCCGCGCCGAGCCAGGTGTAGATCTGGTCCCAGGTCGGGGCGTGGTCGCCGGTGATGGTGAAGGTGTCCCCGATCGCGGCGGGGTGGCCGAGCAGCCCGACGAAACCGACCGCGAAGTCCTCGGTGTGGGTGAGCGTCCACTGGGTGGTGCCGTCGCCGTGCACCACCACCGGCTTGCCGGCGCGCATCCGGGCCACGTCGGTCCACTGCCCGCTGGTGGGGATCAGGGTGTGGTCGTAGGTGTGGGAGGGACGGACGATGGTGACCGCTGCCTCCCCGGCGCGACTGGCGCGCACCAGGACGTCCTCGCAGGCGATCTTGTTCCGGGAGTACTGCCAGAACGGGTTGTGCAGCGGGGTCGACTCCGTCACCGGCAGCCGGGCCGGCGGCTTCTGGTAGGCCGAGGCCGAGCTGATGAAGACGTACTGCCCGGTGCGTCCGGCGAAGGTGCGCAGGTCGGCCTCGACGTGGTCGGGGGTGAAGGCGCGGAACTGGGCCACCGCGTCGAACTCACGGTCGCCGACCGCGGCGGCCACCGCGGCCGGGTCGGTGGCGTCGGCGGTCAGCCGCTCCACCTCGGCGGGCAGCTCGCGGGTGGTCGAGGTCCCCCGGTTGAGCACGGTCACCCGGTGGCCACGCTGCACCGCGAGCCGGACGCTCGCCGCGCTGATGATGCCGCTGCCGCCGATGAAGAGCACGTCGAGTGGGTTCATGGGCCCGATGCTGCCAGCACCCCGTGCCGCCGTGGTCGGCAGGGCCGCTCAGGAGCCGAAGCGGACCTCCTCGGTGGTCACCGTCGCGCCCTCTCGCCCGGGGGCACGCGAGAAGCTCCAGTAGAGGTTGGTGTAGGCGATCGCCTGCTCCGGGCCGATCGGGGATCCCCAGGGCCGCAGGTCCTCGGTGGTGTGGGCGTCGGCGACCAGGGTCGCGGCGTAGCCCCGGGTCAGCGCCCCGTGCAGGGTCGAACGGATGCATGCGTCGGTCTGGGCACCGCAGACCACCAGCCGGCCCACCTCCAGCCCGGCCAGCACCTCCTCCAGGTCGGTCTCCTCGAAGGCGTCGCCGTAGCGCTTGTGCACCAGCGGCTCCTGCTCCTCGCGCTGCAGCTCCTCGACGTACTGCCACGCCTCCGAGCCCTGCGGCATCTCGTCGTCGGAGTGCTGCACCCAGACCACCGGGACGTCGGCGGAGCGAGCCCGCGCGACCAGGGTCGCGATGTTGGCGACGACCGCCCCGCGGTCGTGGGCCTCGGCGACCACCCCGCGCTGCACGTCGATGACGAGCAGGGCGGTGCCGGGGCGCTCGGTGGGTCGGGTCACATCGTCCTCCTCGGATCTGGTGGGCAGCACGCCGGGACCTGGTCCTGACTGCTCAGGGCCTCCACCGACGCTGCCGGTGGCGGTCGACGAGGAGGTGCTGCGCCGCCGCGCTCACCGCGGTCACCGACAGCACCGCCGGCCAGGCCCCGAGCACCTTCGCCAGCGGGTGCGAGGCACCGAACCCGAGCAGGTAGAGCGCACCGAGGGCGACGGTCATCCCGGGCCCGCGCTTGGCCATGGTGGTCCGGCCGGCCAGCGCGCCGGCGGCCGCCAGCAGCAGCCCACCCAACGGCCGGATGCCCGACTCGCGCGCGGTGAGGAACCCGCCGACCAGTCCGAGCGCCACCACCGGCGCGGTGCTGACCTGCTCGGCCGGGGTGAGCGTCATGCCGTCCTTCGCCATGGCGGGCAGCCTACGACCCCCACCACCGCACGAACCACTCCCGCAGCGGCAGCACCAGCGCCGCCCCGGCCACCGTCGCCGCCGTCGTCACGAGCAGGAAGAGCAGCTGCCACAACCGCTCGGGCACACCGGTCAGCCGGGCCAGCTGGCCGGCGTCGGAGCCCGGGTGCCGACCCGTGGCGAGCAGCTCGACGACCGGGCGCGGGGCCGCCAGCAGCAGCACCCAGCACAGCAGGTGGGCCAGCCAGGACAGCAGCTGCGCATCCAGCGTCCAGGTGGCCGCCCCGAGCGCCCCGCCGACCGCCAGCAGCACCAGCAGCCCATACAGGTTGCGGATCTGCAGCAGCATCAGCGCGAGCGCCACCAGCAGCACCCACAGGAACGCCACCGCCCGCCCGGTGCCGAGCACGGCCGCCGTGGCCACGCCGAGCACCGCCGCGGCCGGGTAGCCGGCGAGCAGGGTGGCCACCATCCCCGGGCCCCGGGACGGGCCGCGGGAGACCGTCAGCCCGGAGGTGTCGGTGTGCAGCCGGATGCCGGCCAGGCGGCGTCCGGTGAGCAGGGCCACCACCGCGTGGCCGGCCTCGTGGACGATGGTGACGAGCATCCGGGTGAGACGCCACAGCGGCCGCGGCACCACCAGCACGGCCGCGACCAGCAGCAGCACCAGCTGGTGCTCCAGGGACGGCACCGGTTGCACCTGCTGCACCCGCCGGACGATCTCGCTCAGCACCTCCTGCACGCCCCCACCCTCTCGCCCCCGGACAACCCGGCACCGGACGGCGCGCTGCTCCTAGACTCCCGCGGGGGCGAGGAGGTGCGTGGTGCGGGCAACGGTGAAGGACGTCGCCAGGCTGGCCGGGGTCTCCCCCAAGACCGTCTCCAACGTCATCAACGCGACCGTCCCGGTGGCCCCGGCGACCCGGGCGAGGGTCGAGCAGGCTCTGGCCGAGCTGGACTACGTGCCCAACCTCGCCGCCCGGGGGCTGCGCAACGGCCGGACCGGGGTGGTGGCGCTCGCGCTGCCCGACCTGGCCGCGCCCTACTCCGCCGCGGTGGTGCAGGCGTTCGTCCGGGTCGCCAAGCAGCGGGGGACGACCATCCAGGTCGAGGAGACCGGCACACGCGCCGACCGCGAGGCCGCGCTGATCAACCGGGCCCGCGAGCAGCTCGTCGACGGCCTGGTGCTGAACCCGGTGCACATCGACCTCTCCACCATCCAGCAGGCCGACTCGCTGCCGCCGCTGGTGCTCATCGGCGAGGTCGAGCTCCCGAGCGTCGACCACGTCGGGATCGACCAGGCCGCGCTGCGCACCCTGGTCGAAGGTCTGCTGCGTGCCGGACGGCGCCGGGTGGCCGTCCTCGGTGTGATGGCCTCGGCCACCTCCCAGCTGCGGCTGGCGGCCTACCGCGACACCCTCCGCGCGGCCGGCATCGAGCCCGACCCGGCCGATGAGATCCCCAGCGCGCACTGGAACAGCCGGGGCGGTCACGACGCGGTGCTCGCGCACCTGGCCTCCGGGGCGCAGCCGCCGGACGCCGTCGTCTGCTTCAACGACAGCCTCGCCCTCGGCGCGATGGGCGCCCTCGCCCGGGCCGGGCTGGACATCCCCTCGCAGGTGGCGGTCTCGGGGTTCGACGACCTGGAGGTCGGCCGCTGGACCCACCCCTCGCTCAGCACCGTCACCTTCGACCACGAACAGCTGGCGGCCACCACGCTCGACCTGCTCGCGGCCCGGATCGCCGACGGTTCCCGTGCCCCGCAGCGCCGCACCATCGCCTCCACCCTCGTCCTGCGCGACAGCACCGGCCCGCTGCCGCTCGACGACCTGCCGACCGGCTGAGCCTCCCCAGCGGATCCGAGCCACCCCTTGACGTCCGCTTACAACGATGTAACGGTAAGCGCTGTCAAAGCCACGACGTTGTGGAGGACCCACCCCATGAGCACCCATCTCCGGGTCGCCCGTGCCCGGCGGCGCCACCCCGCCCCGCACCGCGCGCCGGTCGACCGTCCCACCCCGGACCCGGGCGGACGACCGTGACCGCCACCGAGCTGGCCCGACCGCAGGAGGTCGGCGTCCCCGCCCCGGCGCCCGCTGCCCGCCGTCGGCCG
>NZ_QPKK01000130.1 GCF_003344635.1 Desertihabitans aurantiacus
CCCGGCCTCGCCGTCGACCGGCCGGACGGTCCAGTCCGCGGTGGCGCCGAGGTCGCGCCGGCGCACCGGGCGGGCGGTCGCGGGAGACGCCGGGGCGGGCGGGGCGGCGTCCAGGTCGCTGACCCGGCGGCCGAGCACGGCCAGCGCGAGCTCGCAGAAGGCGGAGTCGGCCCAGGAGAACCACTCCCGGGTCCAGCGGGTGGGGTCGTCGACGTCGAAGCCCTCGTGCAGGTAGCCGGTGCCGCCATCGGTGGCCGCCAGCAGCCGCAGCAGCTCCAGCGGCCGGTCCGGGTCGGTGCTGGTGAGCCCCTCCACCGCCAGCGCGATGGGCCAGACGTAGCGGTCGGGGGTGTGCGGGCTGCCGATCCCGGCCGCGGCCGAGCCGGCGTGGTACCACGGGTTGTCGGGGCTGAGCACCAGCGCCCGGGTGGCGAGGTAGCGCTCGTCGTCGGTGGCGCAGACGCCCAGCAGCGGCAGCGAGAGCAGGCTGGGCATGTTGGCGTCGTCGGCCAGCAGCGTGCCGCCCATGCCGTCGACCTCGTAGGCCCACACCCGGCCGTGCCGCTCGTGCTCGACCACGCCGTGGCGCTCCACCCCGTCCCGCAGCTCCGCGGCCAGCGCGGTGGCCTCGGCGGCCAGCGCGTCGTCGCCGTAGACGGACGCGGCGATCTCGGCCACCCGGTCCAGGCTGCGGGCGGCGAAGAGGTTGGCCGGGATGTTGTAGCCGAACGCGCAGGCGTCGTCGCTGGGCCGGAACCCCGACCAGGTCATCCCCGTCACCGCGACCGGTCCGCCGAGGCCGTGACGGGCCAGGGTCTCGCTGGCCAGCCGGCTGGGCCGGCGGAACCGGTAGGTCGACTGCGCCTCGTGCTGCTGCTCGCGCCGCCACAGCTGCACCACCCGGCGCAGCCCGAGCAGGACACCGTCGTCGAAGACCGCGGTCGACCCGGTGGCCCGCCACCAGCGGTGGGCCAGCAGCACCGGGAAGGCCAGCGAGTCCACCTCGTACTTGCGCTCCCACAGCCGCGGGTCGGGGTGGTTGTCCGCGGTGTCCCAGGCGGCGCCGGTCGGCCCGTCGTTGACCGCGTTCGCGTACGGGTCGTGGCGGATCGAGGCGAACTGCCGGCGCAGCACCTCGGCCAGCACGTCGGCCAGACCGGGCGCCTCCTCCAGCAGCAGCAGGTAGGGCTGCCACTGGGCGGTGGAGTCGCGCAGCCACATCGCCGGGATGTCGCCGGTGACGACGAACGCCGTGCCGTCCTCGTGGCGGGTGAGGGTGCGCTCGACCGTCTCGCGCAGCGCGCGCGCGAAGACGGTGGCGACGGCCTCGCCGGCCACCTCGGCGAGCTGGCGGGCGAGGTCGTCGACCACCGCGCTGGGCAGCAGGTCGCGGTGGGGGGACGGGCTGGTCATCCGGGCCTCCGGTGTTCGGGGTCGTCGAGGGAGCGGCCTGACGGGGTCAGGCGGCGGACCCGCGCTGGTACTGCTCGTCGTCGGTCAGCGCCCAGCAGCGGGCCCGGTGACCATCGTCGACCTCCACCGAGGGCGGGGAGGCCTCGGCACAGCGGGGACGCGCCAACGGGCACCGCGGGTGGAACCGGCAGCCCGACGGCGGGGAGATCAGGTCCGGCGGCTCGGCGGCCACCGCGTCGGCCCGCGGACGCTCCCCGTCCCCGCCCGGACCGGCCGCCAGCGACTCCGGCGAGGGGTCGGGGGAGGACTCGACCAGGAGCCGGGTGTAGGGGTGCGCGGGGGTCTGGGTGACGTCCTCGCCGGAGCCGGTCTCGACCACCTCACCGGCGTAGAGGACGGTGATCTCGTCGGCGAAGTAGCGCGCGGTGGCGATGTCGTGGGTGATGTACAGCATCGCCAGCCCCTCCTCGTCGCGCAGGGTGGCGAGCAGGTTGAGCACCTCCAGCCGCAGCGACACGTCGAGCATGCTGATCAGCTCGTCGCCGAGGATCACGTCGGGCCGGACGGCCAGGGCGCGGGCGATCGCCACCCGCTGGCGCTGCCCGCCGGAGAGCTCGTGCGGGCGGGCGTCCAGGAAGCGGCGGGCCGGTACCAGCGCCACCCGCTCCAGCAGCTGCAGCATCTCGGTCTCCAGCTGCTCGGCCGGCATCTTCGGCCGGTGCAGCAGCAGCGGCCGGCTGAGCAGGTAGCGCACCGGGTGCAGCGGGTTGAGCGAGCTGAACGGGTCCTGCAGCACCAGCTGCACGGTGGCGGCGAACTCGCGGCGCTGCCGGCGGCGGCGCGCGGCCTCCACCGGGGCACCGTGCAGCTCCACCGTGCCGGCGGTCGGCTGCTGCACCAGGGCCAGGGTGCGGGCCAGCGTCGACTTGCCGCTGCCGCTCTCGCCGACCACCGCGTGGGTGCGGCCCCGGTGCAGGGCCAGGCTGACCCCGTCCAGGGCGTGCACCGCGCCGCCCTTGGTGGGGAAGTGCACGGTGACGTCGCGGGCGGCGAGCACCGGGCGGTCGTCGGCCCGACGGGCCGGGACGGGGCGGCCGGCGGAGCGCTCGTCGGTGGGACGCTCGTCGGTGGGGCTGGTCACGGTCGTCCTCCGGGGGAGCTGGGAGCGGGGGTGCCGACGGGGTGCAGGCAGGCGTGGGCCCGGCTGCCCTCGACGAACAGCGGCGGGACGGTGCTGCGGCAGTCCTCCTGGGCGCCGGCGCAGCGGTCGGCGAAGCTGCAGCCGATGCCGGCGGTGCGCAGGTCCGGCGGAGAGCCGGGGATGCCGCGCAGCGGGACCAGCGGCCCGCGCAGCGGCGGGAAGCTGTCGCGCAGGCCGGCGGTGTAGTGGTGCCGAGGGTCGCCCGCCAGCTCGGCCGGGGTGCCGGTCTCGACGATCCGGCCGCCGTACATGATCGCCAACCGGTCGGCGATCTCGAGCAGCAGCGAGAAGTCGTGGGTGATGAAGACGATCGCGAAGCCGAACTCGGCCTGCAGTCGCTGCACCTGGGCCAGGATCTGGCGCTGCATCACCACGTCGACGGCGGTGGTGGGCTCGTCCATCACCACCAGGTCGGGTTCGCAGGCCAGCGCGAGCGCGATGGTGGCGCGCTGGCGCATCCCACCCGACAGCTCGTGGGGGTAGGAGCGGGCCCGCGAGGCCGGGATGCCGACCAGCTCGAGCAGGTGGTGGGCGTGGGCGCGGGCGTCGGTCCGCGACATCCGCCGGTGCGCGGCCAGGGTGTCGATGAACTGGCTCTCCAGCCGGTGCACCGGGTTGAGCGCGTTCATGGCGCTCTGGAAGACCACCGACAGCCGCTCCCAGCGGAGCGCCCGCAGCTCCCTGCGGGAGGCGGTGAGCAGGTCGACCGGAGGGCCGTCCTGCCCGGGTCGCGGGTGCAGCAGCGCGGTGCCGGCGGTGGTGCGGGCCGGCGGGCGCTGCAGCCGCAGCAGGGCGGTGATGAGGGTGGTCTTGCCGCTGCCGCTCTCCCCGGCGATGCCGAGCACCTCGCCGCGGCGGATCTGCAGGTCGACATCGCGGACGGCCAGCAGCGGGTCACCCGGCTGGCCGTAGTCGACCCGCAGCCCGCGGACGTCCAGCAGCACGGGGGCCTCGGTGGTGGCGGTGCCCGCGGCGGCTGGGGCGGTGGTGGGGCTCATGCCCGTCCTCCCTTCACGCGCGGCGCACGGGGCACCCGGAGCCGCGGGTTGGTGATCTCGTCGACGCCGAAGTTGACCAGTCCGGCGGCCGCGCCGAGCAGGGTGATCGCCGCACCCGGGGGCACGAACCACCACCAGGCGCCGGAGAAGAGGGCCTGGCGCTCCTGGGCCTGGCGCAGCATGCTGCCCCAGCTGACGGTGTTGACGTCGCCGATGCCGAGGAACTCCAGACCGGAGACGGCCAGGATCGAGGTGACCACCGCCAGCATCAGCGTGGAGGAGATCACCGGCAGCAGGTTGGGCAGGATCTCCGCACCCATCACGCGGGCGTCCCGTTCACCCATCAGCTTGGCGTTGGTGACGAAGTCGCGGTTGCGCAGCGAGACGGTCTGGATCCGCTTGGAGCGTGCGCCCCAGGCCCAGCCGGTGACGCCGATGACGATCGCGACCGCGATCGACCCGCCGCGGCCCTGCAGGTAGCCGGCCAGCACGATGACCAGCGGCAGGCCCGGCAGCACCAGGAACACGTTGGTCACCGCTCCCAGCACCTGGTCGAGGACGCCGCCGTAGTAGCCGCCGACCAGCCCGACCAGGACGGACAGCACGGTGGACGTGGAGGCCGCGATCAGCCCGACCAGCAGCGAGGAGCGGGTGCCCCAGATCAGCTGGGCGAAGACGTCCACGCCGTCCTGGTTGGTGCCCAGCCAGTGCTCGGCCGAGGGCGGGGCCAGCACCTGCCCGGTGAAGGCGGTGGGGGACTGCCCCAGCAGGTGGGTGACCAGCGTGGGGCCGAAGATCGCCACGAAGGCGTAGACGGCCAGGATCAGCAGGCCGGCGCGGGCCTTGCGGTTGCGGGTCAGCCGGAGCCGGAAGCGGCGCGGCTGGGCGGTGGTCGCCGGCGCGGTCGCCGGGGTGGTCGCGGTCATCAGGCCTCCCTGGTGCGCGGGTCGAGCAGCACGTAGATCGAGTCGGCCACGAAGTTGGCCGCCAGCACCGACAGCGAGATGGTGAGGAACAGCGCCTGCATCAGCGGGTAGTCGAGGCTGACCACGGCCTGGTAGAAGAGGTAGCCGACGCCGGGGTAGGCGAAGACCGCCTCGGCCAGCAGCGAGCCGCCGACCACCGAGCCGAGCGAGATCGCCAGCCCGGCGACCTGGGGCAGCATCGCGTTGCGGGCGGCGTAGCTCATCATCACCCGCCACCGCGAGAGCCCCTTGGCCTCGGCCAGCTGCACGTAGTCCTCGGCGATGGTGGTGATCATCATGTTCCGCATCCCGAGGAACCAGCCGCCGATCGAGGAGACGATGATCGTCAGCGCCGGGAGCACCGCGTGGTGGATCGCGCTGGCGATGAACTCGACCGAGAGGCCCGGGTCCAGCGACAGGTCGGACCCGTTCTGCGACGGGAACCACGGCACCGTCACCGAGAACGCCAGCAGGGCCAGGGTGCCCACCCAGAAGTAGGGCATCGAGCCGAGCAGGGTGGCCAGCGGCGCCATCACCGAGTCCGCCAGCCGTCCCGGCCGGGAGCCGGACAGGATGCCGAGCCCGGTGCCGAGCAGGAAGGCGATCACCGTGGTGACGCCCACCAGGGTCAGCGTCCAGGGCAGCCCGGTGGAGATCACCTCCCACACCGGCTGGGGGTAGTAGGTGGTCGACAGCCCGAGGTTGCCCTGCGACAGCTCGCCGAGGTAGTCGACGTACTGCTGGGCGATGTTGCCCTCCGGCTGGCCGAAGAGCGCCCGGATCGCCTGCTCGGTCTCGGGGGTGATCGGCTGGCGCTGGGCCAGCTGGGTGATGATCACCGAGGCCGGGTCGCCGGGCATCACCCGCGGGATGAGGAAGTTCAGGGTGATCGCGGCCCAGGCCGTGCCGAGGTAGAACAGGCAGCGCCGGGCGATCACCCGCAGCGCGCCGCCCCGCGCCCCGGACCGCCGACCGGCGGTCTGGACGGGGGCGACGCCGGTGGTGGCGCTCACGAGCCGGCGGGCTCGAGCTTGGCCAGCATGTCCTCCACCGAGCTGCCGGCGAACCACGGGGCGCAGACGCCGTAGGGGTCGTCCTCGCTGGGGAAGCCGGTCCAGTTGGCGGTGGTGTAGGCGCAGCCTGCGGTGATGTTGGACAGCGTCACGAACGGCACCTCCTCGGTGACGATCCGCTGCAGCTCGTAGCCGGCCTCGCGCTGCTCCTCGACCGCCGAGGCCGCGGCGAAGCGGTCCAGCGCGGCGTCGGTCTCCTCGTCGCGCCAGCGCCCGTAGTTGGCGTAGCTGCTGGGGCTGCCGTCCTCGCCGCCGGCCAGCGAGCTGTTGAGCATCGAGTTGTAGAACACGTACGGGGTGTTGCCGTAGGCGAACCCGTAGCCCACCAGGTCGTAGCCGCCGTTGGCGCGCTCGGAGCTGTAGGTGCTGCTGGCCGCGGTCTCCACGTTGACGGTGATCCCGATCTCGGCGAGCTGCTGGGAGATGATCCGGGCCCGCTGCACGGAGTCGGCGAAGTCGCCGACCTCGCCGTAGCTGAGGGTGAGCGGCGCTCCGTCGGGGCCGATCGCCCGGCCGTCGGCGTCGAAGGTGTAGCCGGCCTGCTCCAGCTCGGCGCGCGCGCCCTCGAGGTCGCGCTCGACCGGCTCGGTGTACTGCGGGTCGAGCCAGTCCGAGAGGGTGGTGGCGTCCAGCCCGGTCTGGCTGATCGGCTGGGCGCCGACCTGGGTGACCAGCTCGATCTGCTGCGGCTTGTCCATCGCCAGCATCACCGCGCGCCGGACGCGGACGTCCTGCAGCGCAGGCACGTCGTGGTTGAACACGAGGTACAGCCCGCCGTAGGTCGGGTAGAAGTAGCCGTGCTGGTCGGAGGTGCTGACGTAGCCGTCGATGAGGTTGGGGATGGCCGCACCGGAGACGTCGACCTGGCCGCGCTCGAGCTGGGAGACCAGGGTCGAGGAGTTGATGATCGGCATGTTGATCGTCTCGACCTGGATGTCGGAGGTGCGCCAGTAGTCCTCGCGCAGGGAGAGGGTGACCTGCTGGGGGCTGAAGCGGCCCAGCTCGTAGGGCCCGCTGACCACCGGCTGGTCGTTGGTGAAGGTCTGCGCGTCCACGCCCTCCCACTGCGCCTTCGGCACGATGTAGGTGGCGAAGATGCCGGCGAGCAGGGTGGAGCCGGGCTCGGCGAAGGTGAACTCGACGGTCTTGTCGTCGACGGCGGTGACCGTCTCGAACTGGGCACCGCGCTGGTTGAGCGCCGGGTTGTCCTTGGCCAGCTGGAGGGTGAAGCGGACGTCCTCCGCGGTGACCGGCGTGCCGTCGGACCAGGTGGCCTCCGGCTCGACGTGCACCGTCAGGGTGCGCCCGTCCTCGGACAGCTCGTAGCCGCTGGCCAGCCACGGCGTGAACTCGCCGCCGTTGATGATGTCGGTGTTCATCAGCGTCTGGAACATGTAGTTGCGCGTGCCCTGGGTGGCCGAGCTGAGGAACGGGTTGAAGTTGCTCTGGATCACCGAGCCGCTGAAGGCCATGTCGACCGTCAGCGGCGGGGTCTCCCCGCTCCCGCCGTCGGAGGAGGACGTGGGGCTGCTGCAGCCGACGAGCAGCAGACCACCGACGGTGGCGAGGGCGGCGGCGGCGAAGAGCCTGGAGCGATGGGTCACGGCGAGTTACCTCCGGATGCACAGAGCGACATTGGTCAGACCGATGCGGGACCGTGACACGGGGCCACGGCCGTCTCTGCGGTAGGAGGGGCATCCGCTCGGCCGTCGAGGAATAAGTTCGCATACTGTCCGAATAAAAGAAAACCCGGCGGCAGCAGTGGTAACCAAGCCGTTACGTTGGACCCTGTAGCCCCGTGCCCCGGCACCGGCCGCGTCCGCCCGGGCGCAACCCGTCACACCAAGGAGATCTGATGACCGAACGCACCGCCATCCGCACCGACGACGCCCCGGCCCCCGCCTTCACGTTCTCCCAGGGGGTGCGCAAGGGCAACCTGCTGCAGGTCTCCGGGCAGGGCCCGCAGGACCCGGCGACCGGGGAGTACCTGTTCCCCGGTGACGTCGCCGCCCAGACCACCCGGACGCTGCAGAACGTGCGCGCGGTGCTGCTGGCCGGCGGGGCCGACCTCGACGACGTCCTCTCGCTGCGGGTCTACCTCACCGAGCGGGCGCACTTCGCGGAGATGAACGAGGCCTACGGGGCGTTCCTCGCCGAGCACTGCAGCAGCGACGTGCTGCCCTGCCGCACCACCGTCTTCGTGGGTCTGCCGCGGGAGGAGATGCTGGTCGAGATCGACGCCCTGGCCGCACTGGGCTGACCGGCTGGGTCAGTGCGAGGTGGCCTTCTCCGCCCCGGCGCCGGTGAGCGAGCGCACCTGCAGCTCGGTGTAGCGCTCACCGGAGCCGTCCCTGCCGCCGAGCAGGGTGCCGACGAACCCGCAGAGGAACCCGAACGGGATGGAGACCAGCCCGGGGTTGTTGAGCGGGAACCAGGCGAAGTCGGCCGTGGGCAGCAGGGAGGTCGGAGCCCCGGAGACCACCGGGGAGAAGACCACCAGACCCACCGCGGCGACCAGCCCGCCGTACATGCTGGCCAATGCCCCGGTGGTGTTGAACCGCCGCCAGAACAGGTTGTAGATCAGCGTGGGCAGGTTGGCCGAGGCCGCGACGGCGAAGGCCAGCGCGACCAGGAAGGCGATGTTCAGGCTCTGCGCCGGGATGGCCAGGGCGATCGCCACCGCGCCGATGACGAAGGCGGCGATCCGGGCCACCCGGACCTCCTGCCGCTCGGTCACCTCGCCCTTCTTCACCACCGTGGCGTAGAGGTCGTGGGCCACCGAGGTGGCCGAGGTCAGCGTCAGCCCGGCCACCACGGCGAGGATGGTCGCGAAGGCCACCGCCGAGATCAGCGCCAGCAGCACCGCGCCGCCGATGCTGCCCTCGCCGCCGCCCACCGCCTCGGCCAGCAGCGGCGAGGCGACGTTGCCCGCGGACTCGCGCACCGCGGAGCCCTCCCCGGTCGGCACCAGCGCCGCGGCGCCGAATCCGAGCACCAGCGTCATCAGGTAGAACGCGCCGATCAGCCCGATCGCCCAGAGCACCGACTTGCGGGCGGCCTGGGCGGTCGGGGTGGTGTAGAAGCGGATGAGGATGTGGGGCAGGCCGGCGGTGCCGAGCACCAGGGCCAGGCCGAGGGAGAGGAAGTCGAACTGCCCGGCGAGGTTCTTGCCGTACAGCTGTCCCGGCTGCAGGAACGCCTCGCCCTGGCCCGAGGCCTCAGCCGCCGCGCCGAGCAGCTCGGACAGGTTGAACCCGAACTGGGCGAGCACCAGCACGGTGATGAGCAGCGAGCCGACCATCAGCAGGACGGCCTTGACGATCTGCACCCAGGTGGTGCCCTTCATGCCGCCGAAGGTGACGTAGATGATCATCAGCGCCCCGACCAGCACGATCACGGTGTTCTTGAGCACGGGGGAGTCCAGCCCGAGCAGCAGGGCGACCAGGCTGCCGGCGCCGACCATCTGCGCGAGCAGGTAGAAGATCGAGACGACGATGGTCGACAGCGCCGCCGCGGAGCGCACCGGCACCTGACGCATCCGGTAGGCCAGCTGGTCGGCCATCGTGTAGCGCCCGGAGTTGCGCAGCAGCTCGGCGATGAGCAGCAGCGCCACCAGCCAGGCGACGAGGAACCCGATCGAGTAGAGGAAGCCGTCGTAGCCGTACAGCGCGATCGAGCCGGAGATGCCGAGGAACGAGGCGGCCGACATGTAGTCCCCGCCGATGGCCAGCCCGTTCTGCAGCCCGGAGAAGTTGCGGCCGCCGGCGTAGTAGTCCGCGGCGCTGCGGTTCTGCCGCGACGCCCAGATGGTGATGCCCAGGGTGAGCGCCACCACCACCGAGAACAGCACGATGATCAGCACCTGGCTGCTCATGTCAGCGCCCCCGTCCCTCGGCGCCGGGGACGCCACGGGCGGAGCCCGACTCGAAGTCCTCACGCAGCTCGTCGGCCAGCGGGTCCAGGCGGCGGATCGAGTAGCGCGCGTAGAGCACCGCGATGGCGAAGGTGGAGACGAACTGCAGCAGCCCGAAGACGACCGCGACGTTGACGTGGCCGACCACCTGCTGGTTCATGAAGCCGCGGGCCCAGTTGTTGCAGGCGACGTAGACGACGTACCACGCCATGAACGTGATCGTGGCCGGCACCACGAAGCGCAGGTAGCGCCGGCGCAGCTCGTCGAACTCGGGCCGGGCGGCGACCGCCTCGTACCGCTGGTGGACCTGGGGGTGGGGTGTGTCCATGGGCCTCTCCGCATCGTCGTCGATCCGGACCCGGCGGTGGGTCTGCGGCCACGCTAGGCCCCCGCGCGGGCCGGCGCCAGCACCGTGCGGCGGGCGCCGCGGTCGCGTCACCAGCCCCAGCCGGTCTACACCTGGGGCTCGGGCAGACCGAGCTGCTCCACCAGCCGGCGGGGGGCCTGCACGCAGAAGGAGTCGGTGAGCAGCTCGGCCAGCTCCTCGAAGTCGGTGTGCTCGTCGACCACCAGCCCGACGACGTCGCCGCCCCAGCCGGAGCGGAAGTAGGGCGGGCCCATGTGCTCCAGGGCCGCCACCTCGTCCGGGCGGGCGCGGAAGGTGACGCGGAACAGCTGGTCCTCCCCGCCGAAGACGTGCGCGACCGTCGCCTGCCCGACGCGCCAGCGGACGCCGGTCCAGGCGTCCTCCTGCTCGCACCCGGGGAACCGCTCGAGGATGCCGGCGATGCGCCGCACCATCCACCCCGGCACCTCGGGCCGCTCGACCTTCGCCATGGCAGCAGCCTGCCACCGGGCACCGACAACCGGCAGAGCCTCCGACGGCCCGCGCTCCGACAGGCTCGGCGCGTGGTGATGGGGTCTGCGCCCAACCCGGCCCCAGCGCCCGAGCCGCCCCCAGCGCCCGAGCCGCCCCCAGCGCGCGAGTCGACGCCAGCGCCCGAGCCGCCCCCAGCGCGCGAGCCGCC
>NZ_QPKK01000131.1 GCF_003344635.1 Desertihabitans aurantiacus
AGCCGCACCGCGCCCAGCTGGTGCGCCAGGCCGTCCGGGCCCGGCCCGAGCCGCCGCTGGTGCTCACCGCCGACGGCACCCGCCCGCCGTGGCGCCCGGACTCGTTCGCCAAGGTGATCGCCGACGTGCCCTGCACCGGGCTGGGAGCGCTGCGACGCCGCCCGGAGGCCCGCTGGCGTCGCCGGCCCGAGGACGTCCGCGAGCTGCACCCGCTGCAGCGGCGGCTGCTCACCGCCGCCCTCGACTCGACCCGTCCGGGCGGGGTGACGGCCTACGTCACCTGCTCCCCCCACCGCGCCGAGACCGTCGAGGTGGTGCAGGAGGTGCTGGCCGGGCGCGACGACGTCGAGGTGGTGCCGGCAGCGCCGCTGCTGCCCGAGGTGTCCGGCGCCGCGCTGGGCGACTTCGTCCAGCTCTGGCCGCACCGGCACGGCACCGACGCGATGTTCCTGGCACTGCTGCGCCGCACGGGCTGAGAGCCGCGGCGAGGAGGTCGCACCGCCGCCGCCTCCACGGCGACCTGAGGTCCCCCGATCCCGGCGCCTGATCCGAGCTCTCGGCCCGGACCGGGGCGGCGGCGGTGCATGCCCAGCATGGGTCAGCCGGCAGGCCGTCCGACAGGGCCGAAGGTCCCGACCCTGCGGCGCCGGACGGCTCAGTCGGGTGCGGGCCCGCCGGTGCGGCGTCGGTCGCCGTAGACGGCTGCCTGGGTGCGGCGCTGCAGCCCGAGCTTGGCCAGCAGGCTGGAGACGTTGTTCTTCACCGTCTTCTCGGCCAGGAAGAGCCGTTCGGCGATCTCCCGGTTGGTCAGGCCGTCGGCGATGAGCTCGAGCACCTGCCGCTCGCGCTCGCTCAGCCGGGTCTCGGCCGCCGGTGGCCGCTCCGGCGCGGGGGCTGGGTCGGGGGCTGGGCCGAGCAGGGAGCGGCCCGCCGCCACGGCCCGGATCGCCTCGACCAGGGAGTTGCCGCGGATGGCCTTGAGCAGGTAGCCCGAGGCGCCGGCCCGCGCGGCCGCGGACCGGGTCTCCTCGTCGTCGTAGGAGGTGAGGATGAGGCAGCGGACCTCCGGATGGGCCGCCAGGACGTCCCGGCACACGTCGATACCGCTGCCGTCGGGCAGCCGGGCGTCCAGGACGGCCACCGTCGGGGCGCAGGCGGGGATCCGGCGGCGCGCCTCCTCGGCGGTGGCGGCCTCGCCCACCACGGCGAGGTCCTCGGTGGCGCTGATGAGGTCGATCAGCCCGCGCCGGACCAGCTCGTGGTCGTCGAGCACGAAGACGCCGGTCACCCCGGGCCGTCGGGGCGCTGCGGGATGCTCCATCGCAGGCTGGCACCTCCTCCCGGCCCGGTCGACAGGGTGAGGGTGCCGCCGTGCCGGGCGGCGCGGCGTTCCAGGTTCGCCAGACCGCTGCGGCGGTCGGGGACGCCGAAACCGCGGCCGTCGTCGCTCACCGTGACCGTCAGCCACCCGGCGTCGGCGTCCACCCGGACCCGGACGGACGTGGCGCCGGCGTGCCGGACGCAGTTGCTCACCGCCTCCCGCAGCACCGCGGTCAGGTCGCCCAGCAGCCGGTGGTCCAGGGTCTCCAGCGGGCCGCTGGTGGTGGTCTCGGGCGGGACCGGCAGGCCCGTCGCCGCGCCGGTGACGGTGCGCCGGACGAGGTCGGCGACCGAGCCGTCCGGGGCGGTCTCGCCCAGGGCGACGATCGTCGAGCGGATCTGCTCGATGGTGGCGTCCAGGTCCGCGACCACGGCGGAGACCCGTTCGGCCACCACCCCGTCCTCGCTCGAGGCGACCACGCTCTGCAGCCGCAGCCCGGCGGCGAACAGCCGCTGGATGGTGTGGTCGTGCAGGTCGCGGGCGATCCGGTCCCGCTCGTCGAGCACCTCCAGCCGGTGCCGAGCCGCCCGTGCGGCGGCCAGCTCGAGGGTGAGCGCCGCCTGGTCGGCGAAGTTGCCCGCCATCTCCATCAAGCCCTGGTCGAAGGGCGGCCGGTCAGCCATCCGCAGGGCCACGATCGCGCCCCGCGACGCGCCGCCGCCCTGCAACGGGACGGCCATCGCGCTGGTCACCTCGGGCAGGGCGGCCGCCAGGTGAAGCCAGGGCGGGGTCGGCGCGGTGTCCAGGTGGCGCAGCAGCATGCCGCGGCCCTCGGTCATGACGTGCTGGGCGACCGCGCCGGCGCGCGGGTAGCGCAGCCCCCGGACGCGGTGCGCCTCGGCCCCGGTGGCCACGACCACCTCCAGCTGCTCGGCGTCGAGCGGTCGCACGACGCTCACCACGTCGGCCCCGGCCAGCTGCAGCACGGTGTCGGAGAGCCGCTGCAGCACCGTCAGCTCGTCCGCGGCCAGGGTGACCAGCAGCCGGTTGATGTCGGCCGAGGCCCGCAGCCAGTCCTGCTGGCGCTGCGCCCGGTCGTAGAGGCGGGCGTTGTCCACGGCGTTGCCGGCGGTCTCGGCCAACGCGGTGACGACCGCCTCGTCGTCGGCGGTGAACGGTCCGCCTGCGCGGTCGGCCAGGTAGAGGTTGCCGACCACCCCGGAGCGGGCCCGGACCGGGACCCCGAGGAAGCTGGTCATCGGCGGGTGGCCGGGCGCGAACCCGCCGGACAGCGGGTGCTCCGACCGCTCCAGCCGCACCGGGGCGTCCACCAGCGCCCCGAGCAGACCCCGACCGCGGGCGTGCTGCCCGATGGCGGCCGCCTGCTCCTCGTCGCCGCCGGCGTGCACGAACTCCTCCGGCGTCCCGTCCGCGGCGAGGACGGCCAGCGCCGCGTACTGCGCCCCCGACACCTCCCGGGCGATGCTGACCACCCGGGCGAGCACGTCGGCGAGCGAGAGGTCCTGCACCAGCGCCCGCTGCGCCTCCAGCAGCTGGGCCAGCCTCTCCCGCGGGACGGACGCGCTCAACGGGGCGACCCGGTTCATGACCTGACAGTACGCCCGGGTCGGCACGGCCCGTGCAGGGCTTGCCCGGACAGGGTAGACACGGGACATGAGCCGCATCGCCGTCGTCGGAGGCCACGGGTCCGTGGCCCGTTCGCTGCACCCCCTGCTGGTCGAGGCCGGGCACACGCCGGTCGCGCTGGTCCGCAACCGCGACCACGTCGCCGAGCTCGAGGCGCTCGGGGCGGAGGTGGGACTGCTCGACATCGAGGGCAGCGACGTGGACGCCTTCGCCGCCGCCTTCGCCGGGTGCGACGCCGTGGTGTTCGCCGCCGGCGCCGGCGCGGACGGCAAGGTCGAGCGCAAGCGCACCGTCGACCTCGAGGGCTCGACCAAGTCCGTCGCAGCCGCCGAGCAGGCCGGCATCCGCCGCTTCGTGCAGGTCTCGGCGATGGGGGTCGACCAGCCGCTGGGCGAGGACGTCTCCGAGGTCTGGCGGGCCTACGTCGAGGCCAAGCGGGACGCCGACGCCGTGCTGCGGGCCAGCTCCCTGGACTGGACGGTCGTACGGCCCGGCCAGCTCACCGACGACGAGCCCACCGGACGGGTGGACCTGCGTGAGCACGTCGAGCGCGGCTCGGTCCCGCGCGCCGACGTGGCCGCGGTGGTGGCTGCCTGCCTGGCCGACGACCGCTCCGTGGGCGCCCAGTTCGAGCTGGTCAGCGGGCCCGAGCCGATCGCGGCGGCCGTGGCCACCGCGCCGCGCTTTGCCGGCTGACCCGGCTAGGGTTCGGGCCGTGGGGATCCGCATCACACCATCCGTCCTGAGCGCCGACTTCACCCGGCTGGGTGAGGAGGTCGACCGGATCGCCAGCGCCGACGGCGTCCACGTCGACGTGATGGACAACCACTTCGTGCCCAACCTCACCCTCGGCCTGCCGGTGGTGGAGGCGCTGCGGGCGCGCACCGACAAGCTGCTCGACATCCACCTGATGATCGAGGACGCCGACCGCTGGGCCCCCGCCTACGCCGAGGCGGGAGCGGAGAGCGTCACCTTCCACGTGGAGGCGGCCCGCGCCCCGGTGCGGCTGGCGCGCGAGCTGCGCAGCCTCGGCGCGCGGGCGTCGATGGCGCTCAAGCCGGCCACCCCGGTCGAGCCCTACGCCGCCCTGCTCGGCGAGCTCGACATGGTGCTCATCATGACCGTCGAGCCCGGCTTCGGCGGGCAGAAGTTCCTCGACCTGTGCCTGCCGAAGATCCGCCGCACCCGCGAGCTGCTCGCCCCGCTGGGCAAGGACGTGTGGGTGCAGGTCGACGGCGGCATCTCCGAGTCGACCATCGAGCGCTGCGTCGAGGCCGGCGCCGACACCTTCGTCGCCGGCTCGGCGGTCTTCGGCGCCGACGACCCCGACGCCATGGTCCGCCACCTCCGCACCCTGGCCGAGGCCGGCACCTCCGCCTGAGACCCCGCCCGCCGGTGGGGGAGGAGCGTCAGGCGGTGGTGACCGGGGACGGCTCGTGGCGGACGGGGAAGCTGACGCTGCGGGCGATGAAGCAGAGGCCGTTCGCGGTGTGGTGCAGCTCGTCCAGGTCGGTGGGGGAGCCGGGGGCCACCGTCACGCGGGGACGCAGCACCGCCTCGACGAACTCGCCGCTGCCGTCGGGGTGGACGCGCATGGTCGCCTCGGCGGCGTCGGTGTAGCCGGTCACCACCACGCCCTCGCGGACGCACACGTGCAGGAACGACAGCATGTGGCACTGCGCCAGCGCGGCCAGCAGCAGCTGCTCGGGGTTCCAGCGGTCGGTGTCGCCGCGGAAGGTCGGGTCGGCCGAGCCGAGCAGGTCGGGACGTCCTCCGGTGCTGATGACGTGGTCGCGGCCGTAGCTGCGGTAGCCGTCGGTGCCGGTGCCCCGGTCGCCGGTCCAGCGGACGCCGACCGCGTAGCGGTGCAGGTCGTTCACTGCCCGCGGCGCCGCAGGTAGCGCTGGAACTCCGCGGCGATGGCGTCGCCGGTGGCGTCGGGCAGCTCGGTCTCGTCCTGCTGGCGCTCCAGGGTGGCGATGTACTCGGCCACCTCGGAGTCCTCGCTGGCCAGCTCGTCCACCCCGCGCTCCCAGGCCCGGCTGAGCTCGGGCAGGTCACCCAGCTGCAGCGACTGGCCGAGGAAGTCCTCCACCCGGTTGAGCAGCGCCAGGGTGGCCTTCGGGCTGGGGGCGTGGGACACGTAGTGCGGGACGGCCGCCCACAGCGAGACCACCTTGATCCCGGCGTCGGCGCAGGCGGCGGTGATCACCCCGGTGATCCCGGTCGGGCCCTCGTAGGTGGACAGCTCCAGCCCGAGCTCCTCGGCCTGGGTGACGGTGGTGGTCGACCCGCTCACCGGGATCGGCCGGGTGTGCGGGGTGTCGGCCAGCAGCGCCCCGAGGACGATCACCTGCGGGTCGTCCCAGCTGCGCATCATCGACACCAGCGTGCGGGCGTACTGGCGCCAGCGCATGTTCGGCTCCGGCCCGCTGACCAGCACCAGGTCGCGGTCGTCCAGCCGGGCCACCTCCACCGAGGTGGTCGGCCAGGTGATCTCGGTCTCGGTCGGCTCAGGCCGCGACACCTGCGGGCGGTTGACCTGGAAGTCGTAGTAGTCGTCCGGGTCCAGCTCGAAGGCGAGCTCGGCGTCGAACTGGTCGCCCAGGTGCTCCACGGCCTGGCTGGCGGCGTTGCCGGCGTCGTTCCAGCCGGTGAAGGCCATCACCACGAGCGGGCGGCGCAGCTCGCGGAGCGGGATGAGGTGCTGCTCGGACATGCCGCCACTCTATGTCGCAGGCCCCCACCCGCGGCTGCGGCGGGCGGGCTAGCCGGGTCGGGGGCGTCGCGGCGGCGGTGTCACGATCCGGTCAGCCCGGGGTGGGCTGGTGCCGCTTCCTAGGCTGGGGAGACGGTCCGGGACCCGGGCCGGCCACGTCGTCCCGCCAGGAGCGTCCATGACCGCCACCCAGGCACCCGCACCCACGACCGTCCCACGGACGGTCGCCGCCGCGCTGCGCCCCGACTGCACCGAGCAGCTGACCGAGCTGCTGCGTCGCCGGGTGATGGTGATCGACGGGGCGATGGGCACGGCGATCCAGCGCGACCGGCCCTCGGAGGCCGGCTACCGCGGCGAGCGGTTCGCCGACTGGCCGGTCGACCTGCAGGGCAACAACGACCTGCTCAGCCTCACCCAGCCGCAGATCATCGCCGGCATCCACCGCGAGTACCTCGACGCCGGTGCCGACGTCATCGAGACCAACACCTTCAGCGCCACCGCGATCGCGCTGGCCGACTACCGGATGTCGGAGCTGGCCTACGAGCTCAACCTCGTCTCCGCCCGGCTGGCCCGCGCCGAGGCCGACGCGGTCACCGCCGCCGACCCCGGACGTCCCCGCTTCGTCGCCGGCGCGCTCGGGCCGACCAACCGGACCGCCTCGATCAGCCCCGACGTCAACGACCCCGGCGCCCGCAACGTCACCTTCGACGAGCTGGTCGGGGCCTACGCGACCGCCACCCGGGGCCTGCTCGACGGCGGTGCGGACCTGCTGGTGGTCGAGACGATCTTCGACACCCTCAACGCCAAGGCCGCGATCTACGCCATCGAGGAGGTGTTCGAGGAGCACCGCCGGCGCTGGCCGCTGATCATCTCCGGCACCATCACCGACGCCTCCGGACGCACCCTGTCCGGCCAGACCACCGAAGCGTTCTGGCACTCGGTCCGGCACGCCCGCCCGCTCCTGGTCGGGCTCAACTGCGCGCTCGGCGCGCGGGAGATGCGGCCCTACCTGGCCGAGCTGTCGCGGATCGCCGACACCTTCGTCTCGTGCTACCCCAACGCCGGGCTGCCCAACGCCTTCGGCGAGTACGACGAGGTCGCCTCCGAGACCGCGGCCATCGTGGCCGAGTTCGCCGAGGCGGGCCTGGTCAACATGGTGGGCGGCTGCTGCGGCACCACCCCCGACCACATCCGCGCCATCGCGGCGGCGGTGCACGGACGCCCGCCGCGCGAGCCCGCCACCGTCCGGCCCGCGCTGCGGCTGTCGGGCCTGGAGCCGCTCACCGTCGACGCCGACAGCCTGTTCGTCAACATCGGCGAGCGCACCAACGTCACCGGCTCGGCCCGCTTCCGCACGCTGATCAAGGACGGCGACTACGACACCGCGCTGTCGGTGGCGGCCCAGCAGGTCGAGAACGGCGCCCAGGTGATCGACGTCAACATGGACGAGGGCATGCTCGACGGCGTCGCCGCGATGGACCGCTTCCTCAAGCTGGTCGCCTCCGAGCCCGACATCAGCCGGGTGCCGGTGATGGTCGACAGCTCGAAGTTCCCCGTCATCGAGGCCGGGCTGAAGTGCCTGCAGGGCAAGGCGATCGTCAACTCGATCTCGCTCAAGGAGGGGGAGGGGCCCTTCCGCGAGCAGGCCCGGATCGTGCGCCGGCACGGTGCGGCGGCGGTGGTGATGGCCTTCGACGAGCAGGGCCAGGCCGACACCCTGCAGCGGCGCCAGGAGATCTGCGCGCGCGCCTACCGGATCCTCGTCGACGAGCTCGACTTCCCGCCCGACGACATCATCTTCGACCCCAACGTCTTCGCGGTCGCCACCGGCATCGAGGAGCACGCCCGCTACGGGTTGGACTTCATCGACGCGGTGCGCTGGATCAAGCAGAACCTGCCCGGGGCGCGGGTGTCCGGCGGCATCTCCAACGTCTCGTTCTCCTTCCGCGGCAACAACCCGGTGCGTGAGGCGATCCACGCCGTCTTCCTGTTCCACGCGATCGCGGCGGGCCTCGACATGGGGATCGTGAACGCCGGCGCCCTGGTGGTGCTGGACGAGGTCGACCCCGAGCTGCGGGAGCGGATCGAGGACGTCCTGCTGGCCCGCCGGACCGACGCCACCGAGCGGCTGCTGGAGGTGGCCGAGCGGTTCCGCGGCACCGGCGAGACGGCGGAGAAGGCCACCGACGAGTGGCGGACGAAGCCGGTGCAGGAGCGGATCACCCACGCCCTGGTCAAGGGAATCGACGCCTTCGTGGAGGCCGACACCGAGGAGCTGCGCCAGCAGATCGCCGACCGCGGCGGGCGTCCGATCGAGGTGATCGAGGGCCCGCTGATGGACGGCATGAACGTCGTCGGCGACCTGTTCGGGGCCGGGCGGATGTTCCTGCCGCAGGTGGTGAAGTCGGCCCGGGTGATGAAGAAGGCGGTCGCCTACCTGATCCCGTTCATCGAGGCCGAGAAGGCCGCCGCCCCGCAGCGGGACCCCGACGGCACCGGAGCCGTGTCCCGGCGCAAGGAGACCAACGGCACCATCATCATGGCCACGGTGAAGGGCGACGTGCACGACATCGGCAAGAACATCGTCGGCGTCGTGCTGCAGTGCAACAACTACGAGGTGGTCGACCTCGGCGTGATGGTGCCGGCGCAGAAGATCATCGCCGCCGCCAAGGAGCACGACGCCGACATCATCGGGCTGTCCGGGCTGATCACCCCGAGCCTGGACGAGATGTCGGCCTTCGCCGCCGAGATGCAGGCCCAGCAGATGACCATCCCGCTGCTGATCGGCGGGGCGACCACCTCCCGCGCGCACACCGCGGTCAAGGTCGACCCCCGATACGACGGGCCGGTGGTGTGGGTGAAGGACGCCTCCCGCTCGGTGCCGACCGCGGCGGCGCTGCTGCACGAGGAGCGGCGTCCCGCGCTGCTGGCCGATGTGAAGCGCGACTACGACGCGCTGCGCACCCGCCACGCCGGCAAGCAGGACCGCAAGCTCATCCCGCTGGCCGAGGCCCGCCGGCGCGCGACCCCGGTCGACTGGACGGGGTACGAGCCGCCGCAGCCGAACCAGCTGGGCGTGCACGTCCTCGACGACTACCCGCTGGCCGAGCTGGTCGACTACATCGACTGGCAGCCGTTCTTCAACGCCTGGGAGATGAAGGGACGCTTCCCCGACATCCTGCACGCCCCGGCCTCGGGGGAGGCCGCCCGGCGGCTCTACGGCGACGCCCGGACGATGCTGCAGCAGATGGTCGACGAGCGCTGGATCACCGCGCGCGGGGTGTACGGGCTGTTCCCGGCCAACCGGGTCGGCGACGACACCGAGCTCTACACCGGCGCCGACCGCAGCGAGGTGCTGGCCACCCTGCACCACCTGCGCCAGCAGGGCGACCACCGCGAGGGCGTCCCGCACCGCTCGCTGGCCGACTACGTGGCCCCCCGCCAGACCGGGCTGGCCGACCACGTCGGCGCCTTCGCGGTGACCGCCGGGCTCGGCCTGCCCGAGCGGGTGCAGGCGTTCAAGGAGGCGCTGGACGACTACTCCGCGATCCTGGCCGAGGCGCTGGCCGACCGGCTGGCCGAAGCCTTCGCCGAGCGGCTGCACGAGCGTGTGCGCACCGAGTTCTGGGGCCACGCCGCGGCGGAGCGGCTGAGCAACGAGGACCTGATCGCCGAGCGCTACACCGGCATCCGCCCCGCCCCGGGCTACCCGGCCTGTCCCGAGCACACCGAGAAGGAGACGCTGTGGCGGCTCCTGGACGTCGAGGCCAGCACCGGGATCACGCTGACCGAGTCGATGGCGATGTGGCCGGGCGCCTCGGTGTCGGGCTGGTACTTCTCCCACCCGCAGGCGCAGTACTTCGTGGTCGGTCGGCTCGGACGCGACCAGGTGGCCGACTACGCCGAGCGCAAGGGCTGGGACCTGCCGACCGCCGAGCGCTGGCTATCGGCCAACCTCGGCTACGACCCCGACGACTGAGCCGCAACGCCCTGCCCCTTTCGCAGGGCCCTCCCCGCGCCCGACCGCCTGACCACCCACAGCGCCCACCGCCTGACCACCCACAGCGCCCACCGCCTGACCACCCACAGCGCCCTGAGCCTGTCGAAGGGCCGAGAACCGGCCGCCCGGCTGGTGCCCGGCTGCCACAATGGCCGGGCCATGACTACTGACGCCGCCAGCCAGCCGCCCGCCGCCCCGATCGACCGTCCCGCCGCCGTGCTGTGGGACTTCGACGGCACCCTCGTCGACTCCGAGCCGCTGTGGATGCGGGCCCAGCACGCGCTGATCCCGCAGTGGGGCGGCACCTGGAGCGACGCCCAGGCCCACACCCTGGTCGGCAACGCGCTGGAGGAGTCGGGCCGGATCATCGCCGAGGCGGTCGCCGCCACGCCGGGGGGACGCACCGACCTCACCCCGTCCTTCGTGGTCGATCGGCTGGTGGAGCGGGTGGTGGTCGACCTGCGCTCGCTGCCGATCGACTGGCGCCCGGGCGCGGAGGAGCTGCTGGAGGACCTGCGCGTCGCCGGCATCCCGTGCGCGCTGGTCTCGGCCTCCTACCGGGTGATCCTCGAGGCCGTCCTGGAGCGGCTGCCCGAGGGCACCTTCGACGTCGTGGTCGCCGGTGACGAGGTGACCCGTGGCAAGCCCGACCCCGAGCCCTACCTGACCGCCTGCCGGCGTCTCGGTGTGTCCCCGGAGGACACCGTCGTGCTGGAGGACTCGATCCCCGGCTGCGCCTCCGGCACCGCGTCCGGGGCGGTCGTCCTCGGCATCACCAACATGGTCGAGCTCACTCCCGCCCCCCGCCGGGTGGTGATCGACACGTTGGCCGGGGTCGGCGTCGAGGAGCTGTCGGCGCACTTCCGCTCCGCC